>NZ_CP031697.1:922000-1229333 GCF_004136375.1 Xanthomonas oryzae pv. oryzae
ATCCAAGAGCCGTAACAGCGCCCGCCGCGAAGTCATCGTGCTGATCACTCCCTCGATCGTGCGCAACCCGCAGGAAGCGCGCAATCTCACCGACGAATATGGTCAGAAATTCAAGGCCATGGAGCCGCTGAAGCCCAGCCAGAAACCGCAATGAGTGCAGCGCTGCCGGTCGTGTTGGTGCCGGTCGGCACCGACGAGGAGGCGTTGGATGCATGTCTGGGGGCGTTGGATGCCGCCACACCCGCAGGCACGCGGGTATGGCTGGCCGACGATGCGCAAGCTGGCCCGCGTGGGCGCGCAGTAATCGAGCATTGGCTGGTGCGCACGCAATTGCAGGCGCATCACACCCGTCGCCAGCGCATGCTGGGCGAGGTCGCGCATCTGGACGAAATGCTCATCGCTTGCGGCGATGCCGACGTGGTGGTGCTCGGAGTGGATGCCCGCCCGTTGCCTGGGTGGTTGCAGCAACTGACCGCATGTTTCGCACGCGACGCCGCGATTGCCACCGCCACGCCTTGGAGCAATGTGGGCGAAGCCTGCAGCTGGCCGCGGCTGGGCGAACTCAACCCCATGCCGGATGCAACGGAGCGGCTTGCCGCTGCCTGTGCCGCAATGCCGCCGCTGCATCCGGAACTTCCATCGGCGATCGGGCACGCGGTGCTGTTGCGTGGCGCTGCACGGCGCAAGGCCGGCGGCCTGGATGCCAGCAGCTATGGTTCGTGGTACGCCGCGCTGGTGGATTTGAGTCTGCGCATGGGCGGGCTGGGCTGGCGCAATGTGTTGTGCGGTACCGCTTTCGTCGCCTCGCCACACGAGGGCCGCCCGGCCGATGGCGACATGGATGCCTTGGCTACCCGCTGGCCGGCCTGGCATGCCCGTTTGGCCAACTTCCTGATGCACGACCCGCTGCGTGCGCAGCGCGATCAGCTGACCCACTTACTGGCCGACCTGCCGCCACCGGATCCGCAACGCGCGTTGTTCGACGCGTAGAGCAGCTGACAACGCAATTTCGCGCACAGCCAGATGTTTGCGCCCGGTGCGTTGTGCGGCGTACACCACTCGTCCACTGCGGTTTCCCGTGCGCCGGCTACGGCCACCTGACGGCTGCCCGCCACGTCTTGTTGTTAGCGGCTCTTGGTCGTCTCGCGACCGTGCTTCGCAGGGTCCTCGGATCGACACAGTGATGCACTTGATCAAGCGACCGAAACACCACCGCACAGTCGGCATCCGTGTGCAGCCGCTGCCAGCCACTGCAGGTGCCACCTGTGCGCTCTGCTCCGAGCACACCACCCGCATCCATCGCGACAGTTGCAATGAGTCTGTAATGAGGCGCCGCACCCGCAACCAAGATGACGGCGAGGCATGCTCTTAATCGATTCCCGATTCCCGATTCCCGATTCCCGTCGCTACAGCGCCGACCGCGTCGGTGCCTCTGTCCGCACCACCACATCCACTGCGTCATGACGCCAGGATTCGATATCCAGTTCCACCGCGCGGCCATCTTCGGCAAAGCTGATCCGCTGCAGACGGAAGCACGGCGTGCCGGGAGCGGACTGCAGCAGCATCGCCTGTGCTGCGTCCAAACCGGCCGGGTGCATCGACAGTTGCGCGCGGCTGAGAAACAGGCCGAGTTGCTGGTTGAACACCGTCGACAGCGACCCGGCCAGATCGTGTTCGAGCAGGCCCGGCGCCCAGGCCGCGAGCACCACATTGGTTTCCAGCAGCACGGCGCGACGATCGATCCAACGCCGACGTTGCAGCACGAAAACCTCGTCGTACGGGCTATCCAATCGCAATGCCGCAGCGTAGGCAGCGCCCGCGACCTGTCTGGTAGCGCTCAATAATTCGGTGCGCGGCTTGCGCCCTTGCGCGGCCACGTACTGCATGAAACCGGCGATGCTGGTGGGGTCGTAGCGCACGCGCGACGCGCTGACGAACCAGCCGCGACGATTCTCGCGGTAGATGCGGCCTTCGGCTTCAAGTTGTTGCAAGGCTTCGCGCAGCGTGATGCGGGTGCAGCCGAACCGCTCGGCCAATGCGCGTTCCACCGGCAAGCGTTGATCCTGACCCCATTCGCCTGCTGCAATCTGTGCGGAGATCGCTTCGGTGATGGTGTGCTGGCGCGACACGCTCATGCGGCGAACCGTTGATGGAAGGCGCGGGATCTAGGCAATGCCATGAGGTGGAAGGCGTGCATGTTGCGATGGTAAAGAAGAACGCGTGCACAAAACGCGCCTGGCTCAGCGTGCGCTAGCCAGGTTCGGGTTCTGTTGGGTTTTCCAGCTGCGCCAGCCGTACACCGCAAGCGCCACGAAGCCGGCGTAGAGCGCGGCAGTAGGGTGCAGCCCCTTGCTGATGAAGACGCCGACATAAACGCAGTCGAGTACGATCCACAACACCCAGTTGGCGATACGCTTGCGTGCTGCCCACAGGCTGGCCACCAGGCTGAAACTGGCAAGCGCCGCATCCAGCCACGGCAGCGCCGCATCGGTGCGGTAATGCATGTAGGCGCCGAGTGACGCAGCGAACGCGGCGCCGATGCACAGCGAGAGCCAGCATTCCATCACCGGCATCGGCAGCGGGCGGATGCGCGTGTCTGCAGGGCTTCCGCGTTGCCAGTGCCACCATCCGTAGAGCTGGGTCAGCACATAGACCCCTTGCAGCAGCATGTCCGAGTACAGCTTCCACTGATAGAACAGCCACGCGTACAACGCCACCGCCACGATGCCCACCGGCCAGCACCAGCGAATGCGCCGCGCGGTCAGCCACACGCCCAGCAGGTTGATCGCGACGGCGATGGATTCGAGCAGCGACATACGGGATCTGGTGCGGTGTGGATTATGGTGGAGATGCGTAAGACAACTTAGGGCGGCTAACAAAACCACTGCGCAGTCGCCATGCAGGGGCGTCCAGTGCGCGGTGTGGCGTACATCTCGCAAAAACTCCGGTTCCGCAGCGCCGTTCATACCCGCCTGACGAATGCTTGCTAGGTCCTGGTAGCCGCCCTTCGAACCCGGATGCTGCGTGCAGCAAACGCACGGCGCGCAACATGCCAGCAAGGCAGGTGACAAGCCGCTGATCACAGCATCTTGCGGATGCGTCGGCGGCCGACGCTGCCAAGCAGCGCATCACTTGCGCGTTCTTCCCGTGCAGGCACGGGAAGGCATGTAGCGAGTGCATGCCATGGCGATCTAGAAATCCACCTGCACGGTCAGCCGCGCAGTGCGCGGCGCACCGGGGAACAGATACGCATCGCCCTGATATTCGCCGGAATCGCGCCAATAGCGCTTATCGAACACGTTGTCCACGTTCAAACGCCAGGTGGTCGCCAGCCCGCCCAGCGCCGTGGCGTAGCGCGCACCCAGATTGGCCACGGCGTAGGCCGGCACGCTGGCGTTGCCGAGGCGGTCGGCGAACTTGCGCCCGCTGTATTGCACGCCGGCCAGCAGCGCCAGTCCATCGACGCCGGGCACGCTGTAATCGGCCTGCACGCTGGCGCGCAGCTTGGGCACGTTGATCGCCTGATGGCCCTCATACTCGGCAATGTCGGTGTCTTCTGCACGCGCGCGGATTGCTGCGATGCTGGCGAACAGACGCAGCTGCCGGGTCGCTGCACCGTCGGCAGACAGCTCCAGGCCGTGGTTGTGCAGGCGGCCCTGCTGCACATAGAGCAGACCGCCATCGGCCTGCGGTTGGGTGAACTGATAGGCCTGACGGATGTCGAACAATGCCGCGCCCAGGCGCAGGCTATGCAGGTCGATCTTTGCGCCGGTTTCCAGCTGATATGCATTGGTGGGCGGCAGGATCTCGTCGGCGTTATCGGCAAACCACGGCGCCGTGCCGCCGGCCGCCAGGCTCTTGGCGTAGCTGGCATACAGCGACACGTTCTGCTGCGGCTTGAACAGCAGCGCCGCCTGCGGCAGCACCGTGTCTTTGCGCATGCGTCGTTCCAGCAGGCCGTCGCGATCGAAGCTGCGTTCGTCCAGTTGCACGTAGCGCCCGCCAAGCGACAGTTCCCATTGCGCACCCAGGCCGATGCGGTCGGCCAACACGAGCGCGCGCTGGCGGCTATCCAGTCGGCGCTGCTTTGGGGCCAGCGGCACATCGGTCTGCGCAAACACCTCCGGGTCGCGGTCGATGCTGCCGCTGCCGACGAATGCGTTGACTGAGCCAAAACGGTCGATGGTGCGGCGCAACCATTCGCCGCCGACGCTCAGGCGATGTTCCAGCGCGCCGGTAGCGACACGGCCTTCCAGCGTGGCACGCAGTTGATTGTGCACGCGGGTGTCGTCGGGGCTGCGGTAATCGTAGACGTCGTACTCGCCCTGCGCGCTGAAGAAGTTCGGCGTGGCGAAGTCGGCGCAGCTTGCCGCGCCATAACAGCCCCAGGCGAACGCAGAGAAGTCGTTGATCGTCGAGCGGCTGCGCGATGCGTCGGCAGTGGCGCGCCAGTCGTCGTTGAACTGGTAGGCGTACCGGAACTGCGCGTTGAGCGAATCCATTTCCACCGGACGTGCCCACGGCTGGTAGCCGAGCAGGCGATGCACATCGATATCACGCGGCACCTGCGTGCCACCCAGCAGTTGATAGCCCGGCACCGAGCGCTGTTGCCGATGCTGATATTCCACGTCCAGCTGCAACAGCGCTTGCGGGGTGATCTTCCAGTCGCCGGCCAGCGACAGGAAATTGCGGTAGCCGTCGGCATGATCGACATCGCTGTCGATGTCTTCGCGTGCGGCGTTGATGCGCACGCCCAGCGTGCGTTCGGCACCGAACCAGTCGCCCAGATCGGCGGCGAGATAGCGTGAGCCTTGTTCGTCGGTGCCCAGGGTCACGCTGCGCACGTGCTCAGGCCGCTTGGTGCGGTAGTCGATCAGCCCGGCCGGTTCGTTGACGCCCGACTGCAACCCGGCCAGACCCTTGAGGAGTTGCACCTGCTGTTTGTTTTCCAACGCGATCGATTGTTCGCCCACCGCGCTCATGCCGTTGATACGGTAGCTGTTGGCGGCATTGAGCGAATAGCCGCGCACCACGAAGTTTTCGTAATAGCCAATGGGCGCATACGCATCGCCAGCGGAAGCATCGGCACGCAGGACTTCACTGAGCACGCGTGCCTGACGATCGAGCAATTGCTGACGATCGATGAGCGCGATCGACGCGGGTGCGTCCAGCAGCCGGGTTGCGCCGAATCCGCTCAATGCCGTGCTGGTCTCGACGCGCTCGCCACGCACGTTGACCGCATCCAGTTCGACGGCATTGGCGTCGGGTTGCTGCTGCGCCAGTGCAGGGGTGCAGCACAACGCCAATACCAGCGCGAGCGGGCAGCGGGAGAGCAGGGGGAAGGTCGCAGACATTGACAACGCTCGACAGGAAAGAGAAATGAGGGCGCTCACGGCAGCCGGCGCGCACGCGCGTGCAGATGCTCAAGCAGGTGCTGGCCATCGGCGCTGGTAAACCAGTCCGCATGGCCGAGCAAATAGCGGTGATAGGCGATGTCGGCGTTGGTGGGCGAACGTGTGATGCCGGCGAAATATTCGATTTCGCTCAAGGCGAAGTCGGCATGCACGATCGGCAGCAGTGCGGCCAGGCGGCGCAACTGGTTGGCATCCAGTGGACGATGCTGCGCATAGCCATCCAGTAGCGCGTCGAGCTGTGCCAGTTCGGCCTGCGCGCGTGCGCCGGTGTCCAGGCGCAGCCAGGGGATGAGGTTGCGCTCGATGGCGGTCGCCAGATCGAACAGTGCGCTGCTGCAATCGCTCAACCCGAAATCGAAGATGGCGCTGACGCGGGTGTGCCCGTCGTCGGTGTCCCACAGCAGGTTGGACGCGTGCCAATCGCCATGCGTCCACAGCGGCGGTAGCGCGCCCGGCGCAGACAGCAGCGGCCACGCGCGCGCATGCCAGGGCAGCAGATGGGTGGCGAGATCGTGTTGCCAGGGGCGGTATTGCAAGGCGGCTGCCAGGTGCGGCCGCGTTGGCAATGCATCGTGCAACGCCTGCAGCGGGTCCGCCTGCGCAAACAGCCGCAGGTTGGCGACCAGCACGCTGGTGGAGCGCACCGGCGCATCGAAGCCCTGGGCGGCGCTGTGCAGTTGCGCCAACGCAGCGCCGGCCGCCCGCGCATGTGCCACGTCGGTGAACGGTGTCCACGACAATGCATCGCGGTAGAGGTCGCGCCCGGCGCCGACGCGCTGCACTTCGTACACCCACTCGTCGTACGTCAGTGCGGTGCAGCCCTGGGCGTCGTGCAGCACCTCCGCCACTGGCGCGCCGGCCCAGCGCAGATGGGCAATAAAGTTGTGTTCCTCGCGCAGCGCGGCGACGCTGCGCACGCTGCGATGGTGGCGTTTGACGATGACCGGGCCGCTTTCAGCGTCCACGCAAGCTGCTGCCGAGAACGGGCGCGCGCTCTGCCATCGCACCGCAATGAGCCGGCCTGCGGCTGCACACCCATGCAGCACGCGATGGATTTCATCGGTGGTGAGCACCGGCCAGTCCGGCAGCGCCAGTTCCAGGCTCATGCCATGCACCTGATGCGGCACGTTCATGGCCTGATTCCTGACAGACCCACGGATCGCTCTGCCCCGGTGAGTGGTATAGACCAATGGAAAGGGGGCGAAGCGGCGGACCCGGCACTCGCGCCGGCAATGACAAGAACGGCGCTGCCAGGCCGTCGTCGCATCGCATCCGCCATCAGGCAGCGGCGATGCAGGGAATGAAAAGGCAGCGCGAAACCGAAAGATCGCTAGCCGTCATCTCAACAATCAGGTGTGGGAGTGCACCAAAAGCGATTGGCAAAACAACTGGCGATCAGATGGGTGTGGGCGGTGTGCTCTGAAGCGGATGTACGCGCGTTACATGCATCGAGTGCCGCCCGCGCCCGCCTGGTGGCTGCGCAGTCGTTTTGCAGGTCGCTCAAAATGTCGTAAACGGAGACCGCACGGCGGCTCCCGACGCGCAGTATGCGCTTTGCCAGCATGGGTCGCCATGCCGCCAAGCGCATACGGCGCGAGTGACTGCCTGCAAGCAGGAGCGTGGCGCAATGTCCAGCCCGCCCGGGAATATCAACGCAATGCAGCCGCGACAACGCCTGATGCGTAGCTTGCAGCTGCGAACTTGAGATGGCGCTGCGCCGCTCCGGCACCGGATAATGGGCGGATGACTGCCGTCCAGATCGCCGCCGTCGTTGTCACCTATCAGAGCAGCAGCACCATCGATGCCTGCCTGTCGCGATTGCGCGCGGCCGAGGGCATCAGCGAGATCCGGGTGGTCGACAACGCTTCCAGCGACGACACCCTGGAAGTCGTGCAGCGTCATGCCCTGGCCGATGCGCGGCTGCATTTCATCGCCAACCCCGATAACCCCGGTTTCGCCACTGCGTGCAATCAGGGCGCGCGCGACTCGCAGGCGCCCTGGCTGGTCTTTATCAACCCCGACTTGATGGTCGCGCGCGACACCTTGCTGCAGCTATGCGACCGCGCAGCGGGGCATCCGGCGGTACTGCTGGGAGTGGAGCAGGTGGATGAGCAAGGGCGTCCGGATATGGCTGTGCGCCGCCGCGACCCGGATTTTGCGGCGATGCTGCGCGCGCCGCGTGCTGCCGCCAATCTGACGGTGCCGGCCGACCCGTCGCGGGCCCTGCAGCCGGTAGACGCCATCTCCGGCGCGTTGATGCTCATGCAGCGCAGCCTGTTCGACCGGCTGGACGGCTGGGACGGCAGTTATCGCCTGCATGCCGAAGACCTCGACCTGTGCCGGCGTGCCCGCCAGGCCGGTGCCCTGGTTGCGGTGGCCAACGATCTGCAGGTAGTGCATGTGCGCGGCGTCTCCAGCCGCGCGCGGCCATTTTTCGTGGAGTGGCACAAACATCGTGGATTGTGGCGCTATTTCCGCAAGTTCGAAGCTCGCCACCGCGGCTTGATGACGCAGCTCGGCGTCTGGCTTGCGATCTGGACCCATGCGGCTGCGCAGGTGCCGCGTTTGTTGCAGAAGAAGTGACTTTCTGTGCGTTACTCATAAGTCAGTAAATTAGGGAGCAAATGCCGGTGTCTGCTGTCCAACCATCCATGAAGAAGAGAGACGGACGTTTGGTATCGCGGGCAGTGCTGGAAGAAATGCGCCTGATGGCGTTGCAACGGATGGGCGAAGGCGAATCGCCGGCCGAAGTGGCCTCGTCGTTCGGGCTGCATCGCGGCTGGGCGTACAAAGTGCTGGCGCGAGCACAGGAGGGCGGCGCTGGCGCATTGATGACGCGTAAAGGCAGCGGTCGCCCGCGGACGTTGACGCCGGCGCAGGAGCGCCAGGTGTTCGGCTGGGTCAATGGCAAGAACCCTCGCCAGCATGGCTTCGCCTTCGGTTTGTGGACGCGGCAGGTCGTGCGTGAACTGATCGAGAAGAAATGTGCCGCACGGTTGAGTCTGGCCAGCGTCGGGACGTTGCTGGCGCGGCTGGGGCTGAGCCCACAGAAGCCGCTGCAACACGCCTATCAGCGCGATCCACTGGCGGTAGCACAGTGGGAAAAGCAGACTTACCCGGCGATCGTGACGCACGCCAAGCGGGAAAAGGCCGAGATTGACTTCTGGGACGAGTCTGGCTTCCGTGCCGATGCGGTGCAAGGACGGACGTGGGCCGTCAAGGGCGTCACGCCGGTTGTCGCGGTGCCGGGGCAGCGCCAGAGCATCAGTGCGGCCTCGGCGGTGAACAGCAAGGGCGGGTTCTGGTTCGCCGTGTACAGCGGCGGCTTGAACGGTGAATTGTTCGTGGCCCTGCTCAAGCGAATGATGAAAGGCCGTCGCCGTCCAATCCATCTGGTGCTTGATGGTTCCTGATTAGCACGCACTTTCAGCGGTGAACATGGTGACATCACGCAGGGCCCGCTCGGACCACGGCTTGCTGGCGGCTGCGGCGGCCAGCAAGCTGGGCACCACTTGAGGAACGCCGGCAACGACAGCCCGGCTTGGAACTGCACACGATTCATGGCCATGATCTGGTCTCGGTGGAGCGACGGTCCTACCATCGACCGGTCGGCTCTCACTGGCTGCGACTGTGCTGAAAGATCGTGCTAATCAGGTGATGGTTTGCCTGCCCACAAGACCCGTGGCTTGCGCGATGACGTGGACAGCCTGAAGGGCAGGCTGACGCTGCATTTCCTGCCGGGTGACGCGCCGGACTTGAATCCCGACGAGTTGGTGTGGAGCTACACCAAGCGCACGGGCGTAGCGCGCAGCCCGCTGCGCAGTGGCGAGAAGCTGGCCGATCGGGTGCATGATCAGTTGTCCGACATTGCAGCTCGACCAGAATTGGTGCGCTCGTTCTTCACGCATCCAAGTGTCGCCTATATTTCTGACTTATGAGTAATGCTGACGCGTCATGTTTCAATCCACGCGCCCGTGAGGACGCGACGGCCAGCCTGCGCTGACACCGACCCCGGGCACTCGTTTCAATCCACGCGCCCGTGAGGACGCGACTCTGCGACGGGGTTACCAGCTCCAGCCCGTCGCGGTTTCAATCCACGCGCCCGTGAGGACGCGACGGTATCCCAGCAAAGACTTGCTCATACCCGTCGGGCGTTTCAATCCACGCGCCCGTGAGGACGCGACGGCGGACAACATTGTGGGTCTTCCGGGATGCGGTGTTTCAATCCACGCGCCCGTGAGGACGCGACTCGCACCGACAGCGCCCTGATTGAGTATGTGCAGGTTTCAATCCACGCGCCCGTGAGGACGCGACGTGGCGCGAGCGCTATAACAAGCGCTCGTTCTACGTGTTTCAATCCACGCGCCCGTGAGGACGCGACTTGGATCGAACCGGAGGAACGCGCCTTGAGGTCGGGTTTCAATCCACGCGCCCGTGAGGACGCGACGTCATCGCCGCTTGGCTCTTCGAGCTAGTCAGCTTGTTTCAATCCACGCGCCCGTGAGGACGCGACGCGGTCGTTTCGCCTGCGACTCGACGTGGGCCACGTTTCAATCCACGCGCCCGTGAGGACGCGACGGCATCATGCTTGCGCATGGGGCAGCGCCCTATCAGTTTCAATCCACGCGCCCGTGAGGACGCGACTGGTACATGGTGTACCTCTTGCCATCAGGCGTCCGGTTTCAATCCACGCGCCCGTGAGGACGCGACCCATTGTGCCAAGCATGTCACAGCAGCACGAAGCAGTTTCAATCCACGCGCCCGTGAGGACGCGACCCCATATTCCGTGGTTTGATCCCAGAAAGAGCCGTGGTTTCAATCCACGCGCCCGTGAGGACGCGACAGGCCGCCCTCAGCAACGATGGCAGCGTTGTTCACGTTTCAATCCACGCGCCCGTGAGGACGCGACACCGTCCAGATCGCCCGACGCGTGCTTGTCGACGGGTTTCAATCCACGCGCCCGTGAGGACGCGACATGGTCGTCGCCGTCTGGTATGGCTTGGACTCGGGGTTTCAATCCACGCGCCCGTGAGGACGCGACCCCGGCTTGACTCCCTTCCTTGGCTTTGCCCAGCTGTTTCAATCCACGCGCCCGTGAGGACGCGACTACATGACGTTCAATGATTCGGCGAGTGTGGCCGAGTTTCAATCCACGCGCCCGTGAGGACGCGACTGTCAGCAGTGCCATAGCAGCACCAAACAATTAGAGGTTTCAATCCACGCGCCCGTGAGGACGCGACCAGGACCTCGACCAGCTGATTGCAGCAGCAACGGAGTTTCAATCCACGCGCCCGTGAGGACGCGACGCTGGCCATGAGGCAACGGCAGCGAGTATTGCTGGTTTCAATCCACGCGCCCGTGAGGACGCGACACGGACGGTCAGACGGGTATCCGGCGGGGTCAGGGTTTCAATCCACGCGCCCGTGAGGACGCGACTGGTGGACCCATCAGCACCAGATCCTCAGGCGCAGTTTCAATCCACGCGCCCGTGAGGACGCGACCTGGCGGAGCGAGCGGCTTGCGCTCGTTGACGTAGTTTCAATCCACGCGCCCGTGAGGACGCGACGAAGACCCTCGATGTCTCTGAGACCCGCGCCTTCGTTTCAATCCACGCGCCCGTGAGGACGCGACCAGACCACGCTCAACAACGTACTCGATGAGCTCGTTTCAATCCACGCGCCCGTGAGGACGCGACCTGCTGCATCGATGGCGAATAGGAATCCCAGGAAGTTTCAATCCACGCGCCCGTGAGGACGCGACGGTCAGATGATTGACATTCCCCGGCAGCAGATTTGGTTTCAATCCACGCGCCCGTGAGGACGCGACCTCATCAAGGAATTGCCAAGGCCTGCACGCTCGTCGAGTTTCAATCCACGCGCCCGTGAGGACGCGACGTAACGAGCAGGCATTCGCCCAGGTAAACTTCTTGGTTTCAATCCACGCGCCCGTGAGGACGCGACCCCTCTAGCCTCAGCTTGTTCTTCGGGATGCCGAGTTTCAATCCACGCGCCCGTGAGGACGCGACTGTGCCTATTTATTGGCAAGAGGGCGGAATGCCTGAGTTTCAATCCACGCGCCCGTGAGGACGCGACACCAGCTGATTGCGCATCAAGGCAAGGTCACTGTGTTTCAATCCACGCGCCCGTGAGGACGCGACGGCCCGAGCTGTGGCCGTCGGTACAAGTCTTCATAGTTTCAATCCACGCGCCCGTGAGGACGCGACTGCGCAGCAAGAGCAGGCCCGCCAAATCGACCCTGTTTCAATCCACGCGCCCGTGAGGACGCGACGTGGGCGAGATGCTGGGAGGGATATAACCCTCCCGTTTCAATCCACGCGCCCGTGAGGACGCGACCCATGTTGTGGCTGAGGTTGACAACAACACATTGGTTTCAATCCACGCGCCCGTGAGGACGCGACGTGCTGCGCGAAGCAGCTATTACAGCCAGCTTGTGTTTCAATCCACGCGCCCGTGAGGACGCGACGATGGTGTCCAGACATACGCAGTATCGTGGCGGAAGTTTCAATCCACGCGCCCGTGAGGACGCGACCTGATCCGCGGCCTGAAGGTAAAGGAAGATGCTGTTTCAATCCACGCGCCCGTGAGGACGCGACTCAACCCGATTGACTGGGCGGCGATTGAGTTGGCGTTTCAATCCACGCGCCCGTGAGGACGCGACGCTGTGGAGGGGTATTACCATAGGATTCCAACGCTCGTTTCAATCCACGCGCCCGTGAGGACGCGACACATGACGTTCAACGACAGCGCCAGCGTGGCCGAGTTTCAATCCACGCGCCCGTGAGGACGCGACATCCTGAGCGATGCTCCGCAGCTTGCCAGCTACATGTTTCAATCCACGCGCCCGTGAGGACGCGACTCGCCGACGTTCGAGGGGTGAGGCACCTATAGAGAAGTTTCAATCCACGCGCCCGTGAGGACGCGACGCCGACAACATAGTGGGCCTACCGGGCTGCGGTGTTTCAATCCACGCGCCCGTGAGGACGCGACGGAGGAAAAACGTATCCTCCGCAACACACGGGCCAGTTTCAATCCACGCGCCCGTGAGGACGCGACGCTGTACAGTGACACGCTCAAAAAGCGGTCTGAGGTTTCAATCCACGCGCCCGTGAGGACGCGACGTCCAATTGCAGCCCATGCAGGCCTGCCTCCTCCATGTTTCAATCCACGCGCCCGTGAGGACGCGACTCGTCTATCCACAACTACACCGTCTCGGATATTGCGGTTTCAATCCACGCGCCCGTGAGGACGCGACGACCACATCTTGGTGATGGAGTCCGCAGCGCTGAAGTTTCAATCCACGCGCCCGTGAGGACGCGACCCTCGTACATGAATAACCGCCTGATCCGTGGCCTGTTTCAATCCACGCGCCCGTGAGGACGCGACTTTCTACTCCGCCAGACCTATTGATCCGGAGAAGCGGTTTCAATCCACGCGCCCGTGAGGACGCGACCGGGTAGCGAATACAGCGTGTACGCGCTGGTGCAAGTTTCAATCCACGCGCCCGTGAGGACGCGACACGTGCTGAGCCTATTGCCCATGCCGGACTTCATGTTTCAATCCACGCGCCCGTGAGGACGCGACGCCGAACGGTCATTCCAACGCCCGGCAGAGGCCTGGTTTCAATCCACGCGCCCGTGAGGACGCGACGCAGCAGCGACCGACGCAGAGAACGCCGCGCTACAGTTTCAATCCACGCGCCCGTGAGGACGCGACCCGGCGCCGCTGCGCGCGCAGGCGCGTACTTGTAGTTTCAATCCACGCGCCCGTGAGGACGCGACGACCGCCGAGCCAGCGTAGCAAATCGGCGGTTGTATGTTTCAATCCACGCGCCCGTGAGGACGCGACCTCCTCTCAGTAATTTTGTTAAACACGCGGCGCAGTTTCAATCCACGCGCCCGTGAGGACGCGACCAGCACCGCCCGGGGACAGAAGATACTAGAGGCCGTTTCAATCCACGCGCCCGTGAGGACGCGACGCGCAGCAAGAGCAGGCCCGGCAAATCGATCCCGTTTCAATCCACGCGCCCGTGAGGACGCGACATGCCAACAACTATATTGGCGGGTTTAAGATCGGGTTTCAATCCACGCGCCCGTGAGGACGCGACCACACCATTTATAACGCCGGGGCTATTCTGATTATGTTTCAATCCACGCGCCCGTGAGGACGCGACTGCAACCTCGCCCCCAGGCCTGTCTGTAAATGGGTTTCAATCCACGCGCCCGTGAGGACGCGACCCTTTGATGTGCCTTCCGTATCGGGTAAGACCATTGGTTTCAATCCACGCGCCCGTGAGGACGCGACGGTGCCACCAAATCGCCTTGGAACGTGTGAAACAGTTTCAATCCACGCGCCCGTGAGGACGCGACGGCCTCGCCGGCCATCTCCATTTGTGCCCCGGTGTTTCAATCCACGCGCCCGTGAGGACGCGACCCCGCCAGCATAAGTGCTTGCGCGTCTTGAGGGAAAACCCGTCATTTCGCGAACAGGAACGCGAACAGGTTCCATGCCTTGCAAATATGAGCACCCGCGATGGCAAGTGAAGTGATTTTATTTTAAAATCAATCACTTGGAAATTTCGCGAGCCTGCCCGGCTTTCGCAAGTCGCTTGGGGTTCGCGTCAGAAGATCAGCGGACCCTTGAAGTCCAGGCTTGGCTTGGCACCGACGTGCTCTACGCGGGCTTCCCACTTTGCGCCGAGGTGGTAGAAGCGCAGGCTGTCGACGCTGGGATCAATCAGATCACATAGGCGTTGCCTAAGCTCGGCCCATTGCGCCGGTTCCACTTCAACCTCGAAGACCGAGTACTGGACACGCTGACCAAGGTCCCTGCAAGCTTTGGCGACCTTGCGCAGGCGTTTCTCGCCGCCCGGGGAGCTGGTGCTGACATCGTAGCTGATCAAGACCATCATGCGCGGGCGTCCTCTTACTTCCAGAAGAACGCCGGGTAGCCATCCAGGTCCCCGCGCAGATGCCGCGCAAGCAGCTGCGCCTGGACGAACGGTAGCAAGCCGATGTCGACCTTTTCTCCCAGAAAGGCATGCTGCAGTTGTTCGCGCTTGCGCTCCTGGTAGGCGATCAGCACGGTCTTACGCGAGTCATCCTTGAGCAGGACCGCGCCGTTGTCGAACACCTGGAAGTCGCGTTCGTTCAATTGCCGGCGATTGATCAACGAAAGTGCCAGACGTTCGCCGAGCAAGGGGCGGAACTCTTCGGCCAAGTCCAGCGCCAGGCTCGGTCGCCCGGGCCGGTCGCGATGCAGAAAGCCCACCGCCGGGTCCAGGCCGACCGACTCCAGGGCGGAGCGGCAGTCGTGTGTGAGCAGGGTATAGAGGAAGGAGAGCAGGGCATTGAAGGCGTCGCGCGGAGGGCGGCGATTGCGTCCGCCGAAGCGCAGAAGTGGCTTGTCGGCACGCACCAGCTGTCCGAACACACCGAAGTAGGACTGCGCCGCCTCGCCTTCCAGGCCGCGCAGCACGTCCACGTCGGTCTCGACCAGAACGCGCTGTGGGATACGCTTGAGCCGCTTCAAAGAGTGCTGGAAGGCGGCCACGTCGGTCAGGCAGTCGCCGTGATCGCGCCAGCCGCGCGCCAAGACCGCGCGCTGGTTGTGGATCTTGCCGGCCAGCAGGTGGCGGACAATGGCGGCGCAACCTGCGGGATCGTCGCTGCGCCGGTACTGTGCGCGCCGCAGCAGCACGTTGCCGGAGACCGGCCCTTCGACCCGCGCCAGGAAACGCCCCTGCGGCGTCAGGTAGCAGATGCTGATGCCGTGTTCGCTGCAGAAGCCGAGCAGTTGCGGCGACACCGCGACGCGGCCGATGCAGACCAGGCTCTCGAGCATGTGCACGGGCAGGCGTGCGCGCTCCTGCCGCTCCACCTCCATGACGATGTTCGCGCCGTCCTTGCGCAGCCAGGCACCGTCTGTGGTGGCATACAGTGTGTTGAGTTGGCGGCGCATGCTCAGTCCTCGTCTGCATTGAGTTGGCGGCGGACCCACTGGTCGACGCTGCCGCGATCGAGCAGGCGTGGCTGGCACACGTCCGATCAGGGAGCAGGCGTCGCAGCGCTTGGCGTCGTAGCGCGCGGCGGGCGTGTCGCTGTCGTGCAGCATGGCGCGCGTGTCGGCGATGGTGTCCAGGGTTAGCGCGCGCAGTGCGGCATCGAAGGCGACGTCCTTGCGACGACGGGTCTGCCCATAGAACAGTGCACCTGTCGGCACGGCGCGCCCAAGCATGTGCTCCAGGCACAAGGCCTGCGCGCACAACTGGACCTCATCGGCGCGATGCACCTTGGGATGCCCCCGCTTGTACTCCACCGGGAAGGCCACCTCGCCATCGCCGTCGCGGTGGAATTCCACCACGTCGGCCTTGCCTGTGATGCCCAACTCCAGCGCCAGCAGCGGCATCGCGGTGACGGTGCGCACGCCGCGCCGACGCTCGGCCTGCGGCGCGTCGGCGCGTTGATGCAGCAAGCGCCCTTCGGCAGTCTGTCGGTTCTCCGCCCACTGCTGCTCCACATGGATTAGCGCGCACTGGCGCGGGCAATACAGGTAGTGCTGCAGGGCGGAGAGCGGGATCAGGTCGGCGTCGTCCATGTCCGGCTCCCTGCATCCTTCAGAACAGTTCTTCGACGCTGACGCCCGCCGGCAGGGCGCGATCGATCGTGACCCGGTAGTCGGCGAAGCTGCGTGCCGGCCCGGCGTCCACCTCGGCGACGCGCTCGACCGTGACCTTGTCGAATAACACGTGCGCCGGGGCATTGCCCATCTGGTGCTCGTGCTTGAACACGATCAGCTTGCGCGCCGACATCTCGCCGCGTGCGGCGGAACGGTCGTGCTCGAAGAGGTTGGTCAATGCGCGCCACAGCAGTTGCAGGTCGTCCTCGGAGAAGCCTGTGCGTTCGGCAAGCTTGGCGGAGATGAAGCCGTGTGCGCGATACAGGCCGTAGGGCAGGATGTGCTTGCGGCCCATGGTGCGCTCTTTCTCCAGATCCTTCTCGTTGGTGACGGCTACGCGGGTGATCGACACTTCCAGCGGCAGCACCGGCTCCACTGAACTGGCGAAGGCCAGTTGCACCGGGCCACGGACCTGTCCGGAGTTGACCTCGGTGGTCATCACCGCGCCGAAGGTGCGCACGTCGAAGAAGTTTTTGCACATCCACGACGTCAACTCGCGTGCCTTGGCTTCGTCCTTGGGCAGCTTCTTGGCTTCGTGTTCGATCCCCAGCGCGGCATAGGCCTGCTTGTGTTGGTTGTTCAACACCGACTTTTCCTGCATGTAGATTGCGTAGCCGGCTTGGGCCTCCTGCTCCAGCGCGACGTAGTTACGGATCTTGCGCTTGAGTGCAACGTCGGTGACCAGGCCGCGATTGGTTTCCGGATCCAGGCGCGGCAGGTTGCCGGCGTCGGGGTCGCCGTTGGGATTGCCGTTGATGACGTCGAACAGGTAGACGAATTCGTAGCGGTTGGCGATGGCGCTCATGCGGTCTCTCCTTCGGAAGCAGTGTCGGGGGCGTCCGGGCCGTCGTTGCGGGCGAAGCGCGCCTGGGTCTGGTGGTAGTAGCCGATCGCGAAGCGGCCTTGTTCCTGGATCGGCAGGCTGCGTGGGAAGCTGGGGGGTAGGGCATCGATGATCTGGCCGATCTCCTTTTCCAGGTTCACCGCCAGGCCGGCTTTTTCTTTACGCAGCTTGCCGAAATGGTTCTGCGCGCTGCGTAGCAGCACCGGAAAGATGCTGGCTGGCGTCGCCGATGCGGCACCGTAGTAACGGTCGCGGATGGTCGCGTTGATACGGTCGCCGAGCGCGGCGCGTTGTAGGTTTTCCAGCGACGCGAACAGCCGCCCCAGCAGGTAGCCGGGATCGGTATTGCCTGTATCGAGACTCATGGGTGGTTCCTTTGGGTCGGTGGACAGTCCTTGTTGCCTGCACAAGCGCGCGTCGCGTGCCAGGACCGCCCGGCACAGCGCGATGCGTAATGGGGTCAGTTGCCCGTCGGCGCGGAAGCGCATGACGATGCTGCCGAGCAGGCTTTGCGGATAGCGGATGCCGGTGAGGATCGCCCTGGTCAGTTCGCCGGCGAGCAAGGGCGAAACGTCTTCGGCCTTGGGCTTGCCATGCTCGCCGTAGACGGGAGCGGTCTGCAGCGCCAGGTAGGCAGGCGTCGGTGGGCGCTTCCACGCCGGCGGTTCCAACGCGAGATCGTCGTAGTGATCGGCCAGGCGTTTAGCGAAGCCAGCCAGCGACTGTGTCTCCCAGAAGCGGATGGACAGGCGCGAGGCGTTCGGTGCCAATCCGAGCACGAAGATGCGGGCGTCGTCGTCCAGCGAGTCATCCAGATCGCGCAACGGCCGCGCCTGGCGGACCTGCTTCATGACCAGTTCCAGCCGCCGGGTGGCTTGACCGTCGGCGATTGCGGGGTCGTCGGCGTCGCTGCCGCGCATGAAATCAGCGAAGATGTCCTCGGCATTCTGCGACCGCATTGGGGTACTGGCCTGCGCCCAGAACACCACGGTGGTGTCGCCGATCTGCACGCGCTGGCGGTTGTGAGGGTCGCGCCGCAGCAGATGGTTGAGGGCGGTGGTATAGGCGAATGCCGCTTGTTCGGAAACGGGAGCGTTCTCGCCTTGTTGCTTGCCGTAGGAGGTGAAGGCATCTAGATTGAAAGAGACGATGGAAGCGCCGGCACTCTGGGCACCGTTCACGCCTTTGATCGCCGGATGCAGTCGTGCCAGCGGTGCCATCGTGCCGCTGACCAGACATAGGCCGCTGACGCCATCGGCGCCCCGGCCTTGTTGCCCGTCCCAGGCAGCGCGTGCAGCAGGACGCTCGTGCAGATAGCAGGAATCACCCTCCAGCCGGAAGACCAGATTGGCATCCAGCAGAGCCTCGCTGTGCGGGGCGAACGCTGGATGATCGACGTACCCGTCGGGCGTCCATCTTTCGATGAATGCCAACAGTGCATGCAGACCGGGATCATCAGTGTCGGATAGCGCCTGATAGTGCAGGGCCTTGAACGCGGCGTGCTCCTGCTCGCTGCGCTTGCTGCTGGCACTGATGCCCAGGACGTAGCTGGTTTTGTCCCAAAGGAAGAACGACTTCGCTCCGGTTCCCGGTCGCTTGAACGACGCCGGTACCGAAACTGACTTCGGCAAACGCTTTTTGCCGTCAGCGCGGTGCTCGTCATCTACCGAGATCACGTTGCCATTGGTGGCTAGTACCACGGTATAGCCAATCTTCTCCCGACTGTAGCCAGGTGCGGAGATGCCGGACTCTGGATCGTCCAGCAGCCGTTGGTAGTAGTCGGCGAGGGCGGACAGGATCATGCGCGCACCCCGCCGTCCTGCGGCGGCGGCACCGCGACCAGCCCATCGACCATCCGCGCACGAAAGAAGCGCGGGGTCATGCCGTCGGCGAAGTCGATGTCGTGCAGCATCCAGCCCAGGTCGCGTTCGCCGGACAAGGCCGGGTCGCTGGCTGGTGGCGTGTCGTCGTCGCCGAGCAGGGCGAAGCTGGCGGGAAACTCGCGGGTGCCAAGGCATGGCGCCTGGAAGCACTGCCCGCGCCGTGCGCGGCGGTTGAAGATGTCCAGGTGCTTGCCGACGTTGTCATCCGGGCCTGCCTTGTCGGTCATCTCGAAGTGCGCGGCGATGATGTAGCCGACCTCGCGCAGCACGGTGGCGGCACGCTGTTGCCGATCTTCCTCAACGTATTTGACCAGTTCGTCGGTACGCCCGGCCTTGATCGCCTTGCTGATGCTGGCGGCAGACAGCTTGCTGCCGACTTCGTTGCGGCGGATCGACTCAAAGCAGATCGGCTTGAGGACCTGGATGCTGTCCACCACCCAGCGGATCGCTGGCTTCCAGTGGATCGCTTCGAGGATGCCGCGCGCGGCCGATGGCGTGATGATGTCGTAGGACACCCGCTCCACCTTCATTTCCGGACGCGTGAACAGCGCCCGCTCGCCCCAGACATGGAGCCTGACTCCGTAACTCATCCTTGTTCCCCTTACTTAACTGCGGCGTGTCCTAAACTGCTGCGTTAAATAAATAAGCAGCATTCGCTGCCTTATTGGCGGCGCCAGCATAACATCACTTCTGACGAGTAAAAGCTGCAGGCATGACTCAGGGGCAGAGGGCTTGTGCATCCAGAAACTGCGGATCCTCCCAATGCAACCCGAACCGAGCGTCGTACAGCCTCGAGTTGCGCAGGCAGACAAACTGCTCGCCATAGCGTTCAGGCGCAATCGGCGCAATCGCGGACGCCTGCCATAGCGCTCTGTAAGCCTGCTCGGGCACCTGTACCAGCCACGGTTGCAGGCGACGCGCAGCACCGGCTACGCCGATCCGGTCGGCGTGTTCCAGTTGGCGCAGCACTTCGTTCACTTCCGCTACTTCGCGCTCCGCGGCATTTCGGTCGGTCACATAGGGCGCATACGGCACGATCAGCGGGCGCATGGTTGTCTGGATCATCCGGAACTTCTGAGCCAGTGTGTCGAATGGCAGGTCGCCCAGATCGGCGGTGCGCAGTTGCGTCAGGATCGCTTCGTCGTCCAGTAGGTTGTCGCCCAAGCGCCGGTACAGCCTCTGGAAATAGGCGTGGATGGCTTCCATCGCCAGTAGGTCGCCGCTGTGAGTGCGCTCGATTTCACGGAAGACTTCAGTGAAGACCTTCAGCTCCTGTGGCGGCTGCCAGTTCACGGGGGAGAACACGAGCACTTCACTGGCATCCGTCGGACGCCGGCCCTCGCGATTGCACCGCCCTGCCGCTTGCGCCACCGAATCCAGGCCGGCTTCTGCGCGCAGGACGGTCGGAAAGTCCACGTCCACGCCGGCTTCGATCAAGCTGGTTGCGACCAGTCGGCATGGCCTGCCCGCTTTCAGCTCCTCGCGTACCCGCGTCAACGCCGCACTGCGATGTCGTGCGTGCATCAACGTGGTCAGGTGGTGCGCGCCGGGTTGTTCGGCAATGGCGTCGAACAGGGCGCGGGCGTGGCGTCGGTTGTTGACGATGCACAGCACTTGTGTGCGCTGCCGCAGTTCCTCAGCCAGCGCGTCGTCTTCCAGTGCGCCAACATGGCGCACCCGGACGCGACGTAGTTGTGCATATAGCACCTTCGGCTCTGCGACCAGTTCCTCGACCTGTTCGAGGCCGCCAGGGAAGCCCTGGTCCTGGCGCAGAGCGGGCTGGGTGGCGGTACACAGCACCGGGCTGACCCGGTAGTTGCGCGCCAGTTCGTCCAGTAGCGCGACGCAGGGGCGAAGCAGCGTCTGCGGCAGGGTCTGCGCTTCGTCCAGGATCACCACGCTGCCGGCGATGTTGTGTAGCTTGCGGCAGCGCGAGGGGCGGTCGGCGAACAGGCTTTCGAAGAACTGCACCGAGGTGGTGACGACGATCGGTGCATCCCAGTTCTCCATCGCCAGCTTGCGCTTGTCGATCGCCTGTAGTGCCTTGGCCGGATCGTCGAAGAAGGCACTGTGATGCTCCAGCACCACGTCGTCGCGGTCCTGCACGCCTAACGCCTTGCGGAACACCTGCGCCGTCTGGTCGACAATGCTGGTGAACGGGATCACGTAGATCACTCGGCGTAAACCATGGGCGATGGCGTGATCCAGTGCGAACGCAAGCGAAGCCAGTGTCTTGCCACCGCCGGTAGGGACAGTGAGCGAGAACAGTCCGATACGCGCGTGCGCCTTAGACCGGGCTTGGTGCAGGATGGTCGCACGGATCGGATTGATGCCGTGCTCGCTGGACAGGCCGGCCAGATGGCTGTCCAGCCGTTCGCGCAATTCTTCCAGTGTCAGCCGTGTGCCGGCCTGCTCTGCGCGTGTCTTGCGCCCTTCCACGCGCCGGTAGAAATCGTCGGTATCGACGAAATCGGCATCTACTAGACAGGAGAACAGCATGCGTGCCAGGACCGTCATCTGGAAGGCGCGGCGCTCTGTGCGCGGGTGGCATCTGAATCCTGTTGGTAGTTCCAGCTTTGCGGGCAGCATTACTTCCCGTTCCCAGTCTGGTAGCAGCGGCGGCAACGCATGCGCACAGTACTCATCCGAAAGCCGCTCATGCAGAGATGGCCGGGACGTCAGATCGTCGCGGCGTCCATCAGCCAGCCCCGCGTGATGCCCGGCAATGCCATAGGCCAACAGCGTTCCGCCACTGCGATACAGCTCGCAGGCTTTCCGTGCACCCCAGGTCGCATGGTCCACCCTGGTCGGGTCGCCTGCCAGGCGTGCCTGAAATTTTTCTGTGTACTTACCCAGGTCGTGCAGCTGCCCGGCGACGCGCGCCATGACCTGTCCGCCGAATGCCTCGGCGTGCACTGATGCGCGCTCGCCGACGCCATTCAGATGCTCTGCTAAGCCCTGCCAATCGCTGTGGTCCCGACGCTGTGTCGAGTGGGCATAAAACGCCATGTTCCCCTCTTACCCAATTCCTTACCTGATTAGCACGATCTTTCAGCACAGTCGCAGCCAGTGAGAGCCGACCGGTCGATGCTAGGACCGTCGCTCCACCGAGACCAGATCATGGCCATGAATCGTGTGCAGTTGCAAGCCGGGCTGTCGTTGCCGGCGTTCCTCAAGCGCTATGGCAACGCGCAGCAGTGCGAGCAGGCGTTGGAGATCTCGCGCTGGCCACAGGGCTTTGTTTGTCCGCGTTGCGCCGCTACCGCGCACAGTCGATTCCAGCGTCACGGCACCACGTACTGGCAGTGCACGGCCTGCTATCGCCAGACCAGCCTGCGCTCGGGCACGGTGATGGACAACAGCAAGCTGCCGCTACGCACCTGGCTGCTTGGCATGTATCTGCTGGGCCAGAGCAAGACGAACCTGTCGGCGCTGGAGTTGATGCGACACCTGGGAGTGAGCTACCCGACAGCGTGGCCAATGAAGCACAAGCTGATGCAGGCCATGACCCAACGCGAGGCGAACCGCAAGTTGGGCGGGATCGTGCAACTGGAGGATGCCTACCTGGGCGGAGAACGCAACGGTGGCAAGGCCGGGCGCGGCTCGGAGAACAAGCGCCCTTTCGTGATCGCCGTGGAGACCACTGAAGACGGTCGTCCATTGCGCGCGGTGATGGATCCGGTCCCAGGCTTCACCAAGGCGGCGCTGTCGGAATGGATCGGGCAACGCCTGCATCCTGGAGCAGATGTCTACAGTGATGGACTCGGTGCGTTTCGAGCACTGGAAGCCGAGCACGCGCACACGGTGATCGAAGGCAGCGGTCGAAGTCGCTGCGAGGCAGAGAACGCACGCTGGGTCAACGTGGTGTTGTCCAACCTAAAGCGTTCGCTGGACGGTGCCTATCACGCCTTCAAATTCGCCAAATACGCCCAGCGCTCCCTGGCAGAGACGATGTGGCGGTTCAACCGCCGTTTCGATCTGACCCGGCTGGTGCCCAGCTTGCTGGCCGCCGCAGCCGCCAGCAAGCCGTGGTCCGAGCGGGCCCTGCGTGATGTCACCCTGTTCACCGCTGAAAGTGCGTGCTAATCAGTTCTTCGCTTGGCCGGAAACACGTTATCTGGAGGGCAAGCAGGTCGCCACCGATCCAGTTGTCATTACCGAGGTTGCTGCGATGCCTGTCCGTAACCTTTTGCAAGATGCCTCGGCGGTTCGGTTTGATTTCAAGGCAGAGACATCGGTAACGCGGCTGGTACTGTTGTGCGATGAAACTCCGCTAGGCATGGCAACGCGTGTGGGACGGGCACCGTGGGTTGGTTGGTCGGCACGCAGCGTTGCTCCGTCGTGTCTTCGTGCTCTCAAAGTTAAGAGGTAACCCCGGGTTTTAGGCCTGTCTTCGCGCCCGGTGGTCCAAGCGATTGAGTCGGTTTGCATGGCAAGGGAGGTCTTGAGACCTCCTGAGCCATCGTTGTCGATCACTCAAGGCAGATGAAATCCCGCCTCCCGTAACAACCGCGCCAGCGCGATCAATGGCAGGCCCACCAGCGCGGTGGGGTCTTGCGAGCGGATCGCGTCGAACAGGCTGATGCCGAGGCCTTCGCATTTGAAGCTGCCGGCGCAATCCAGGGCTGGTTCGGCGTCCAGATAGCGCTCGATCTCGGCGGGCGTCAGCGCGCGTAGCTGCACCTCGGTCAGGTCCAGTGCGTGCAGCTCGCGCTCCGGGCCGATCAGGCTGACGGCGGTATGGAAGCGCACTGTCCGGCCCGACATGGCCGTCAGTTGCGCCTGCGCCTGCGCACGCGTCCCCGGTTTGCCCAGTGCCTGGCCGTCCAGGTCGGCGACCTGATCCGAGCCGATTACCCAGGCACCTGGGAGGCGAACTGCCACCGCGGCGGCCTTTTCGGCGGCCAGACGGCTGGCCAGCGCGCTCGGGGCTTCGCCCGACTGCGGCTGCTCATCGACCTCGGGCCGGCCAGTGTCGAATTCGAGCTGCAGGCGGCTTAGGAGCTGGCGTCGGTAGGCAGAGGTGGAGGCAAGGATCAGGCGTGGCATCATGGCGCACTACACGGGGCGGGCAGGGCAGTCTGCCGTCCCATGGGAAGCGCGGCAATCGCATGAATGGAGCTGTTTGACATGGCCGCTGCAGGTCTTTAACATTTTGCGGCTTATGTCCGCGAACGTACCCGAAATGCTGGATGCTTGGCGGATGGTCGCAGCGCGCAGGCGCTTCGATGGCCGCATCCCGCTATCTGCGATGACCCGTCTGCAGGGAAGTCTTGTCGATACCGAAGGCGAATGTGTCTATTCGCTTCAATTCGATGAGGACACCCTGCTCAAGGTCGCCTACGTCGAACTCAGTATCGATGTAGAGCTTCCGCTGGCATGCCAGCGCAGCCTGCAACGTTTCCTGTACCCGGTGCACGTCAGACAGCGTCTTGGTTTGATCCGTGACGAAGCCGACGAAGCTGCATTGCCGGCCGACTACGAAGCGTTGTTGGTGCCGGAAGATGGCATGCTGCGGGTCGTCGACATGGTCGAGGACGAGCTGGTGCTGTCAGTACCAGTGGTGCCGATGGCGCCGGGTAGCGAGGCGATCGACGCCGAATGGGTCCCGACCCAGGAAGAGCAGGACAAGGCCAGTCCGTTCGCGGCACTGGCAGCGTTGAAGAAACAGTAACCGCCGCTGTTAAGGGCGGTAAGACAGGTCGACGCGGGCGTAGAGCGTGCTGTTCGACTCAACAGACAAGTTATCGAACTAAAGGTTGGAGCAATCCCATGGCTGTGCAGAAATCCCGTGTCACCCCGTCCCGTCGCGGCCAGCGTCGTTCGCACGATGCCCTGACCGCCAAGCAGCTGTCGACCGACCCGACCAGCGGCGAGATCCATCTGCGTCACCACATCACCGCTGACGGTTACTACCGTGGCAAAAAGGTGATCACGACCAAGTCGTCGGCCGTTCAAGAAGATTGATCCGTGGCGCCCGCCGCGTTCGACGCGGCCGGGTGATCTCGCTTCTTCCGGAGCCGCAGGTGACCGCGGCTCTTGCAACAGGGAACAGTATGAGCAAGCGGATCTATTCCAGAATCGCGGGCACGGGTAGCTATTTGCCCGAAAAGGTGTTGACCAACGACGACATGTCGAAGATCGTCGACACCAGCGATGAGTGGATCTTCTCGCGCACTGGTATTCGTGAACGTCACATCGCTGCCGACGACCAGGCCACCAGCGACCTGGCGTATTTCGCCTCGCTGAAGGCGATGGAAGCGGCCGGTGTGACTGCCGACGAGATCGATCTGATCGTCATCGGCACCACCACCCCGGACCTGATATTTCCGTCGACCGCCTGTCTGCTGCAGGCGCGGCTGGGCAACGTCGGTTGCGGTGCAATGGACGTCAACGCTGCCTGTTCGGGGTTTGTCTACGCGCTTAGCGTGGCCGACAAGTTCGTGCGCAGCGGCGACGCCAAGACCGTGCTGGTGGTTGGCGCAGAAACGCTGACCCGCATCCTCGACTGGACCGACCGCACCACCTGCGTGCTATTCGGCGATGGTGCCGGCGCGGTGATCCTCAAGGCCGACGAAGAGACCGGTATTCTCAGCACCCACTTGCGTGCCGATGGCAGCAAGAAAGAGCTGCTGTGGGATCCGGTTGGCGTGTCGGTTGGCTTCGGTGAAGGCAAGAATGGCGGCGGCGCGTTGCTGATGAAAGGCAACGACGTCTTCAAATACGCGGTCAAGGCGCTGAACTCGGTGGTCGATGAGACTCTGGCGGCCAACGGCTACGACGCGCACGACCTGGATTGGCTGATTCCACATCAGGCCAATCTGCGCATCATCGAAGCCACCGCCAAGCGGCTGGACCTGCCGATGGAGCAAGTGGTGGTCACCGTGGATCGCCACGGCAATACTTCCTCGGCGTCGGTGCCGCTGGCATTGGACGAAGCGGTGCGCTCGGGTCGCGTGCAGCGCGGCCAGTTGCTGCTGCTGGAAGCCTTCGGCGGCGGGTTTGCCTGGGGCTCGGCGCTGTTGCGCTACTGAGGTCGTTGTCTCCTGCATCGGGCAGGCGAACGCGGCCGCCCAGTCGCGTTCGTGCCTCGCGGTCGATGCGCCTGGCGCATTGGGATGGCGGCATCCTGTTCTTATCGTGGCCGCGTTGCGTCGTTGAACTCCGCCAGTCTGAGCTCCTTTCAGATCGCTTGATTCGCTTAACGCGACCGGTCTGCGGGCCAGTACGTCAGACCAGCCGCCCGGCAGGTAAATTCGGGGCATGCACCCCGCTCACGATCCCATCTTCGTCGCCTTGCTTGTCGGCAGTTACGAGCGGTTCGCAGGTCGCCCGCTGGTTGCTGATCGGCAGATCGAGCCCGATTGGCTGTATCACGAAGCGCCATTCGCGCTGCTTGCGCACGATACCGCTGCAGACCCGCGGTTTGTTTATGCGAACCAGGCGGCACAGTGCGTTTTCGGTTACGACTGGAGCGAATTCGTTGGGATGCCCTCGCGGCTGTCGGCAGAGTTGCCGGAGCGAGCGGAACGTCAGCGTTTGCTCGATGCGGTTACCCGCGATGGCGTGGTGAAGGACTATGCGGGCGTGCGGATCGCGAAGGATGGCTCGCGCTTCCGGATCGCCGAGGGCGTGGTCTGGCAGCTCGTCGACGCGGCCGGGGTGCTGCGTGGACAAGCGGCGGCATTCCCGTTGCCCGGGTAGAAAAGGCGCAGTCGGCAGCACCTGGTAGTGCCGAGTCGTTAGCTTCCTCGTTGGCCTTGCAGGCAGGGGGGGCACCGCATTGGTCGGCAGCGCTTTCAACATGGGTTCCGGACTGCCGCGCATCTGGGCGGCTGTCTCTGCTGCGTGCGCAGGCAAGACTGGTATGCGGTTCTGCGACGTTGGAAGCTGCTCTGTTGGCTCCTGCATACGCGGCAGTACAGACGCCACGGCGATTTCGCACGTATGATCCCGGCTCGATTTTTGTAGGCAGCAACGCGTGACCGAATCCACTCTCGCCTTCGTGTTTCCCGGCCAGGGCTCGCAGTCCCTGGGCATGCTGGCCGAACTGTCCGAACTGCACCCGCAGATTCGCGAAACGTTCGCCGAAGCCTCCGAAGGCGCTGGCGTCGACCTGTGGGCGCTGTCCCAGGGTGGCCCGGAAGAAATGCTCAACCGCACCGAATACACCCAGCCGGCCTTGCTGGCCGCAGGCGTGGCGGTATGGCGGCTGTGGACTGCCCAGCGCGGACAGCGTCCGGCGCTGCTGGCCGGGCACAGCCTGGGCGAATACACCGCGCTGGTCGCTGCCGGCGTCTTGTCGCTTCACGACGGCGCGCATCTGGTGCGGTTGCGCGGCCAGTTCATGCAGGCTGCGGCACCGGCGGGCGTTGGCGCGATGGCTGCGGTGCTGGGCGCCGAAGACGCCGTGGTGCTGGAGGTCTGTGCCGAGGCGGCAGGCAGCCAGGTAGTGGTGCCGGCCAACTTCAATTCGCCCGGCCAGATCGTGATCGGCGGCGATGCCGCAGCGGTGGATCGCGCGCTGGCGCTGCTGGCCGAGCGCGGCGTGCGCAAGGCGGTCAAGCTGGCGGTGAGCGTGCCCTCGCACACCCCGTTGATGCGCGATGCCGCCAACCAGCTGGGCGAGGCGATGGCAGGGTTGAGCTGGCATGCTCCGCAGATTCCGGTGGTGCAGAACGTGGACGCGCGCGTACACGACGGCAGCGCAGCCATCCGCCAGGCACTGGTGGAGCAGCTATATCTGCCGGTGCAGTGGACCGGTTGCGTGCAGGCGCTCGCCAGCCAGGGCATCACCCGGATCGCCGAATGCGGCCCGGGCAAGGTGCTGAGCGGGCTGATCAAGCGCATCGACAAGAGCCTGGACGCGCGCCCGCTGGCCACGCCTGCCGATTATGCCGGCGCGCTCGACGCGTGGGCCCACTGATCCAACGCCGCTGCCGGTTGTGCCGGCATCCCTCGACGTTCGCGGCCGCGGTTGCGACGTCCCCTTTCGAGGAACAGCATTCATGAGCAAGCCCCTGCAGGGTGAAATCGCCCTCGTCACCGGTGCCAGTCGCGGCATCGGTGCGGCCATTGCCGATACCCTGGCCGCCCAGGGCGCCACGGTGATCGGCACCGCTACCTCGGCCTCCGGCGCTGTGGCGATCGGCGAGCGTCTGGCCGCCCACGGCGGACACGGCCGTGAGCTGAACGTCACCGACGCGGCGGCGGTCGATGGCTTGATCGATGCGATCGGCAAGGAGTTCGGCGCCATGTCGATCCTGGTCAACAATGCCGGCATCACCCGCGACAACCTGTTGATGCGGATGAAGGACGACGATTGGCAGGCGATCATCGACACCAACCTGACCAGCGTGTTTCGCACTTCCAAGGCGGTGATGCGCGGCATGATGAAGGCGCGTAAGGGTCGCATCATCAATATTGCCTCGGTGGTTGGCGTGACCGGCAATCCGGGCCAGACCAACTACGCTGCGGCCAAGGCCGGCATCATTGCGTTCTCCAAGTCGCTGGCCAAGGAAATCGGCTCGCGCGGGGTCACCGTGAATGTAGTGGCGCCCGGTTTCATCGATACCGACATGACCAAGGCGCTGCCGGACGAGGCCAAGACCGCCTTGCTGCAGCAGATCGCGCTTGGCCATCTCGGCGCGCCGGAGGACATTGCCCATGCGGTGGCATTCCTGGCCGGCCCGACGGCCCGCTACATCACCGGTGAGACCCTGCATGTCAACGGTGGCATGTACATGCCGTGAGCGTGCGGCGCCGGGAGGCGCTAAGTGGCTGATCGACCTGGGGTTGTGTTGCAATGCAAGGCCCGGTCGCTTCCACTACACTATCCAACGCGGCCATCGCAGCGGCGATGGCGTTTTGTGAGTCCCTCACAGGAGCACCGCACATCCGTGTGCGGGGATCCTAAAACTCGAACCACCACTACTCCATCTGGAGCGATATCCCCAATGAGCACCATCGAAGAACGCGTCAAGAAAATCGTCGTCGAACAACTCGGCGTCAAGGAAGAGGAAGTCACCACCAGCGCATCGTTCGTCGATGACCTGGGTGCCGACTCGCTGGACACCGTCGAGCTGGTGATGGCGCTGGAAGAAGAGTTCGAGTGCGAGATCCCGGACGAAGAGGCCGAGAAGATCACTTCGGTGCAGCAGGCGATCGACTACGTCAAGTCTCACGTAAAGAGCTGATGCGTTATTTCTGATCGTGGCGGCGCGCATCAAGCCGCTGCCGCGTCAGACATTCCATGGGGCCGCTGATGCGGCCCTGTGTTTTTCAAGCGTCATCCGCAACCCCCAAGCACCGTCCGTTACGTGGTTAGGAGATCTGCAATGAGTCGTCGTGTTGTCGTTACCGGCATGGGCATTGTGTCGCCGCTGGGCAATGATCTGGCCACCAGCTGGGATGGAATCGTCCACGGCCGCTCGGGCATTGGCCCGATCACGCAGATCGATGCCTCGCAGTTCACCACCAAGATCGCCGGTGAAATCAAGAATTTCGACCCCACGCTTTTTGTGTCCGCCAAGGACGTCAAGAAGATGGATTCGTTCATCCACTACGGTCTCGGCGCCTCGTTCATGGCGTTGGACGATTCCGGCCTGGAAATCGACGACAGCAATGCCGAACGCGTGGGCGCCATCCTCGGCTCCGGCATCGGCGGGCTGCTCGGTATTGAAGAGCAGACCATCAAATTCCATGAGGGCGGCGCGCGCAAGATTTCCCCGTTCTATGTGCCCAGCACCATCATCAACATGCTGCCTGGCCAGGTGAGCCTGATCAAAGGCCTGAAGGGCCCGACGTTCTCGGCGGTATCGGCCTGCGCCACCTCCAACCATTCGATCGGCACCGCGATGCGCATGATCCAGCACGGCGATGCCGATGTGATGCTGGCCGGCGGCGCCGAGCGCGGGTCGTCGCCGGGTTCGGTGGGCGGCTTCTGCGCGATGAAGGCGATGTCCACCCGCAACGACGACCCGACCGGCGCCTCGCGGCCGTGGGACAAGCAGCGCGATGGCTTCGTGCTGGGCGACGGTGCCGGCGTTCTGGTGCTGGAAGAATACGAACACGCCAAGGCGCGTGGCGCGCGCATCTATGCAGAGCTGGTTGGCTTCGGCGCCAGTTCCGATGCGTTCCACATGACCGCCCCGAGCGAAGATGGCGAAGGCGCGGCGCGCAGCATGGCCGCGGCGATGCGCGATGCCAAGCTCAATCCCGAGCAGATCGGTTATCTCAATGCGCACGGCACCTCCACGCCGCTGGGCGATCTGGCCGAAACGATCGCGATGAAGCGCGCGCTGGGCGATCACGCCTACAAGACCATGGTGAGCTCGACCAAGTCGATGACCGGGCATCTGCTCGGCGCGGCCGGTGGCGTGGAAGCGATCTTTTCGGTGATGGCGCTGCATACCGGGATCATTCCGCCGACCATCAACCTGGAAGAGCCCAGCGAAGGCTGCGACCTGGATTACGTGCCGAACGTGGCGCGCGAGGTGCAGGTGGACGCGGTAATGTCCAACGGCTTCGGCTTTGGCGGCACCAACGGCACGCTGGTGTTCAAGCGCGTCTGATCCGGCGTACCGGTCGCGTCGCCGGCATGGGCGCGCGATCTACCTGGCCGCGGCATGCACTGCGTGCGGGCTTCCGATGTTGAATTCGTTGATCAACCGTTGATCCACTCATTGCGCACGCTGCGTCTATCGCAGCGGCGCGCGTCTGCACCTCACGCCACGCCTGACCGATGACGCTGACCCGATCACTGCACGTGGACATCGACCTGCTGGCGCTGCATCGGCTGTCACCGCAACGCTATCCGGCTTTGCTCGAATCCACCGCTTCCGGCACCGCACACGGTCGTTGGGACGTGCTGCTGCTGGCAGAGGGCGCATGCCTGCGGCTGGATCCGGATGGCTGCACGCGCAACGGCGAGGGGCAACTGCTGGAAGCCAGCTTTCTGGGCGCGCTGGATGCCGCGTGGCAGGCCGAGCGCGTGCCGCACGACGCTGCAAGCCCATGGCCGTTTCGCGGCGGTTGGGCAGTGCTGCTGGATTACGAACTGGCCGCGCAGGTTGAACCGATTCTGCAGTTGCCCAAACGCACCGATGGCCTGCCCACCGCGCTGGCCTTGCGCGCGCCAGCAGCGGTGCTGCGCGATCGCGTGCAAGGGCGCTGCGTGGCGCTGGCCGAGCCCGGTCGCGCGGATCTGTTGCAGCAGATCGTTGACGACGTGGCTGCGTGCTCTGCGCTGCCGCCATTGCCTGAGTGGATCGGGCCACGTGCGGTCGAAGAGGATGCGCCAGAGCGCTTCACCGCTGCAGTGGAGCGCGTGCTCGATTACCTGCGCGCCGGCGATGTGTTCCAGGCCAATATCTCGCGTGCCTGGCACGCGGCATTCGTCGATGCAGTCGACCCGGCCGCACTGCATGCGCGCCTGCGTGCGGCCAATCCGGCGCCGTTCGCGGGGCTGTTCGTGGCGGCCGGGCGTGCAGTGGCCAGTTCCTCGCCCGAGCGGCTGGTCTCGGTGCAGGGCAAGGCGGTGCAGACGCGGCCGATCGCCGGCACCCGCGCGCGCTTTGTCGGCGACGACGATGCCGCGCGCATCCGCGAACTGGTTGGGCATCCGAAGGAGCGTGCCGAGCACGTGATGCTGATCGATCTGGAGCGCAACGACCTGGGCCGCATCTGCGCGCCGGGCACGGTGGAAGTGGACGAACTGATGTGCGTGGAGAGCTACGCGCATGTGCATCACATCGTCAGCAACGTGCGCGGGCGCCTGCGCGCCGGGGTGACGCCCGGCGAGGTGATTGCGGCGGTGTTTCCCGGCGGCACCATTACCGGCTGCCCGAAGGTGCGCTGCATGCAGATCATCGCCGAGCTCGAACAGACCGCGCGTGGCGCCTACACCGGCGCATTCGGCTGGCTCAATCGCGATGGCGACATGGATCTGAATATCCTGATCCGCACCGCCGAGGTGGCCGGCAACCAGGTCCGGTTCCGCACCGGGGCCGGGATCGTGGTGGACTCGGACCCGCAGCGCGAGTTGGACGAAACCCGCGCCAAGGCGCGGGGCGTGTTGCGCGCGATCGAGCAAACATGAGCGCTTCAACGGGACATCACCGGCACGCGGTATCCTGCGCGGCGATGGGGCAATGACGAGGTGGGTGTGGCGGTGACTGGCAAACGCGGATGTCTGGCCGTGCTGGGCACGGGATTGCTGCTCGCAGCGCTGCTGGCGATTGCCGCCGTGGTGGCGTGGCGGCATTACCTGCACTTCGCCGATACTCCCGTGCCCGCGAGCGCGCCCAGCGTGGTGATTGCGCCCGGTGATGCGCTCAAGGCCACACTGCGCAAACTGCGTGCGGCCGGCCTGGCACAGGGCACCGAGCTGGAATGGCAGCTGCTGGCGCGTCAGGTCGATGCGGCCGGCAAGCTCAAGGTGGGCGAGTACGCGCTGGCACCGGCGCTGTCGCCGCGCGAACTGCTGACGCGCATGCGCCAGGGGCGGGTGATCCAGTACCGCTTCACACTTGTGGAAGGCTGGAATTTCCGCCAGCTCCGCGCCGCACTGGCGACCGCCACGCCGCTGCAACATTCCACCAGTGTGCTGGACGATGCCGCGCTGATGGCGCGGCTGGGGTTCGCCAAGCAGCACCCGGAAGGGCGCTTCCTGCCAGAAACCTATGTGTACCAGCGTGGCGACAGCGATCTCGACGTGCTCAAGCGCGCGCATGCGGCCATGGACAAGGCGCTGGCGCAGGCGTGGGAACAGCGCACCCCGAATCTTCCGCTCGCTTCGCCGGAACAGGCATTGATCCTAGCCTCGATCATCGAAAAAGAAACCGCGTTGGCCACCGAGCGCCCGCTGATCGCCGGGGTGTTCCTGCGCCGTTTGCAGATGGGCATGAAGCTGCAGACCGACCCGACCGTGATCTACGGCATCGGCAGCAGCTACGACGGCAATATCCGCCGCCGCGACCTGACCACCGACACGCCGTACAACACCTACACCCGCACCGGCCTGACGCCGACGCCGATCGCCATGCCGGGCCGCGAGGCCCTGCTGGCGGCGGTGCGTCCGGCGCCCGGTGAGGCGCTGTATTTCGTGGCGGTGGGCGATGGCACCGGCGCGCATGCATTCTCGGCCACGCTGGCCGAACATAACGCAGCGGTGGCACGCTATCTGCAGCGCCGCCGGCTGCAAAGCACGCCGCAAACCGAGCCCACGCCATGACCGCCGCATTTGCACCCTGGCAGCAGCGTGCCTTCGACCAGACCGTGGCCGCGCTGGATGCGGGACGGCTCGGGCATGGGCTGCTGATCTGCGGCCCGGAAGGTCTGGGCAAGCGTGCCGTCGCCCTGGCCCTGGCCGAGCACGTGCTGGCCAGCTCGCCGGACCCGGCACTGGCGCAGCGCACGCGCCAGTTGATCGCCGCCGGTACCCATCCGGACCTGCAGCTGATCTCGTTCGTTCCCAATCGCACCGGCGACAAGCTGCGCACGGAAATCGTCATCGAACAGGTGCGCGAGATTTCGCAGAAGCTCGCGCTCACGCCGCACGACGGCATTGCCCAGGTGGTGATCGTCGACCCGGCCGATGCGATCAATCGCTCGGCCTGCAACGCCTTGCTCAAGACCCTGGAAGAACCCTCGCCCGGCCGTTACCTGTGGTTGATCAGTGCGCAGCCGGCGCGGCTGCCGGCGACCATCCGCAGCCGCTGTCAGCGCCTGGAATTCAAGCTGCCGCCCGCGCACGAAGCCCTTGCCTGGCTGCTGTCGCAAGGCGTGAGCGAGCGCGCCGCGCAGGAAGCGCTGGATGCCGCGCGCGGCCATCCCGGCCTGGCGGCGCAGTGGTTGCGCGAAGACGGCCTGGCCGTGCGGCGTGCGGTTGCGCAGGATCTGGAGCAGATTGCCAGTGGCCGCGCCGGCGCAGTCGATGTCGCGCAGCGCTGGACCAACGACGGCCAGGCCGATCAACGCCTGCGCCATGCTGCCGATCTGGTATTGGCGCAGGCATCTGCCGGCTTGACCGATCCATCGCGGTTGCACAAGCTGGTGACCTGGTTCGACGCCGCCAACCGCACCCGCGATCTGCTGCGCACCACCGTCCGCGCCGACCTAGCAGTGACGGAATTATTGCTGTCCTGGCGCGAGGGAGAGCGCCAGCCACGTTCTAGGGGAACTCGATGAGTGCAATGAATGCACGCCAAGGCATTTTGTCGCTGGCGTTGAAAGACAAGCCAGCGCTTTACAGCGCCTACATGCCGTTCGTGAAAGGCGGCGGCATCTTCGTGCCCACGCCCAAGCGCTACATGCTGGGCGACGAAGTCTTCGTGCTGCTGACCCTGCCTGACTCCAGCGAGCGCCTGCCGGTGGCCGGCAAGGTCATCTGGACCACGCCCGCTGGCGCCCAGGGCAACCGCCCCGCCGGCATCGGCGTGCAGTTTCCCGATGGTCCGGAAGGCGAGGCGGTACGCAACAAGATCGAAACGCTGCTGGCAGGGTTGACGACCTCGGACAAGCCGACGCACACGATGTAAGGCTGCGTTTGTGCGGAATGGGTCAGCTCCAGACCGCACTCGGCGCTGGGCTGATCACCGAAGTATCGGCGCTATGCAGAGCCGGCCCGGGGCACCGCATCTCCGCGCTGCCTGGGGCTTACCAGGTTCCTGCCACGCTTCAGATAGGGTGGGGCCGAGGCTGTCCGAGCGGTTTTCCAGCCTCCGAATGCAGCGGTTTCGAGCAGCTGCGGCGTCATCGCATGCAGCTGTTGACGAGCGCCGCAGCTGCCCTATAATGTGCGGCTCCCGTCACCGGGCGGTTAGCTCAGCGGTAGAGCATTGCCTTCACACGGCAAGGGTCACAGGTTCGAACCCTGTACCGCCCACCAAATAACCTTGAATTTCAAGGATTTACGAGACTCCGCGGAAGCGGGGTTTTTCGTAACTGCTGGGTAACTGCAAAGGGAGCTTGTATGACTAAGGCGGAAGTGAGAGTGGCTTTCCCTCGGCTGCTTGCCACTTGGTGTGCGTTACCAGCGAACGCCAAGCTTGACGAACAGTCGCTTGTGTTCTCTGATTTTCACAACTGGCTGTTGGCCGAGCATCCGGAAGCGACTAGCTTTCGTTCAGTTGGCGGGGCGAGCGATGCACTAGAACGGTGGTTCGATCAGGCCACGCACCAGACATGGCGGAACTAATCCGGAAGTCAGAGCGATGGGAGCCATGATATGGCGCTCGTAGTGTTCGATGATCCTGCGACTTGGGAGCAATCACTCCGGGAAGCGCTTGGTGAACTCTACTCCAGCCGCTTAAATGCGATGAAGGAGCCTCACGAATACGCTGAGGACGCCTTGGACACTCTAGAGATTGTTGACAAGACTGCTATCCGCCGCGTGACGGTCGACTGGCTGTCCCAGCGAATGATTGCCGCATATCACGGCACCAGACTGAACCTTTCAGAGCTTCAATCGATTCGCAACACTGGCCTGCGCGCACTGAATTCCGAACACAGGGAAGACAGGCTAATACGCACTCTCTCAAAACATCCGGACTGGAATTCAATCTCTTCGGGACTGCCAGACGCAATAGACAGTGTTGCGAACAAGTTCGGAAAACGGCTCGGCCAAGCCCACCTTACTCTTTCAAAGTTCGGACTCGAAAAGAGCTTCAATCATTACCTCCAATACGGGTCTGAGTTCGATCAATGCGTGGCGCACGTTCTACTAGGCCAGGAAGGGGTGGAGCTTCTTCAATCCGATAATATTCCGTATGTACTGGAATTCGCTGTGCCTGGAGCAAAAGCAATTGCTGCGGCGAATCGCTTTTTTACCGTCGATGAAGCGATCGTGAGAGAGGATGGCCCCAACTTAGTTAGAGAATTTCTGAAAGTTCTTAGCTGTCGCACAAATCATGCAAGCTTTGATCAATCGTCCTTAAGAGTTGACTGCGGAATTACTTTCACAAAAGACATCCCTGCCGAATGGCTACATTCAAGTTCCATATGGACAGGACGTGACGCCTAACGAGTTTGCTCATTCGGCGTTCGTCGTTCCACTTCAGACAAACAGCAATCCTGGGACCTCAAGCGGAGCTATGAAAGTGAGCCCGCCGTTGTCTTGCTGCGCGCCTTGCGCAACGCATATGCCCATCGTAGGGATGACTGGGCTTTCGGGAATGCAAAGCTGCCGCTTCGATGGCGGCAGCTGGATCTTGTTCCTGGAATGCAGGGTCTAACAGTCAGCGAAACGATTTTTCTCAATGAACAACTTTTACTCATCAACGACGCGATCTATCTCGCTTAAGCACTTTTCGCTAGGGCCGGTGCCTTGTGAGCTCGACAGGGACTTGCCATCCTGCAAAACCCCTATTCGACATGGAATGGCGATGAACACGCTGCTGAGAAGTGTGCTGGTTGCTGCGCTGCTGATGGCCGGCTGTGCCCGCGACGTGGGCGAGCAATTCGTGGGCAAGTGGGTCGACGTAACGTCGGAAAAGAACGTGCTGAGCATCGAGCACAATGGCGAGAGCTTCATCATTCGCGATACCCGGCCGGAGCTGTTCGGCAACGGCGTCAAGACCCGCAACCATCCGGCGCTGCTGACCAAGGGCGTGCTGCAGGTGTCCAACGGGGTCGGGACGGTCAACTACGCGATCGATGAGGCGACCGGCAAGCTCAGTACAGGCGATACCGAGTACACGCGGGTGAAGTAGCGACCAGGCGCCGTGTCAACGGGTGGGGGCTGCAGTGAGCGGCGTTGCGGTCGGCGCGGTGATTGCTTTGTCAGTGAGTCGCTGTCTGTCGTGCGGGCTGCGGCGCATGCCGCTGTGAGCGTGGATCGCGTATCCATGCGCTAGGCGCGCAAGGCCGCGCCTTCGCTCCCCTCCTGAGTGAGGAAGACCAAGCCCGTGCGTAGTCCGATTGAATAATGTCAAAGCACGTCCGTGTCTTACGTACGCGCCGACGCCTGTGCCTGCATCCAGCGCCACAACGTGGTGCGCGAGACGCCGAGTGCCTGTGCAGCGAGGGCGCGGTTGCCGTTGGCGCGGTCGAGCGCTGCGCGGACTGCGGTGGCAGTGAGCTGCAGGCGAGAGGTCGCCAAATCGGCAAGCTCACGTGGTGCTTCGTGGGTGCCGAAATGCGTATCGAATAATTCCGGTGCCCAGCGTTCGAGTTGCTCCAGGCTGAGGCTGTCGTGCGGTTGGGATTTCCAGTGAATGCATAGACGTTCGACCAGGTTGCGCAGTTCGCGCACGTTGCCGGGCCAGCTGTGCTGTTGCAGGCGTTGCAATGCGGCGGGCGACAACGGCGATGCGATGTTGCCGAGTTGCTGGAAATAATGCGCAAGCAACAGCGCGATCTCGTCGTGCCGACTGCGCAATGGCGGTAGTGCGATGCGAAGTGCGGCCAGGCGATAGAACAGATCGCGGCGGAAGCGGCCTTGTTCGACCAACTGCTGCAGCTCCTGCAGGCTGGCAGCGACCACGCGTACGTCGACCGCAATGGGCACGGTTGCGCCGACGCGCAGCACTTCGTGTTCTTCCAAGACGCGCAATAGCCGTGTTTGCAGCGCCATCGGCAACTCGCCGATTTCGTCGAGGAACAGCGTGCCGTCCTGCGCTGCTTCGATCAGGCCGGTGTGGCCGCCGCGGCGCGCGCCGGTGAAAGCGCCATCGCTGTAGCCGAACAGTTCCGCTTCCAGCAGCGATTCGCTGATGGCGCCGCAGTTGATCGCCACGAAGCGGCCACGGCGGCGACTGCCGGCATGCAGTTGCCGTGCAACCAGTTCCTTGCCGGTGCCGGTCTCGCCGCTGATCAACACGGTGCCGGCATGCGGTGCGTATAGCTGCACCAACTCGCGCACCTGCAGCATCGCGCTGTCTTCGCCGAGCAGGGCGTCGGCACGTCGTGCTCGGCGCGTGGCGCTGCGACCGGCGAGGTCATCGGTGCTTGGGGCGGCGCCCAGGGCGATGGCCTGTTCCAGCGCCTGGCGCACCGAATCGGCCGAATACAGCAGCACACCGGGCAGCCCAGCTTGTTCGGCGAAATCGATCGCCATGCCGGTGCCGACGATGACCTGGATGCCGCTGGCGCGCAGGTCGGCAATGCAATCGCGTGCGTCTTCGGCGGTGACGAAGCGGCGGTGTTCGATATCCAGATCGAAGCTGTGCTGGAAGGCGCGAAACGACGGCACATCGCTGGCGTGGGTGACCACGCCGATGCGTGGCGCGATGCGGCGCGCACGCGCCAGTGCTTCCATCAGATCGAACCCGGTGGCCTGGATGTGTGCGAAGGGCAGCGCCAGCCGGCTGCGCAGGTACGCCGCATTGGAGCCGCCGGCCACCAGCGCGTCGCAGCGTTCGCGGCGCAGGCGCAGGCCGATGACCTCCACTGCTTCGGCAAAGCCGAGGTTGATCTGCTCGATACGCGCGCGCTGGTCGAACTCGGGAATGACATCGGCCAGTAAGCCGGTCAGGCGCGAGACGCTGACGGTCCAGATGACGGGTAGGGCGGCGCCTGCGGTTTCCGGAGTGGCAGGGCTGCGCATCGAGTTGCCACGTTTCAGTGATGTTTCATAGTGAATCAAGCGTTGCGCACTTGCAACATCTGGAGCGGCGAGGTCTAAAAGAATCAACGGCGTGTGATTGGCACGGTGTTTGCGCCTACAGCGATATTCCACCCAAGGAACCGCCATGACGCCTTCGTCCCCCTCTTCGGCCGGCACGCGCTTCCGCGCCGCGCTGGCTGCCGAATCGCCGCTGCAGGTGATCGGCGCGATCAACGCCAACCATGCGCTGTTGGCTCAGCGCGCCGGCTACCAGGCGATTTACCTGTCTGGCGGCGGCGTGGCGGCCGGGTCGCTGGGGTTGCCGGACCTGGGCATCAACACGCTGGAAGACGTGCTGATCGACGTCCGCCGTATCACCGACGTGTGCGAGCTGCCGCTGCTGGTGGACGTGGACACCGGCTTCGGGCCGAGCGCGTTCAACATCGAGCGCACCATCAAATCGCTGATCAAGGCGGGCGCGGGCGGTTGCCATATCGAAGACCAGGTGGGCGCCAAGCGCTGCGGCCACCGGCCGGGCAAGGAGATCGTGAGCCAGGGTGAGATGGTGGACCGGGTCAAGGCGGCAGCCGATGCCAAGACCGACGCGGCGTTCTTCCTGATCGCCCGCACCGACGCGATCCAGATGGAAGGCGTGGATGCGGCGATCGAACGCGCCATCGCCTGCGTGGAAGCGGGTGCGGATGGCATCTTCGCCGAGGCCGCCTACGACCTGGAAACCTACAAGCGTTTTGTCGATGCGGTCAACGTGCCGGTGCTGGCCAACATCACCGAGTTCGGCAAGACCCCGCTGTTTACGCGCGACCAGCTGGCGCAGGCCGGCGTGGCGATTCAGTTGTTTCCGCTGTCGGCGTTTCGTGCCGCCAACAAGGCCGCTGAGGCGGTTTACACGGCGATCCGTCGCGAAGGTCATCAACAAGCCGTGCTGGACAGCATGCAGACGCGCGAAGAGCTGTACGAACGCATCGGTTACCACGACTACGAGCAGCGCCTGGATGCGTTGTTCGCGCGCAAAGGCGCATGATTACGGGTTGCTGATCATCTTCATTGTCGCCTTTTCAGCCACACCGCGACACGACACAGTTTGGGAGCTCATCGCATGAACGACACTGTCAAGCCTGGTTTCAAGCCGAAAAAATCCGTTGCCTTGTCCGGTACCGCTGCCGGCAACACCGCGCTGTGCACGGTGGGGCGCAGTGGCAACGATCTGCATTACCGCGGCTACGACATTCTCGATCTGGCCACCACCAGCGAGTTCGAAGAGATTGCGTATCTGTTGGTACACGGCAAGCTGCCCAACAGCGGCGAACTGCGTGGTTACAAGGCCAAGCTGCGCTCGCTGCGCGGTGTGCCGGCTGCAGTGAAAGCTGCGCTGGAACAGTTGCCGCCGTCCGCGCATCCGATGGATGTGATGCGTACCGGCGTGTCGGTGCTGGGCTGCCTGCAGCCGGAAAAAGACGACCACAATCATCCTGGCGCGCGCGACATCGCCGACAAGCTGATGGCGTCATTGGGTTCGATGCTGCTGTACTGGTATCACTACAGCCACAACGGCAAGCGCATCGACGTGGAAACCGACGACGACTCGATCGGCGGCCATTTCCTGCATCTGCTGCATGGCTTTGCACCGAAAGACGCGTGGGTGCGCGCGATGCATACCAGCCTGATCTTGTATGCCGAGCACGAGTTCAATGCGTCCACGTTTGCGAGCCGGGTGATTGCCGGTACCGGCAGCGATATGTACAGCGCCATCGCCGGTGGTATCGGCGCATTGCGCGGGCCAAAACATGGCGGCGCCAATGAAGTGGCCTTTGAGGTGCAGAAGCGCTACGACACCCCGGATGAAGCAGAAGCCGATATCAAGGCGCGCGTGGAGCGCAAGGAAGTGGTGATCGGCTTCGGGCACCCGGTGTACACGCTGTCCGACCCGCGCAACAAGGTGATCAAGGACGTGGCGCGCGAGCTCTCCGATGAGCAGGGCAGCCGCAAGATGTACGACATCGCCGAGCGTCTGGAGAGCGTCATGTGGGACATCAAGAAGATGTTCCCGAACCTGGATTGGTTCAGTGCGGTGAGCTACCACATGATGGGCGTACCGACGGCAATGTTCACCCCGCTGTTCGTGCTTGCGCGCACTGCTGGTTGGAGCGCGCACATCATCGAGCAGCGCGTGGACGGCAAGATCATCCGTCCCTCGGCCAATTACACCGGCCCGGAAGATCAGGTGTTCGTGCCGTTGGATCAACGCCGCTGAGGCAGCCGAGGATGCCTTGCGCAGCCGCCGACTTGTGCGCTTCGGTCGCCTTCTTCAACGAACGCGATTGGATCTCGCAAGCCAGATCAGCGACAGCACGACCTGCAGACCTCTGAAACGCTACTTCGATTCCCGATTCCCGATTCCCGATTCCCGATTCCCCGCGCCCGCTTCGATATCGCCAGCCATGAATAGCCAGTACCGCAAGCCCTTGCCGGGCACCTCGTTGGATTACTTCGATGCACGCGCCGCCATCGACGCGCTGCAACCTGGTGCGTATGCAGGCTTGCCGTACACCGCGCGCGTGCATGCCGAAAACCTGGTGCGGCGCGCAGAACCGCAGCTGCTGGAGGCGTACCTGCGCCAGCTGATCGAGCGCAAGCGCGACCTGGATTTCCCATGGTTTCCGGCGCGCGTGGTCTGCCACGACATCCTCGGCCAGACCGCATTGGTGGATCTTGCAGGTTTGCGCGATGCCATTGCCGAGCAGGGCGGCGACCCGGCACAGGTGAATCCTGTAGTGCCGGTGCAGTTGATTGTGGATCACTCGCTGGCGGTGGAATACGCCGGCTTCGACAAGCAGGCCTTCGCCAAGAACCGCAGCGTGGAAGACCGTCGCAATGCCGATCGCTTCCACTTCATCGAGTGGACCAAGCGTGCGTTCGAGAACATGGAGGTGATTCCGCCGGGCAACGGCATCATGCATCAGATCAATCTGGAGAAGATGTCCCCGGTGATCTATACGCTGGACGGCGTGGCATTTCCGGACACCTGCGTGGGTACCGACAGCCATACGCCGCATGTGGATGCGCTGGGTGTCATCGCGGTAGGCGTCGGTGGATTGGAGGCGGAGAACGTGATGCTGGGGCGCGCCTCGTGGATGCGCTTGCCGGACATCATCGGCGTGGAATTGACTGGCCGGCCGGCGCCGGGCATCACTGCCACCGACATCGTGTTGGCACTGACCGAATTCCTGCGCGCGCAACGCGTAGTCGGTGCGTATCTCGAGTTCTACGGCGATGGCGCGCGTGCGCTGACCATTGGCGACCGTGCGACCATTTCCAACATGACGCCGGAATTCGGTGCGACGGCGGCGATGTTCTACATCGACCAGCAAACCATCGATTACCTGCGCTTGACCGGTCGCGAAGACGCGCAGGTCGCGTTGGTGGAGACCTATGCGCGGCACACCGGCCTATGGGCAGACGACATGGCCACCGCGCACTACGAGCGCGTGCTGCAGTTCGATCTGGCGAGCGTGGTGCGCAACATGGCCGGGCCGTCCAATCCGCATAAACGCGTGGCGACCACCGAGCTGGCGCAGCGCGGCATTGCCGGTACGTGGGAAGCCGTCCCGGGACAGATGCCCGATGGCGCCGTGATCATTGCGGCGATCACCTCGTGCACCAACACCTCAAACCCGCGCAACGTCATTGCCGCCGGCTTGCTGGCGCGCAATGCCAATGCACGTGGCTTGACCCGCAAACCGTGGGTGAAGAGTTCGCTGGCGCCGGGCTCCAAGGCAGTGCAGCTGTACCTGGAAGAAGCCGGCTTGTTGAGCGAGCTGGAACAGCTGGGCTTCGGCATCGTGGCGTTCGCGTGCACCACCTGTAACGGCATGAGCGGGGCGCTGGATCCGGTGATCCAACAGCAGATCATCGATCGCGATCTGTATGCCACAGCAGTGCTCTCGGGCAACCGCAATTTCGATGGACGCATCCACCCATATGCCAAGCAGGCATTTCTCGCCTCGCCGCCGTTGGTGATTGCCTATGCAATCGCCGGCACGGTGCGCTTCGATATCGAAAAGGATGTGCTGGGCATCGATGCCGCGGGCGTGCCGGTCACGTTGAAGGATCTATGGCCGAGCGATGCCGAGATCGATGCGGTGGTGGCGCGCAGCGTCAGGCCGGAACACTTCCGCAGCGTGTACGACCCGATGTTCAAGCGCAGCGTGGGACAGGGGACCAACGTGAACCCCTTGTACGACTGGCGCCCGGCCAGCACGTATATTCGGCCCCCGCCGTATTGGGAAGGCGCGTTGGCGGGGACGCGCACGCTGCGCGGCATGCGCCCGTTGGCCGTGCTGGGCGACAACATCACCACCGACCATGTGTCGCCGTCGAACGCGATCATGGCCGGCAGTGCGGCCGGCGAATATCTGGCGCACATGGGCGTGCCGGAAGAAGACTTCAATTCTTACGCCACCCACCGCGGCGACCACCTCACCGCGCAGCGTGCGACGTTTGCCAACCCCACGTTGATCAACGAAATGGTGGTGGTCGACGGGCAGGTCAACGCTGGCTCGCTGGCGCGTCTGGAGCCAGAAGGCCAGGTGCTGCGCATGTGGGAGGCGATCGAAACCTACATGACGCGCAAGCAGCCGTTGATCATCATTGCCGGCGCCGATTACGGTCAGGGCTCGTCGCGCGACTGGGCGGCCAAGGGCGTGCGGCTGGCGGGTGTTGAAGTGATCGTGGCCGAAGGCTTCGAGCGGATTCATCGCACCAACTTGATCGGCATGGGCGTATTGCCGCTGGAGTTCAAGCCGGGCACCGATCGCAAGACCCTGGGTATCGATGGCAGCGAAACCTTCGATGTGGTGGGTGAGCGTAGGCCTGGTGCCACGCTGACGTTGTCGATCCATCGGCGTGATGGCGATCAGCTGCAAGTGCCGGTGACCTGCCGGCTGGATACTGCCGAAGAAGTGTCGATTTACGAAGCAGGCGGCGTGTTGCAGCGGTTTGCGCAGGATTTTCTGGAAGCCTCCGCTGCCTGAGGGTGCTGATGGAAACGCCCCAGTCGGCATGCACCTGCCAAATGGGGCACACACGTTGGCAATCCTTGTCATTCGGAGGATGTATGGCCACCATGAACATTGCTTTGCCTGACGAGCTCCAGCAGTGCGTTGATCCGCAAGTGGCGGAGCATGCTTACGGGCCCGGCAGCGGGTACTTGCGTGCGCTGATGCGCAAGCAACGCGATATTGAACAGCTGCGTGGCGTGTTGCTTGATGGAGCGAACTCCTGAACGGCAGTGGCGGCCGCTGCCGGCTTCTTCATCGCGATGCGAGAGCGTGCTGACGCGCGTGCCGGCGCGCAGTGAAGCCTGCGCACTGGCGTCCGTTGGCGCTGCGCGATACTGGCGCCGCAGCCGCGTGGTACGGCGAACCGGCAGGGCTGGAGGTCGAACTGGCGTTTGTTGACGCACTGGAACCGGCGGTCGACAGGCTGGTGTAGCATCCTGGTGCTGTTCAAGCCGCCATGCGGTGATGTTGAAGCTGCAGGACGTGCGCATGTAGCCGCTCAACGGATGTCCCTACCTACTTTTCTACGTCGAGCGTGATACCAGCATTGTGATCTGGCGTGTGCTGCAGATGCAGCGCGATCTCCCCGCATGGATGAGCAAAGCACAATGAACTGCATAACGCACGCGTAGCGCTGAGCGCTTGCACTGCTGCAATCGCTATCCCCTTTGCTGCGACTCTGTCCAGTGAGCTAACCGAGGTTCCATGCGCCATCTTCCCCAACTCCGCATCCCCGCCACCTACATGCGCGGTGGTACCAGCAAGGGCGTGTTTTTCCGTCTGCAGGATCTGCCCGTGGCCGCGCAGCAGCCGGGCGCTGCACGCGATGCGTTGTTGTTGCGGGTGGTCGGCAGCCCGGATCCGTATGCCAAGCAGATCGACGGCATGGGCGGTGCCACTTCGAGCACCAGCAAGAGCGTGATCGTGTCGGCCAGCACGCGCGATGGGCATGATGTGGACTATCTGTTCGGGCAGGTCTCCATCGATAGCGCGTTCGTGGATTGGAGCGGCAACTGCGGCAATCTGTCGGCGGCGGTGGGGCCATTCGCCATCGCCAGCGGCTTGATCGATCCCGCACGCGTGCAACGCGATGGCGTGGCGACGGTGCGGATCTGGCAGGCCAATATCGGCAAGACGATTGTCGCGCATGTGCCGATGACCGATGGGGCGGTGCAGGAGACCGGCGACTTCGAACTGGACGGCGTAACGTTCCCGGCGGCCGAAGTCCAGCTGGAATTTCTCGACCCGGCCGACGATGCCGAGGGCGAGGGCGGGGCGATGTTTCCCACCGGCAATGTCATCGATCAACTGGAGATCCCCGGGCTGGGCACGCTCGATGCCACGCTGATCAATGCGGGCATTCCAACCATCTTCCTCAACGCACGCGACCTGGGTTACACCGGCACCGAGCTGCAGGACGCCATCAATGGCGACCCGCGCGCCTTGATCATGTTCGAAACATTGCGCGCGCACGGCGCAGTGCGGATGGGCTTGATTGCGAAGGTGGAAGACGCTGCGACGCGGCAGCACACGCCCAAGGTCGCCTTCGTGGCACCGCCGGCCGACTACACCGCGTCCAGCGGCAAGCCGGTGCATTCGGCCGAAATCGATTTGCTGGTGCGCGCAATGTCGATGGGCAAATTGCATCACGCGATGATGGGCACTGCAGCAGTGGCCATCGGCACCGCGGCAGCGGTGCCGGGCACGCTGGTCAATCTGGCTGCCGGCGGCGCGGCGCGTTCGGCGGTGCGTTTCGGGCATCCGTCCGGCACCTTGCGGGTGGGTGCGCAGGCGCAGTTGGTCGATGGCCAGTGGCAGGTGACCAAGGCGCTGATGAGCCGCAGCGCGCGGGTGCTGATGGAAGGCTGGGTGCGGGTGCCGGCTCCTGTTGCCGAGGTTCAGTGACGCGCACCGGGTGCGGGACTGCTTGGATGCACGCTGCGCACCGGTCGTCGTGGACATGCATTCGCGATGTTGCGTGCGGTGTCTGCATCGCTTTGATCGGGCGTCAGCGGGGCGCGCAATGATGGCGGTGGCGGCACACGCATGCATTATCTGGGGCCGTTGCGCATCAGCCTTTCAGAACGTGAGTGTTAGAACCTGTTTACGATCTTATTCAAACCGTGCAAACTCCACGAATGCGCGAGAAGAACTATCCAAGTGACGTGAGCCGTGAGCGGTTCGAGCAAATCCGCCCGATTCTGGAGCAAGCCCGCAAGCGCACCAAGCCTGTGACAGTGGATATGTATGAGGTGTGGTGCGCAGTGCTGTATCTGCTACGGACAGGTTGCCCGTGGCGTGCGTTGCCCAGTGACTTTCCGAAGTGGCGCACGGTGCATTCCTACTTTGCCAAGTGGAGCGAAGTGGACGATGAAGGAATGAGCCTGCTGGAGCGGGCGCTTAAAAAATCAGGTTGGCGCGGCCCGCGAGAAACAGGGGCGCAAGGCCTGCAGTACGTTCTTGATCGTGGACGCGCAGAGCGTGAAGAACAGTGATACAGCCGGCCAGAAAGGCTATGACGCGGGCAAGAAGGTATCGGGGATCAAGCGCCACATCGCGGTGGATACGCAAGGCTTTCCACATGCCGTTGCGGTGACCACGGCGGAAGTCACCGATCGTCAAGGTGCGCTGGAGGCATTGAAACGCTGCCGATCGGGTTTAGGTCGGGTGAAACGCCTGCTGTGCGACAGCGGCTACACCGGAGATCCCTTCGCCGAGGGCGTACAGGACATTCTGGGCAAGCATGTCACCGTACAGATTGCCAAGCGCAGCGAGCTGCATACCTTCAAGGTCATGCCCAAGCGCTGGATTGTCGAACGCAGCTTTGCCTGGCTGGAGAAGAACCGGAGGCTATGGAAGAACTGCGAGCGAAGGCTCAATACCAGCTTGCAGTTCATCCACCTGGCGTTCCTGGCACTGCTGCTCAGGAGATCGTGAACAGGCTCTTAGAACCAGGCCATCCGCGTCGCGGCTTGGCGCGCGCAGGCGCTGGATGGCCACCGACGCTGTCGGTGGTGGACATTCTCGCGCTCGACGAGTAACCCACACCCTACGTGGAGAGAGCGTGGCAAGCATCCCTAATCGAGGCTCCCACACGCATCGCACAAAGGGAATCGGGTGTTGCATTAGAACGCCTCCTCGAATGATGGAAACTTTGTCGTACGGGCTTTGCCATATTTGTGTAAATCGTGTTAATTCTGCCGCACTGCGGCACGCAGGCCGGGCCGCCCCGCCACCAGAATCCGGAGTTCTCCCCATGTCCGCCAGCCGGTCGCTCAAGATCAGCGCGCTCGCCGTTGCCGTCGTTTCCCTTCTTCCGCTTGCCGCTGCCGCCCAGCAGGCGCCCAGCGACGACGGTGTCGTGCGTCTGGATGCGGTCAAGGTCACGGTCGAGCGTCGTTCGGAAGACTCCAAGGACGTGCCGGTCTCCGCATCGGTGCTGCGCCCGGAATTCCTGGATGCCATCTCCACCAGCGGCTCGGACATCCGTGTGCTGGCCGGCAAGGCGCCCAGCCTCAATATCGAATCGTCCAACGGCCGTGTGTTCCCGCGCGTGTACATCCGCGGCTACGGCAATACCGACTTCAATACCTATGCCTCGCAGCCGGTGTCGTTGATCTATGACGACGTGGTGCAGGAAAACGTGTTCTTGAAGGGCTTCCCGATCTTCGATCTGGAAGGTCTGGAAGTGCTGCGCGGTCCGCAGGGCACGCTGTTCGGCCGCAATACGCCGGCCGGCGTGGTGAAGTTCAACTCGGTCAAGCCAACCATCGGCGCCAATGACGGCTACGCCAGCCTGTCGTACGGCACCTACGGCACCATGACCCTGGAAAGCGGCCTGAGCATCGCCATGGGCGACCATTGGGCAGCGCGTCTGTCCACCCTGGGTCAGCGCCGCGACGATTGGGTGGAAAACCGCGACGGCCGCGATCTGGAAGGCTATACGGATTCGGCCGTGCGTCTGCAGTTGCTGTACCAGGCCAGCGACGATTTCAGCGCGTTGTTCAACGCGCATGCGCGCCATCTGGACGGCACCGCGCGCCTGTTTCGCGCCAACATCATCCAGCCGGGTACCAACCAGCTGGTCGAGGGTTTCGATCCGGAAAACTCCTTTATCGACGGTGCCAACCGCCAGGAACTGCAAACCTACGGCGGCAGCGCCAACCTGACCTGGGATCTGGGCGATATCGCGCTGCACTCGATCACCGCCTACGAAGGCATCGGCAAGTACTACAGCCGCGGCGACATCGACGGCGGCTTCGGCGCAGTGTTCGCACCGCCGTCGGGCCCGGGCGTGATTCCGTTCCCGGTGGAAACCGCCGGTGGCATCAAGAGCCTGGACCAGTACAGCCAGGAAGTGCGTGCGCAATCGCAGTACGAAGGCCCGCTCAACTGGCAGGCCGGTCTGTACTACTTCCATGACGATGTGGAAGGCGAGAACTACACCTATAACACCCTCAGCGGTGGCGATCTGGCCAGCTATCAGCTGACCCGCCAGCGCAATACTTCGTGGGCGGCGTTCGGGTCGTTGAACTACGCGGCCACCGATCGTTTGAACCTGCGCGCCGGCATCCGCTACACCTACGACAAGAAGACCTTCGACGCGCTGGCGCTGGACCGGGTCACCCTGGTCGAACCGTCCAGCGGCGAGACCGACAACTCCAAGGTCACCGGCGATCTGGCGGCAACGTTCTCCATCAACGACGACGTCAATGTGTACGCACGTGCGGCACGCGGCTTCCGTGGTGCCAGCTTCGGCGTGCCGTCGGGCACCGCGCCGCTGACCGTGGCCGAGCCGGAAACGGTGGATTCGTTGGAGGTCGGCATCAAGTCGGACCTGTTCGACAACCGCGCGCGCCTGAGCGTCGACGTCTACGATTTCCGGGTGAAGAACCAGCAGCTCACCGCAGTCGGTGGCGCGTCCAACGACGTGCGTCTGCTCAACGCCGACAAGACCAAGGCGCGCGGCGCCGAGTTCGATTTCGAAGCCTTGCTCACCCAGAACCTGCGCGTCACCGCCGGTGGCGCCTATAACTGGACCCGCATCGACGACCCGAACCTGTCGGTGGGCATCTGCCGCACCTGCACCGTGACCGACCCGATCAACGCGGCCGGCCGCGCGGTGATCGACGGCAATGACCTGCCGCAGGCCGCCAAATGGATGGCCAATGCCACCCTGCGTTACGGCATCCCGATGGGCAACGACGGCGAGCTGTTCTTCTACACCGACTGGTCGTACCGCAGTGAAGTGAACTTCTTCCTGTACGATTCCAAGGAATTCACCGGCCAGCCGCTGGTCGAAGGTGGCGCCAAGATCGGTTACAACTGGGGCGCGGGTGCGTACGAGTTGTCGGTGTTCTGCCGCAACTGCACCAATCAGATCCGCGTGACCGGTGCGATCGACTTCAACAACCTCACCGGCTTCATCAACGACCCGCGCATCGTGGGTGCGCAGTTGCGCGCCAACTTCTGATCGGCGCCGTGGTGTAGCAACATCCAACCGCCGGCGATCATGCCGGCGGTTTTTTTTTATGGCAGCAGGAGTGGGCAGATGCAGCGGACCTGGCAACGCGCGTGGGGATTGGTGGCAATGTGGTGCATGTCGACGGCCGTGTGGGCGCAGCAGCCTGTAGCGGCCGTGCAATCGACACCTGCATTGGTGCAGACCGAGAAGGTGATGGTGTCCACCGACATCGGCGACGACATCGACGATGCGTTCGCGTTGGGGCTGCTGCTGCGTAGCCCGCAGTTGCAGGTGCTGGGCATCGCATCGGCGTGGGGCGACACCACGTTGCGTGCGCAGTTGCTGCAGCGGTTATTGCAGCAGGCCGGGCGCAGCGAGATCCCGCTGGCGGTGGGGGCGCGCACCACCAGCAGTATTGCTTTCAGCCAGGCGCGCTGGGCGGCCAGGGGGCAGTTGCCGGCCGCGCTGCCGGATGCGGCCACGATGATCCTGCAGCAGGCGCGCCAGCATCCGGGCGAGGTCACCTTGCTGGTGCTGGGGCCGATGACCGATGCCGCGCTGGCGCAACAACGCGACCCGGTCGGGTTTGCCAAGCTCAAGCGTGTGGTGGCGATGGGCGGGTCGGTGCGGGTGGGTTACGGCACATCTGCGTATCGCCCGGCCAGTGCGCTGGCGCCGGAGTACAACATCCTGGCCGACGTGCCGGCAGCGCAACGCGTGTTCGCGGCCGGGGTGCCGATCGTGTTGTTGCCACTGGATGCCACGCAGATCACGCTGGAAGAGCCCGAGCGCATCGCGCTGTTTGCGCATGGCGACGGGCTGACCGATGCGCTGACTCAGCTGTACTACCAATGGCGCAACACCGACCAGCCCTGGGCCAGTGCCACGCCCACGGTGTTCGATGCGGTGCCGGTGGCCTGGTTGCTGCGACCGGCGCTGTGCCCGACCACGCCGCTGCATCTGGACGTTGATGCGCAGGGCTATACCCGCGAAGGGGCTGGCAAACCGAATGTGCAGGCCTGCCTGCGCGTGGACAAGCCGGCGCTGATCGAGATGTACATGCGTGCGGTGTTGGAGTTGCACTGAAAGTGGCGAATAAAACTTGGTGAATCCCGTGGAGTGCGGTGAGTGCAGTTTTTTCGCGGCATCGTTTCAGCTGTAGTCAAAAGCCTGGTTGGTAGCGCGCGCGATGCCCTCACCGCTTGCGGGACACGCCGTGAATCCATCCTTGGAGGCTCGATGGCGGCATCCATGCCGCCAACGGTCCCGCCATCGGTGAGGACACCGCGCCAGACAGTTGGTGGGTGACTTTGTTGAAAAACGAGCAGACAGCGTCGTCAATTTGTTGCGTTTGGCCCTGCAGCCACTGCGAAGACATCGAGTGCGCGGCGCCCTCACCGCGCCAGACAGTTGGCTGGTGGCCAACTGAAAGCGGGTTACTCGGCTAGCGTGCTGCCGCGGCTTGAACTGCCCCGAGCTGCGCGGTGTGGGCCGCAGCATGCCAGCCACGAGGACGGTGGTGCAGCCTTAGGAGATCACTGTAGGAGCGCGCGCGTGACGAGGCTGTCCCGGTCATGCCCCATCGCACGCAAGCGCGCTCCGAGGTTTCGGGAGTTTCCTCACCGACGCGAGCGTCCGACTCCGATGCAAGCATTTGCATGGCTGGGCCAGCATGCATCCATGGTCAGCTCTATTTCCGCAGGACACCGTGCGCTACCTCCTCGCCGGCGCGCGCTTGCGAATTGCTGCTACCTACTCACCGTTACAAACTGCCAGCGGCAACGCATCGTCGACGATTTTCAGCTGGCCGCTTCAGCGTGCCGCGTTTTCATCGCCGCGCTGCAAGAAGATGCCGCGTTGCCGGCCTGGGTGCTGATGCCGGACCATGTTCACTGGCTGGTGCAGTTGGGGAATGTCACTCCGCTGGCGCGGGTCGTGTCTTGCATGAAGACGGCAAGCACGCGTGCAGTCAACCAGCAACGCTGGGTGCCTGCCGCAGTCTGGGCGCGGGCCTACCACGACCGCGGCTTGCGCAAGGAGACGATCTGCGCAGCGTGGCTGGTGACCTCATCGCCAATCCGCTACGCGCCGGACTGGTCGAGCGGGTCGGCGATTCCCCATTCTGGGATGTAATCTGGCTGGCGTAGGAGCGCGCTAGCGCGCGATGGAGTATTACCGAAAAAGTCCGGTAGCGCGCAAGCGCGCTCCTACGCAGGCCCCGGATTCCCATGTGGCGACATCGCTGCATCTTGTCTTTTCGGTGCAATGTTGGCGAAACGCAACGGTCATTTTTACGCTCTAAGTTAGCGTCCTTTCTCATCGGCGCGGTGTGATTGCTGCGCGACTTACGGAATTCCATGCAACGCTTCCATTCTTACCGTGTGCGCCTGTCCGTTCTTGCCGTGGCCATTGCCGCATGCTCGCCTGCTGTGCAGGCTCATAGCGTCGGCGCGTCATCCGACGCCGCGCGCCTGGCGTCACCAACACGTCCAAACAGTACTTCATCCGACGAGAGTCAGTCTCCTGCCGAAACAGCGTCGGCGGCAGAGCAACCCTCAAGCAACGAACACACACCCTCGCTCAACGACACGGGCGGCAGCGATGCACCTGCCGCAGACGCAGCTAAAGGCAGTGTACAAACGCTCGATGCCATGCAGGTCACCGGCGTGCGCCGCGCCAATGCGGCGGCGGTGGAAAGCAAGCGCGCTGCGACCAACATCACCGATGTGATCAGCGCCACCGATGTGCGCGCCTTGCCCGACAGCACCATCGTCGAGGCGTTGCGCCGCGTGCCTGGTTTGTCGGTGTTGCCGGCCACCGACAACGAGCATCCGCGCGATGAAGCCGCCACGCCGGTGTTGCGTGGCCTGGGGCCGTCGTACAACAACGTCACCATCGACGGGCTGACCATCGCCTCGCCCGGCACACCGAACGGCACGCTTGGCTCGATCACCCGCGGCGTGCGTCTGGATTTGCTGCCGGCCTCGATGGTCAGCGAACTGCAGGTGGTCAAAACCTTTACGCCCGATCTGGATCCCAACGCGACTGGCGGTGCGATCAACCTCAAGACCCGCAGCGCGTTCGAAAATGGCGGCAAGCCGTTCTTCAGCGCCGACGCGGCACTTGGTCATGCCAACGATGTGGGCAAGCCGCGCGATCAGGAAGATCCCGGTTATCGCGTCAACGCCACCGGCAGCCGCACCTTCGGCAGCGAGCAGCAATACGGCGTCACCGTCTCGGCCAACTATCAAACGTTGAGCAGCTACACCGAAACCCATATGACCACCGACACGGTGCATTACGGGTTCTACGACAACAACGGTGTGTTGCAGAGCGGCGCCAATCTCGGCAATGGCTGGGCGGTGCCGCAGCAGGATAAATATTGGTACGTGCAAGATCAGCGCGACCGCTACGGCGTCACCGGCAAATTCGAGATGCGGCCTAGCGCAGCGCTCGAAGCATATGCCATGGCCGGTTACTACTATTTCAAGGACGACATGGAGCGCAACGAGGTCATCATCGACCCGCGCAACCGTGGTAAGGTCTTCAATCAAACCGCTACCTCTGGCAGCTATCCCGGCGGCGATATCGAGGTGGGTTACTCGAACCAGATCGTCACCACGCGGACCAAGGTTGCGCAGCTGGGCACAATTTGGCGACCGACCGATCGACAGCAGTTTTCCGCGCGCGGCGCCTGGTCGGATGCGACTTACGACGAGCCGATCCGCATGATCAAGTACGCGACCGGCATCACGCGCCCGGCACCGGTGCCGGTGGGTCAGACCGGTAGTGGCGTGACCATCCATGCCACGCCGAACTATGCGTTCAATTACGACACGTCCGGTTTCGATCAACGTTTCGGTGTGTCGCCGCAGGCGTACAACAACTTGGACAATTACAGCCTGTTGTACTGGCGCCCGGACTACAAACGCACCGCGGCCGATCGTATCCTCACCGGCCGGCTCGATTACGGCTTCAATCAGGGCGAAAGCGATCAAGGCATCGGTTTTGCCGCAGGCGTCTCGTACACCACCGACAAGCCGTCCTATGACATCTATCGCGTGGAATATCAGCCCAATTCGACGGCGCCGGCATTCGGCCTGGCCGATGTGGCGGGTACCGGCAGGCCGCCGATGCGCTATGTCGGTTTGAACCTGCTGAGCATCGACCCGAACAAGGCGAACCGCGTGCTGGCCGCCACGCCCTTGAGTGCCTTCAACAGCACCGATCAGCAGGCTTTCAGCAATCAGGATAATTTCACGCATACCGAGAAAACGTTTGGCAGCTATGGTTTGATCAGCTATCGCAGCGATCGTTTGAATGTGCAAGCCGGTGTGCATTTCGACAGCACCACGCTCGACACGGTCGGCCGCGAGCGGCAGCTGGACAGGGCAAGCAATCGCTACGTGTATGTCGATAATCCGACCACTGCGGACTACAACTATCTGTTGCCGTCGGCGGTGATGACCTATCACCTGACCGATGCACTGGATCTACGCGCCGGTGCAAGCCGCACGTTGGGTCGCCCGCCATACGATGCCTATGCCGCGCGTACGTCGATCGGCTTCGTCAACACAACGGACGCCGGCAACCCGAATGCACAGGGCGTTACCGTCACCATTGGCAACCCGGATATCAAGCCACGCGTGTCCAATAACCTGGATTTGTCGCTGGAATGGCGCCTTCCCGGCGATTTCGATGCATTCGCCTCCGCTGCCGTGTTCGACAAGCACATCCAGGACGAGATCTTTACGCTTTCGCGTGCCGACAGCTTTACCTTCGACGGCACCACCTATGCGAATGCATTGATCAGTACACCGGCCAATGCCGCCAAGGCGCGTATCCGCGGTGTGGAATTCAATGGCATCGTCAATACGCTGGGGCCGATCGCGCCATGGTTGAGCGGCGTAGGTTTTAGCGCCAATGTCGCGTTGCTCGATGGCAGCCTGGATGTGCCTTACAGTGTCGGCAGTGGCAGCAGCGTGAGCCAAAGCGAGCGCAAACTCGATAACTTGGTCGGTCAGCCGGACTACACCGCCAATGCCACGTTGTTCTACAACACCGGTGGGCTGGAACTGCGTGCGGCTTACAACCGGCAAGGCAAGGCGCTGCGGTCCATCGTCAGCAATACCGATTGGCAAGACCTGTACTGGTCGCCGCGTTCGCAACTGGATTTCACCGCAACCTATGCGGTGAGCAAGCAGTTGAGCGTGATCAGCCAGGTCAGCAACATTACCCATAGCCGCATCACCAGCGTGACCGGTCCAGGGCAGAATCTGCTCAAGGACAGCTATTCGGTACCCACCACCTATTGGGTGGGTCTGCGGTTCACGCCGACGTTGTAAGCACGATTGGCCCGCGGTGACGGCCTTTCGGATCGTTGCCATCCAGCTGGAGTGCTTCCTTCCATAAGCCCATCACTGCAGGCCACGCGTTGCATCTGCCGCAACGCGTACCGCGCGCGGCGTTACATCTCTGCCGCAGGGTTGTTTGCAAGTCACATGATTGGAGTTGTCCGAATGACATCACGTTCCATTGCTGTCCTCGCCGCCGTGCTGTGCGCTGCCATCTCGACCACCGCGAGTGCAGCGCCTGCCGGCGTGGCCGCGATCCAGGCGCGCCTGACCAACCCGCAAGGCGGCCTCGTGGTGGTCGCGCATCGCGGATGTCATGCCGCAGCGCCACAGCACGGCTTCACCGACACCGCGCCGGAAAACTCGCTGGCGGCGCTGGAGCGCTGCATCGCCATCGGTGCCGACGTGATGGAAACCGATGTGCGGCGTGCGGCCGATGGCACCTTGGTGATGCTGCACGATGCCACCGTGGACCGCACCACCGATGGCAGCGGCAAGTTGTCCGATCTCACGCTGGCCGATCTGCAGAAACTGCGCCTGCGCAGCGACGAAGGTGGCGCCCAGGCACCGTTGACCGACCAGCGCGTGGTCACGCTCGAGCAGATGCTCGCCAAGGCGAAAGGGCACATCCTGCTCAATCTGGACGTCAAGGATGCGATCTACGTGCAAGTGATCGACGCGGTCGCACGCGCCGGCATGCAGCACCAGGTGATCGTCAAGACCGAAGCCGGCATTTTCACCGCGCCACTGGCTGCGATGCCGCCGTTCAACACCGTGTACTTTTTCCCGATCCTGATCAACGCGCATGGCACTGCCGACCTTGCGGCAATCGCCACTGCGCAGGCCCGCAATGCGCATCCGATGGCATTCGAATTGCCAAAGATGGCTGCCGCGCAATTGCCGGCGCTGGTGGCAGTGAGCAAGAAACACAATGTGCGGCTGATGGTTAATTCGTTGTGGGAAGGTTTCATCGCCGGTTACGGTGGCGACGCCGATGCCGAGTGCGATCCGAACAAGGTGTGGGGCCGGATGTACCGCGACGGTGTGTCGATCATCCAGACCGATGCGCCGGAAGCCTTGTTGCGTTATCGCGCCACCTTGGAAGCGCGTTGAGGCATCGATAGTGCGTGCAGATGCGTTGCCGATGCGCCGAGAGATCGCAGTGCAAGAACCGATCAGGCGCGTGCAGCGAACTGGGGGAGATGTGGCCTGGCCGTCGCGCTGCTGCGCGAACGCCGCGTGCACGCGGGCCGACACGGACATTGATCTGCGTGACAGAGCCAGGTCGCGTCTGGTGGTGCAAGCCAAGGCGACTGGCGGTGCTGTTGCGCACTGTACAGAATCGTACATCTCAGGCATTGCGGCTTGACGCGATAGCATTGTAAATCAGGGGGTTGCGACAAGGCGGTGTTGGCACGCGTCCTGCTGCCCAGTTGGCATGGATATCGCCAGGTCGCCCCCACGTTTTCGTTTGCGTCGCTCGCACATCGCGCTGCGCGTTGCCGCGTTAACCGTGTCGGTCGTGGCCATCGCCGCGCTTGGTCTTGGGCGCGCCGGCCCCCCGGGGGGGGGCGCTCCAGTCCGTGGATCGGTACCGCCGAGCGCGGCCAGATGCTGCGCGAAATTCACGCCGGTGGCGTGCTGGTACCGCGTGATACGCGTTGGATGGCGGCAGGCGCGCGAGCGACCTTGCAGCAGGTCACGGTGCAGGCCGATACGGTGATCCTGCGCATGCTCAACCCCGAGCTGCTGGCCAATCACGAAAAGGCCGCCGCCGCATTGGCGGGTGCCGATGTCGCTGTCGCTGCAATGCGCACGTCGCTGGCCTCGCAACTGCTCGATCAGCAGGCGGTGCAGGCGCGTGCCACCTCCGATTGGCGCATCGCCGAGGTGAAAAATCAGGCCTATGAGCGTGCACACGTCGCCGGGGTGATTTCGGCGCTCGCGTTGCGCGAGAGCCGGATCACCGAAGAACAACAACACCGCCGCGCCGACATCGAGCGCCAACGCGTGGCTGCGTCCCGCCAGAACATGGCAGCGCAGCTGCGTGCCGCACAGGCGCGCAGCGACGAAGTGGCCAGCACGTTGGCGATCGCCCAGCAGCAGGTTGCGGCGTTGGACGTGCGCGCCGGTATCGACGGCATCTAATTCCACTGTGTTACAAATAATCGTACCTTTGTGCCACTATTGGAAGACCTTCAGGCCGCGCGGGAGAGCTGTGTTGAATAGGTCACTGGAAGTGCGTTTTGAACAGTACGGGGAAGTAGTTGCTGCCGCCCTGTCCCATGCGGATCGCAAACAGCCCGCACACTGGTACCTGAAGGGGTTTCTGGCTCTCTGAAAATTTGAGTGGGTAGGATTTCGGCTGGTTTACCACTGACGCGGGGATTGGGATGACGGCCAAGGTGTTTGAAGCGGCGCTGGGGATCGGCGCGCCGTGGTCGGTAGGCGCGGTCGAGTTCGACGAAGCGACCAAGGTGTTGACGGTGCCGGTGGACTTCAAGCCGGGCACGAGGTTCAAGGTATCGGGCCAAAAGGGGCTGCATCCGGTTCATGACACCGTGGTCAAGACCTACCGGCACCTGAACTTTTTCCAGCACGAGTGCTACCTGAAGGTTCGCACGCCGCGTGTGAAGCTTGGGGACGGATCGGTTCGCCTGGTCGAGCCGGACTTCGCTGGGCGGTTGTCGGGCTTCACGCTGTTGTTCGAGGCGCTGGTGCTGATGTTGTCGCAGCAGATGCCGTTCGCGGCCGTTGCGCGCATCGTGGGCGAGTCGGCGTACCGGTGCATGCAGGTGTGCAACCGCTACGTCGAGATGGCCTTGGAGCAGGCCGACTTCAGCGACGTCACGTCGCTGGCCATCGACGAGACGTCGCGCGCTCGCGGCCACGACTATGTGACCTTGGCTGCCGACGCCCAGGCGCGACGCGTGATCTTCGTGACTGAGGGGCGGGACGCCAAAGCCGTGAAGGCGCTGGCTGACGATCTGGCAGCTCATGGCTGCCCTCCCGAACAGATCACCTCGGTGAGCATCGACATGTCGCCCGCGTTCATCAAGGGCGTAAGCGAGCAGTTGCCCAACGCGCAGATCACCTTCGACAAGTTCCACGTTGTCGGACATGCGAACGCGGCCGTGGACAAAACCAGGCGCATCGAGCAGCGCACCGAGAAGTCCCTCAAGGGCATGCGCTGGACGCTGCTCAAGGATGTCTTCAGCCTCAAACCGACGGCCGGCGCAGCATTGCACGGGCTGATCACGGCACCCAAGCTCACACGGACGGCCCGCGCGTGGCTCTACAAGGAGCAGTTGCGCGAGGCGCTTGACCGAAAGCAGATCAACGTGATGCGCGAGAGGCTCAAGCACTGGTGCGTCTGCGTGATGCGATCCAAGGTCGAGGCGATGAAGGAAGTCGCAGCCCTCGTGCGCCGCCACATGGACGGCATCGTCGCCTGGGCGCAGACCCGTCAGACCAACGGCTTCCTTGAAGCCATCAATGGCCTGTTCCAGTCCGCCAAGCGCAGAGCTCGCGGCTTCAAACGCCTGTCCACCATCAAGACCGTCATCTTCCTGATTGCCGGCAAGCTGGACTTCCAAACGTTCAACCCGCATGCCCGGCAACCCACTTGAAATTCAAGAGAGCCGGGTTTCTACTGCCTGGAGGGCGCAAGAGCGTGGAGCCCATGGCCGCGCGGGTGCACCCGCAGAACGTGCGCTCAGCCCATCAATCGATGCACCATCTGGTGGCCGATGCCGACTGGAGCGATCAAGCGCTGCTGGCGGCGGTGGCGGCACAGGTGCTGCCGCCCCTGAGCAGGAAGAGCGCAGCGTGTCACTGGATCGTGGACGACACGGGATTTTCAAAGAAGGGGGTGCATTCGGTCGGTGTTGCACGCCAGTACTGCGGCCGCCTTGGCAAGACGGACAATTGCCAGGTTGCCGTGAGTTTGTCGATCGCCAACGAACACGGCAGCCTGCCAGTGGGCTATCGGCTGTATCTTCCCGAGCAGTGGGCTCAGGACACTGTGCGGCGCAAGAAGGCAGGCGTTCCGGATCAGGTCGTGTTTCAGACCAAGACAGCGCTGGCCATGGATCAGATCGACAGCGCGCTGGCGACAGGGATTGCGGCAGGCGTCGTGCTAGCCGATGCGGCCTACGGCACCGAGACCCACTGGCGAGACCAGCTCAGCGAACGCGGCCTGCTGTACATGGTTGGCGTCCGCAGCAACACGAAGGTCTGGTGGGGATCGCACCAACCTGCGCCCATGCCGCCAGCCAGCCCTAAGAACCTGTTCACAATCTTATTCAAACCGTGCAAACTCCACGAATGCGCGAGAAGAACTATCCAAGTGACGTGAGCCGTGAGCGGTTCGAGCAAATCCGCCCGATTCTGGAGCAAGCCCGCAAGCGCACCAAGCCTGTGACAGTGGATATGTATGAGGTGTGGTGCGCAGTGCTGTATCTGCTACGGACAGGTTGCCCGTGGCGTGCGTTGCCCAGTGACTTTCCGAAGTGGCGCACGGTGCATTCCTACTTTGCCAAGTGGAGCGAAGTGGACGATGAAGGAATGAGCCTGCTGGAGCGGGCGCTTAAAAAATCAGGTTGGCGCGGCCCGCGAGAAACAGGGGCGCAAGGCCTGCAGTACGTTCTTGATCGTGGACGCGCAGAGCGTGAAGAACAGTGATACAGCCGGCCAGAAAGGCTATGACGCGGGCAAGAAGGTATCGGGGATCAAGCGCCACATCGCGGTGGATACGCAAGGCTTTCCACATGCCGTTGCGGTGACCACGGCGGAAGTCACCGATCGTCAAGGTGCGCTGGAGGCATTGAAACGCTGCCGATCGGGTTTAGGTCGGGTGAAACGCCTGCTGTGCGACAGCGGCTACACCGGAGATCCCTTCGCCGAGGGCGTACAGGACATTCTGGGCAAGCATGTCACCGTACAGATTGCCAAGCGCAGCGAGCTGCATACCTTCAAGGTCATGCCCAAGCGCTGGAGTGTCGAACGCAGCTTTGCCTGGCTGGAGAAGAACCGGAGGCTATGGAAGAACCGCGAGCGAAGGCTCAATACCAGCTTGCAGTCCATCCACCTGGCGTTCCTGGCACTGCTACTCAGGAGATCGTGAACAGATTCTAAGGGCGGTCGGCCCCGCACACGACCGATGCGCGATAGCGCACATGCGCCGATCTCGGTACATGAAGTCGCGCAGCGCTTGCCCGCAAGGACGTATCGGCAGGTCAGCTGGCGCCAGGGCAGCGACGCAACGCTCAGTTCGCGGTTCGCGGCGGTGCGGGTTCGTGCCGCACACAATCGCCAGGCACATGACGAGCAGTGGCTGCTGATCGAGTGGCCGCCGGGAGAGTCCGAGCCCCGCCACTACTGGTTCTCGACGCGACCAAAGCAAACGCCGGTCAAGACACTGGTTGCCACGGCACAAGGCCGATGGCGGATTGAACGCGATTATCAGGAGCTGAAGTCGGAGTTGGGCCTGCATCACTATGAAGGGCGCAACTGGCGTGGTTTTCACCATCACGCCAGTCTGTGCATCGCCGCATACGGGTTCTTGATGCGCGAGCGCCTGCGCAGTAAAAAAAACTCCGTCGCATTCAAGATGCCTGCAGTATCCAAAAGCGTCCGCCCGCGCCGGTCTGGCCCCAATGCAACGTCACCATCCCAACTCGATTGCCACGCTGGCCTTCGGACTGGCTAGGCTGATCGCCAGAAGCCTCCCACACTGCCCGTGTTGCGGGGTCTCACCGTACCAACGGATTCGTATTTAGTAACACAGTAGAACTAAGAGCGGCCAACAAAACCAATGCGCTCACCGCCAGGCGGGTGCGACCGGTGCTCGGAATCGGCATGTATCACGCGTCCACTGCGGTTCTGAGCGCGCCGTCCGCGCCCACCTGACGACTGCTCGCTACGTTTTGTTAGCCGCTCTCAGTATGCGCGGCGAGGGCGGTGGCGCGTCGGGATCTCGCCGCCTCGTAGGGTTGTTGCTTGCTCGGGACACAACCGTATACGCGCCATGGAGCAGCACAAAAAACAGACAGGGTGCTCAAGGCACCCCTTAGACTCAACTCCATTGCAAGGCGACTCAATCGCAGTGCGTGCACGCTGTTGCGCGAGATACGGCGACAGGGCGCACCTGGCTATGCGGCAACCAGCGCAGCCAGCAACTATCGGCTGCGCCGCAGGGCCTGCGTTCGAAGGCGCCGGCTTGTTGAAGGCAGTGCGCTCTTTCAGCAGGTGCGTGACGACTTGGTTCTGTATCGTTGGTCGCCCCAGCAAATTGCTGCCAAGCTCAAGGCCATGCATCCGGATGATCCAAGTCAACGCGTGAGCCACGAAACAATCTACACCGCTATCTACGCGCATCCGCGTGGTGGTTTGAAGAAGGAGCTCGTGGAAGCGCTTCGTCAGCACAAGCCGACGCGCGGCTTGCGCCGTACGACCGCTGCCAAGCGCACGTGGGTGCCGGAGGAGCTGCGTATCGTCCATCGGCCTGAAGAGGTGGCGCAGCGCTTGATTCCTGGGCATTGGGAAGGCGACCTGATCAAAGGGGCTTTCAACCGCTCGTGCGTAGGCACGCTGGTGGAGCGAAAGACGCGCTTTGTGGTGCTGTGCAAGATGGATGGCTGTACTGCAGAGAATGCGCTGGAGGGCTTCACGCGACAGATGAAGAAGCTGCCGCATTGCCTGCTGGGAAGCCTCACCTATGACCGTGGAACCGAGATGACGTGTTATCCAGAGCTGATGAAGCGGCTCAACATCGACCTGTGGTTCGCCGATCCACATGCGCCCTGGCAGCGCGGCAGCAATGAGAACACCAACGGCCTGCTGTGCCAGTTCATGCCCAAAGGCGTGGACTTGTCCAAGGCCAGCCAGGAGTATCTCAACAACGTCGCCGACCTGATGAACGCCCGGCCACGGCAGACGCTTGGCTGGAAGACCCCAAACCAGGCGCTGGAAGAAGAGATCGCTCAATTCAACTCACGTGTTGCACTTGCAAGTTGAGACCCCCCCTGTCTGCCTGTTTCATCATCGCGTCGATGGTATTTCAACGCGATGCGATCTTCGATCGCAACGCCAATGCCGATCCGATGCCGATCATCGATCGCAATGCATCGCTCCATTGCAAAACCTCAACTCACTCGCCGATCCAGCCTTCCCGCATGTCGGCGCATTCGTCGGCGTGCTCTTCTTCCTGCGCCAGGATGCTTTCGAGAATGCGCTTGGTGGTGGTGTCCTTTTTGCCCATGAAATCGATCATCTCGCGATAGCTGGCGATGGCGATACGTTCGGCGATGAGATGTTCCTTGACCATGTCGCGCAGGTCGGTGCCTTGCTTGTATTCGGCATGCGAGCGCTTGGTCAGCGTATCGGGGTTGAGATCCGGTTCGCCGCCCAGTTGCACGATGCGCTCGGTCAGCTTGTGCGCGTGTTCTTGCTCCTGTTGCGCATGCTCAAGGAACTCGCCCTTCATTGCGTCGGCAAGCATGCCCTTGGCCATGAAGCAGTGGCGGTAGTAGCGCAGCGTGCACACGTATTCGGTGGCAAGTGCGGTATTGCGTAGCGCGATCACCTTCTGGTGATCGGCGTGGTAGCGCTCGGTGATGGCACCGTCTTCGATGCTCTGGCGTGCGCGGGCGCGCAGCGTGGCAGTGTCGGTGACACCGGCGGGAGTTTTGGTGGCTGGCTGATTAGACATGGCTGGCCGTTTCCCTTCTGAGTGGACGGGGGCATCGATGGCTCAATCCAGCAGGTGCTGCAGCACGTGATCGGCGGCAGATACCTTGAATTCGCCGGGTTCTTCGACAAACAACGCTTCGACCACGGCGTCGTCTGCATACAGTGCGTAACAGCGCGAGCGCAGGCCCATGCCCGAGCCGCTGGCGTCGATTTCAAGGTCCGGGGCGCGCGCCAGTTCGGGGTTGCCATCGGGCAGCAGGTGCAGGCCGTCGGGGATCAGCGGATTGCGCCCCCAGGCCGGCATCACGAACGGGTCGTTGACGGCAGTGCACCGCACTTCGATACCGCGTTTGCGCAATGCATCGAAGTGTTCCACATAGCCTGGCAAATGCTTGGCCGAGCAGGTGGGGGTAAACGCACCGGGCACCGCAAACAGCAGCACCGTGCGGCCTGCGAACAAGGTGTGGGTGTCGACTGCCTCAATGCCATCGCGCATGCGCTTGAGCACGATTTCGGGGATGCGCTCAGCAACGTGGATGGTCATCCGGCAGGCTCCTGTGGCTGAACGAAGCCTGCAAAAGAGCAGGGGAAAAGCGCGGCAACACGCTTGAAATCCGCCCGGCCACGCCTATCTGACGCACATGGCCGGCGCAACTGCGCACGCCGCGGTCGCCGGCCCGGTCATCAACCCTTTTGGAGGCTTGCAATGAACATCGTTCGTTATCCCCAATTTTCCACCCATGCGCTGCAGAACGAGATCAAGCATGTGTTCGATCGCTTCTTCGAGCACAACAGCGACACCGACGAGTCGGCCGTGGTGACGGCGCAGTGGGTGCCGCGCGTGGATATCAAGGAAGAGCCCAAGCATTTCGTGCTGTACGCCGATTTGCCGGGGATCGATCCGAGCCAGATCGAGGTGCAGATGGACAAGGGCATCCTGTCGATCAAGGGTGAGCGCAAGAGCGAATCCAGCACCGAAACCGAGCGCTTCTCGCGGATCGAGCGCCGTTACGGCAGCTTCCATCGCCGCTTCGCGCTGCCCGACAGCGCCGATGCCGATGGCATCACCGCATCGGGCCACAACGGCGTGCTGGAAATCCGCATTCCCAAGCGCCCGGCCGCGACGCCGCGCCGGATCCAGGTCGGTAACGGTCAGGACACCAGCGACAGCACGGTGCAGTAAGCAGCGGATGTCGCGGCGGCGCGCTTCACCGACGCGCGGTCTTTGCTGGGTAGGCCTGTGCTGGGCGCAGAGGGCTGCGCAGCGACCGGAGGCATCCGGCTGGCAGGTCTGCCAGTGCAGGCGGGCCGCTGCAGCACGCTGGACCTGGAGCGGAGCTATCGGCTTCGCTCCCCGGCGACAGCCGCGCCGTAGAATAGGCGCGGTTGCCCGCCCGGCTGCGAATAGAATGGCCACACGTCCGTTGCGTGACCGCGTTGTGGGCGCGGCGGGTATGCGACTCGGCACGTACGCCCGTACGCTGCAGGGCCGCACACCTTCCGCGCCGCACGCGCGCTGTCGGCGGGAGTCCTGGCTGCTCGAACTGGCTCGTGGCCTCGGCTGCGGGCCATTTTTTTCCCAGAGGTGATTAGATGGAATTCAAGGATTACTACGCAACGCTCGGCGTGGAGCCCAGTGCGGGCGATGCGGAGATCAAAACCGCCTACCGGCGGCTCGCGCGCAAATATCACCCCGACGTCAGCAAGGAAGCCGGCGCCGAAGAAAAGTTCAAGGCGATCAACGAAGCCTACGAAGCGCTGCGCGACCCGGCCAAGCGCAAGGCTTACGACCAATTGAAGGCGCAGGGGTTCCGCCCGGGCGACGAGTTCCAGGCCCCGCCCAATTACGGCGGCGGGCAGGGCTTCGATTTCGAAGAGGTGTTCGGCAACGGCGGTGCCGGTGGCGGCTTCAGCGATTTCTTCGAGAGCCTGTTTGCCGGCCAGCGCGGCGGCCGTCAGCGCGGTCCCGGCGCCGGCCCCGGCGCAGGTGCCGGCCCGCAGGCGCGTGGCGACACCCGCGCCAAGCTTGCGGTGCCGCTGGAGGCGGTGCATTCGGGCGACAGCGTGCGCATCACCATCAACGGCAAACAGCTGGACGTGCGCGTGCCCAAGGGCGTGCAGCCCGGCCAGGTGATCCGCCTGAGCGGCCAGGGTAATGGCGGCGGCAACCTGTTGCTGGAGATCGAATACGCGGCGCACCCGCACTTCGAGGTGGACGGGCGCAACATCCTGTACACCTTGCAGGTCATGCCCTGGCAGGCCGCGCTGGGCACCACGATCAGCGTGCCCACTCTGGGCGGCTCGGTCGAATTGAAGGTGCCAGCCGACTCCGACGCCGGACGCAAGTTGCGCCTGCGCGGTCGCGGCCTGCCAGGTACCACCCCAGGTGACCAGATCGTGGAGCTGGAAATCCTGGCCCCGGCCCCGACCGACGATGCTCAGAAGAAGGCCTACCGCAATCTGGCCAAGGCGTTCGGAGAGACGGTGAGCTGAGCTGATGACTGCATGCTGGATATCTACTAAAACTTGACCACGACAAAATTCGCTGTCCGTAGACCTGTGCGTTGAATCCAAGCCTGCCCTTTCCGACGTAGTATCCCGGCAGTCGTCTACAAAGAACGAGCGCGTGTATGTCCATCGCGTAGTGCAACACTTGCCAAGCACCAGGCACGGCCCAGCTACCGCAAGCGCAGCCTTGGCACTACACTCGCCGCGCACACTAGGGGAAACACATGGCACGTATTTTGATCGTCGACGACTCACCGTCCCAACTGCTGGGGATTCAGCGCATCGTGGAGAAGCTGGGGCACGAAACCATCATCGCCACCGATGGGGCAGCGGGCGTAGAAGCGGCCAAGGAATCGCTGCCCGATTTGGTGCTTATGGATGTGGTGATGCCTAACCTCAACGGGTTCCAGGCCACACGCACACTCAAGCGCGAGCCCACCACCCAGCACATTCCGGTGATCCTGGTCACCACCAAGGATCAGGACACCGACCGTATGTGGGGCATGCGCCAAGGCGCCCGCGCCTACATCACCAAGCCGTTTTCAGAAGATGAACTGCTGGAAGTGATGGAGCGCGTGTTCAATCAGAAAGACGAAACGCCGAAAGCATAGGTACATCGGCCAGACGTGATCGACGTCAGATATCGCGACAGGTCGATTGGGGCGGCAGTCGATGTGGGAGACGGGCAAGCCCGGCTCCTGGGTGGCGAGAAGGCACGGTTGGCGTGCCGGTGGCACGCGTGCCCTTGAGCGCCCGCGCCGCAAGGGCGTGCCGGGGTGCGTAGCCACTTCTCTGCCTGAAACCCGCCATCGGCTTGAAGACATGGGTTCCAAGTAAGCAATCGCTTCGCGGCATGCCCGCCAGCCACGCGCATCACCATGCCTGCCGTGATAACCAGTCAATCAGGCAGGCACTCGGCATGCCGAGTCCACGCAGCCAGGACCCGATCAGCGGCCCGGGCTGGGACCAATAACGCGCATGCACACCTCCCGGGCGGCATGGCCCGCGGCAGCCGTCGGCGCGTACCGCGCGCATCCCGGTGCCCGGCGCGCTGTCCCACTGGCAAGAACCGCCGCGTTGGTTGCCGGGCCGCCCAATCCGCCCCGCCGGTTAAACCAACAATGCATCACACCGGGCCTTTCAAAACGGCCGGTCTGCCCCATCTAGTAGAATCGGCGAATCAAACAACATGGCGGCACTGCGGGACTGGCCCGCACAGCCCCTCGATCATGGAGCGTGCATGGCCTGGAACACACCCGGCAACAAGGGCGGAGACGGCCCGGATCCCAACCGTCGCAGGTCCTGGGGGCCGCGCGGCGGTGGCAACGGTGGCGGTTGGGGCAATCTGCCCGCCCCGTTGAAAGAGCTGTTCGATGGCGGCGTGGGGCGCTGGATCCTGATCGCGGTGGTGCTGATGGTGCTGTTCTCCAGCTTCCAGCTCATCGGCGAGCAGCAGCGTGGTGTGGTGCTGCGCTTCGGCCAGTTCTCGCGCATCCTGCAGCCTGGCCCGAACTTCAAGCTGCCCTGGCCGATCGAGTCGGTGCGCAAGGTCAATGCTACCGAGATCAAGACCTTCAGCAACCAGGTGCCGGTGCTGACGCGCGACGAGAACATCGTCAACGTCTCGCTCAACGTGCAGTACCAGATCAGCGACCCGCGCAAATACCTGTTCGGCTCGCGGAATGCCGATCTGGTGCTGGAGCAGGCCGCGCAGAGTGCCGTGCGTGAGCAGGTGGGGCGTTCGGACCTCAACACCGTGCTCAACAATCGCGGCCCACTGGCGATCGCTTCAAAGGACCGTCTGCAGGCGGCGCTGGATGCTTACAACACCGGCCTGGCCGTTACCGGCGTGACCCTGCCGGATGCCCGCCCGCCGGAAGAAGTGAAGCCGGCCTTCGACGAGGTCAATGGTGCCCAGCAGGTGCGCGAGCGCCTGATCAACGAAGCCCAGGCTTACGCCGCCAAGGTAGTGCCTGAGGCGCGCGGCCAGGGTGCCCGCACTCGCACCGGTGCCGAAGGCTACAAGCAGGCCACCATCTCCAAGGCCGAAGGCGATGCCGACCGCTTCACGCTGTTGCAGGCGCAGTACGTCGGCGCGCCGGAGGTCACCCGCAAGCGTCTGTGGCTGGAAACCGTGCAGAAGGTGCTGTCGGAGAACCGCAAGGTGATCGGCAGCGATGGCCGCCAGGTCATCTACGTACCGCTGCCGGCCGACGCCAGCAAGCCGGCCACTGCCAGCGGCAACGCCGGTATGCCGTCGATGGTGCCGCAGGACGTGTTGTTGAATCCGCCGCAAAACACCAGCAGCGAGGCCATCCGTAACCCGGAACGCGGCCCACGCCTAACTGGCCGTGAGGGAACCGAATAATGAAGAATTCGCTAGTGATCGGCCTGATCGTCGCCGTGCTGCTGACCCTGATGGGCTCGGTGTTCGTGGTGCGCGAAGACCAGACCGCCATGGTGCTCAACCTTGGCCGTGTGGTGCGTGCCGACCTCAAGCCCGGCCTGCACTTCAAGATTCCGTTGGTGGAATCGGTGCGGGTGTTCGATCGCCGCTTCCAGGTACTGGACACCGCCCCGGCGCGTTACTTCACCGCCGAGCAGAAAGACGTCAGCGTGGACTTCTTCGCCATCGGCTACATCTCCGATGTGCGGGCCTTCTATCGCGCTACCGGTGGTGAGGAGTCGGTCGCCAACTCGCGTCTGGCCCCGATCATCACCGATTCGCTGCGCAACCAGATCAACTCGCGCACCCTGCAGCAGCTGGTCTCCGGCGACCGCAGCGAACTGATCGCCAGCCAGCTCAAGGGCATCAATGGCGCCATCAAGGGCCTGGGCATGCAAATCACCGACCTGCGCATCAAGCAGATCGATCTGCCGACCGACAGCCAGGTGATCAACGACGTCTACGAACGCATGCGCGCTCAGCGCAAGCAGGAAGCCAGCAAACTACGCGCCGAAGGCGAAGAGCAGGCCCTGACCATCCGCGCGCAAGCCGACCGCGAGTCCACCGTGATCGTGGCCGATGCCGAGCGCGACGCGCAGAAGCTGCGCGGCGAAGGCGATGCCGAAGCCGCCCGCATCTACGGCCAGGCCGGTTCCAAGGACCCGTCATTCTATGCCTTCTACCGCAGCCTGGAGGCGTACCGCAGTTCCATGACCGACGGCAATGGCGTGATCGTATTGGACAAGAACGACCCGTTCCTGCAGTACCTCAAGAGCGATCGCTGACGGTCCCTCACGAGCGATCGCCGAGGCGCTCTGCTTGAACGAAAAAACGCCCGTGTCATGCGGGCGTTTTTTATGCGCCAGTGCGAGCGAGCGCACATGGGGCTGGCCGCTCATCCGCCTGCCACGCCCCCGGCACGACAACCGGCAATGTCCAGATACAAGGAGCGCACCTGGGCGCGCCCTGCTGTTCCCGGTAATGCCCGTCGCGCCCGGGTTCGCTCCTGTCCCACGCGGGTGAGTGTCGGGCCGCGGATGCGGGCACACTAAAGCTCCCATCCCGATGCCGCATCGCCCATGCATGATCTGCTCACCGCCCTGTGCCTGATCTTCGTCATCGAAGGCCTGCTGCTGTTTGCTGCCCCGATCGCCTGGAAGCGCATGATCGACCAGCTCTTCAGCCTGCCGATCGCCCAGGTGCGGGCCATCGGTGCGGTCACCCTGGCGCTGGCCGTCATCGGGCTGTGGATCGTGCGCCACTGACCCGCATGCGGCGTGCGGCATTGGCACTGACGTCAAGGGGGCAGGGCGGCAACGACGGTCAGGCCTGGCGGGTGCAGCCCATCCCGATCCCTGATGTATCAAGCGGCCTTTTCACGCGCGGCAGGGGTAGTGCACGTCCGCGGAAACCCGGATAATGCACAAAAGCCGGCCGGGCACGCTCCAACCAGAGCACTCCGTTCGGCTTTTTCCGTGTCAGGGCTGTCGCGCCACTGCAATGCTCCCCGATGGAGCTGCGCGCAGGGTGTCGCTGCCAACCCTGCGTCGGTCCCATCCCGCGGCCCCGATGGCCGCAGCAAAACTCAGGAGTTCACCCGTCATGGGTCAGTCAGTTGTCGTGCTCGGTGCCCAGTGGGGCGATGAAGGCAAGGGCAAGATCGTCGATCTGCTTACCGAAGAAATCGGTGCGGTCGTCCGCTTCCAGGGCGGCCATAACGCCGGCCATACACTCGTCATCAATGGCAAGAAGACCGTCTTGCATCTGATCCCGTCCGGCATCCTGCGCGACGACGCGCTGTGCCTGATCGGCAATGGCGTGGTGATCTCCCCGGCCGCGTTGATCAAAGAGGTCAGCGAGCTGGAAGACGCCGGCGTGGAAGTGCGCTCGCGCCTGAAGATTTCCCCTGCCGCGCCGTTGATCATGCCGTACCACATCGCCCTGGATCAGGCGCGCGAAAAAGCGGCCGGCGGCAAGGCCATCGGCACCACCGGCCGTGGTATCGGCCCGGCCTATGAAGACAAGGTGGCGCGTCGCGGCATCCGCATCGCCGACCTGCATTACCCGCCGCAGCTGGAAGAGCTGCTGCGCACCGCGCTGGATTACCACAACTTCGTGCTGACCAAGTACCTGGGCGTGGAAGCGGTCGATTTCCAGAAGACCTACGACGAAGCGCTGGCCTTCGGCGACTACGTCCAGCCGATGAAGTCGGACGTGGCCGGCATCCTGCACGACCTGCGCAAGCAGGGCAAGCGCGTGCTGTTCGAAGGCGCGCAGGGCGCGTTGCTGGACATCGATCACGGCACCTATCCCTACGTCACCAGCTCCAATACCACTGTGGGCGGCGCGCTGGCCGGCACCGGTGTGGGCGCCGATGCGATCGACTACGTGTTGGGTATCGCCAAGGCGTACGCCACGCGCGTCGGCGGCGGCCCGTTCCCGACCGAGCTGGACGATGAAGTGGGCCAGGGCATCCGCGACCGCGGTGCCGAGTACGGTGCCTCCACCGGCCGCCCGCGCCGCTGCGGCTGGATGGACATCGTTGCGCTCAAGCGTGCGGTGGCCATCAACGGTATCTCCGGCCTGTGCATCACCAAGCTCGACGTGCTCGATGGCATGGAAAAGCTCAAGGTCTGCATCGCCTACGAATACCGCGGCAAGCGCACCGAATATGCACCGCTGGACGCGCAGGGTTGGGAAGAGTGCACCCCTGTGTACCTGGAATTCCCGGGCTGGACCGAGAACACCCATGGCATCACCGAGTGGGACAAGCTGCCCGTCGCGGCCCGCGCCTACCTGCGCGCGTTGGAAGAACTGGCTGGCTGCCCGATCTCGATCGTCTCCACCGGCCCGGACCGCGACCACACCATGGTGCTGCAGGACCCGTTCGCTTGATCGGCTGATGCGTGAGTGAAGCGACAAAAGCCCTGCGAAAGCGGGGCTTTTGTGTGCGTGATGCTGTCGAGCGCTGCTTTTGCAAGCCCTATCGGTGCGGGGCGTGTTCAGCACAGCCCTGTAGCATGCCTGCGTCAGTGGGATGGCTTACCCCGGTCTGATGTACTCATGCCCCGTCGTTACCGTGGCTTCTCTTTGACGTCTGTGTCTTCGCGTCTGCAGGGCTTGCGCATGACTTTCGGCCGTGTGTGCGCATCTGCGCCGGGGCCATGCTACCGGCCGCTGCCTTTACTCCGTTTAGTTCATTACTCCTTTTAGGAATGTCATGCGCCAGATTCTGGTGATCGCTATTGCGCTGGCCTTGGTCAGCACCTCTGCCGCTGCGTCGGCTCACGCTGTTGCCGCCGCACCGGATGCAGTCAGCGCATCCGCCCCGCAGGTCACCAGCCAGTTGCCGCGCACGGCCAAGCCTACGCACTACGCAGTGGAAATCACCCCGCACGCCGACAAGCTGACCTTCGATGGCAAGGTCGCCATCGACATCGTCGTGCTGCAAACCACCGACCGCATCGTGTTGCAGGCCGCCAATCTCAGCTTCGCGCGCAGCACGCTGGCGCAGCGCAAGGGGGGCACGCCACAGACCGCCAAGGTCAGCACCGATGAGCAGGCGCAGACCGCCACCTTCGCGTTCAACAAGCCGCTGGCGCCGGGCAACTACGTGTTGTCCATCGATTACAGCGGTGTGATCAATACGCAGGCCAACGGTTTGTTCGCGCTGGATTACGCCACGCCGCAAGGCCAGCGCCGCGCGTTATTCACCCAGTTCGAAAACTCCGATGCGCGCCGCTTCATTCCGTCGTGGGACGAGCCCAATTTCAAGGCCACGTTCGACCTGGCAGTCAATGCGCCGGCCGCGCAGATGGCGGTGAGCAATATGCCGGTTGCCTCATCCAGCAATGGGGCCGGTGGCATGAAGCGCGTGGTCTTCCAGACCACGCCCAAGATGTCCACGTATCTGTTGTTCATGAGTGTGGGCGATTTCGAGCGGACCACGCGCAAGGCCGACAACGGCACCGAGATCGGCGTGATCGCACAGAAAGGCAAAGTAGACCAGGCGCAGTTCGCACTGGATTCCGGTCGCGATGTGCTGCATGAATACAACGCCTATTTCGGCATCCCGTATCCGTTGCCGAAGCTGGACAACATCGCCGCACCCGGGCAGAGCCAGTTCTTCAGCGCGATGGAAAACTGGGGGGCGATCTTCACCTTCGAATACTCGTTGCTGCTCGACCCGGCGACGTCCAACATCAACGACAAGCAGAGCGTTTTTACCGTGGCCGCGCATGAGATTGCGCATCAGTGGTTCGGCAACCTGGTGACCATGGCGTGGTGGGACGACCTGTGGCTCAACGAAGGCTTCGCCAACTGGATGGAGGCGCGTACCACGCACAAGCTGCATCCGGAATGGGATATCGACAACACCGGCGCGGCGTTCAAGAGCCGCGCAGCGATGCATCGCGATGCGTATGTCACCACCCACCCGGTGGTGCAGCACGTGGACACGGTGGAACAGGCCAGCCAGGCATTCGACCAGATCACCTACGACAAGGGCGAGGCGGTGATCGCCATGCTCGAAGACTATGTGGGTGCCGACAACTGGCGTAACGGCGTGCGCAGCTACATCAAGCAGCATCAATACGGCAACGCCGTCACCGATGCGTTGTGGCAGCAGATCGATGCTGTGGCACCGGGCAAGCAGTTCACCCAGGTGGCGCACGACTTCACCCTGCAACCGGGTGTGCCGTTGATCAAGGTCGGTGCCAGCTGCGCCGCCGGCACCACCACTGTGACGCTGGAACAAGGCGAATACACCGTCGATCGCCCCGACAAACAGCCGTTGCGCTGGCATGTGCCGGTGGCGGTGCGTGGTGCCGACGGCAAGCAGGTGCGTGTGCTGGTGGATGGCACTGCGCAGGTGCAGCTACCCGGCTGCGATGCCTCCATCGTGGTCAATGCCGGGCAGAAGGGCTACTTCCGCACGTTGTATGCGCCGGCGCAGTTCACCGCGCTCAGCAAGCGCTTTGACGCATTGCCGGTGGTCGATCAGTTGGGTGTGCTGATGGACACCGGCGCGCTGGCTCCGGTGGGCTTGCAGCCCGAAGCAGACCTGCTCGAGCTCACCGCCAAGGTGCCGGTCGGCGGTGCGCCGGATCTGTGGGACGTGGTCTCCAGTACGTATTCCAGTATCGATGGTCTGTTCGACGGCGAGCCCAAGGCCCAAGCCACATGGCGGCGCTTTGCGCGTGCGCGGCTTGCTCCCGAGTTCGCCACGCTGGGCTGGGACGAGCGCAAGGACGACAGTGCCCAGACCAAGCAGCTGCGGACCCACCTGCTCAGCAGCTTGAGCACCCTGGACGATGTGCAGGTGATTGCCGAGGCGCGTCGCCGTTTTGCCGCCTTCCAGACAGACCCGGCCACGTTGTCGCCGGAGCTGCGCAGCACCGTGCTCGGTATCGTCGCCCGCCATGCCGACGCGGCCACCTGGGACGCATTGCATGCCATGGCGAAGAAGGAAACCTCGTCGATGCTGCGCGATCAGTCATACGCGTTGCTGGCCTACGCAAAAGACCCTGCGCTGGCGCAGCGCGCCCTTGCGCTGGCACTCACCGACGAACCCGGTGCCACCACGGGCGCCGGCATGATCGGCGATGTTGCCCGCGAGCACCCAGAGCTGGCGTTCGACTTCGCGCTGGCGCATCGCACCCAGGTGGATACGCTGATCGACTCCACGTCACGTGCACGGTACTACCCGCATCTGGCCGCAGGATCGAGCAAGTTGGAGACCGTCGACAAGATCAAGGCGTACGCCGAAAAGTACCTGGCCCCCACTTCACGCCGCGATGCAGAAACTGCCATCAGCACGATTCAGACGCGGGTGATGCTGCGTGAGCGGCGGACGCCGCAGATTACGGCGTGGTTGAAGCGGCACAAAAGCTGACCAGTTGCGTTGAGATACAAAAAGCCCGGTATTTTCCGGGGCGAATTCAACTCCGATTCGCAACGCTGTTGAGGACCTCCTCGGTGAAGACTTCGAGGGGGCGGTCTCGACTTGCAAGCGCAACAGGTGTCAATGAAATCTGTAAGCGGTATCTGTCATAGCGCCTGCAGCGGCACGCGCTCTTCGGCGAACATCACCTGGAAGCTTTGCAGCCCCGCATGCACTCTTCATCGATCACCGCGATCACCAGTGCACAATCATGCACAGTGACGCGCAATTTTGAGCCAATGGCAAAGCCCAATTGCTCCAGCCAGCCACCACGCAGGCGCAGAGTGGGCACGCGCTGCTGGCTGTTTGGATAATAGCCGTAACCCACCGTGCACTGCTTGGTCGGGCGCACGCGTCGCGGCGGCCGCTGTGCGCGGGCAAGCTCGGCTGCATTGAGCGCTGCGATTTGTTCTGGCGTCAGCATGGGACTCATGGTTGGCTCCGATCCGCGCCCAGCCTTGCCGCCGTTGCGCTCCCCTCCCAGGTAGGCATCGTCGATCTGCACGAACCCGGACAGTCGACGCGTGGCTTCGCGCTCGGCCATGACCTGCATGATCTTGTGCTTCATCCGCCAGGCGGTCCTGTAGTTGACGGCCAGGTGACGCATCAGCTCCAGCGCAGCCATGTTGGTCTTGGTCGAGGCCAACAGGTGCAGCGCCAGCATCCAGGTGCGCAGTGGCAGCTGGGTGCCCTGGAACATCGTGCCTGCGATCCGGCTGGTCTGGTGCCGGCACGTGCTGCACGGGTAGTAGATGACGCCACCGCGCTTGAAGCGCGAGCGCGCTCGTCCCGCGCAGCACGGACAGCGAAATCCCTGGGGCCACCGCCATCTGTACAGAGCGCGGTAGCACTTGGCATCGGTGCCGTAGGACACAAAGAACTCAGGCATCGACAATCCAGCCTGGAACTGCAAAGTGTTGATGCTCATCTCGCCACCTCGTTGACTTCAGGTGACGGCACCATCAACCCCGCCTGGCGCAGATCCTGCGACTGCTGGCTGAAGGTCGGGGCTAATCCGTCACCCCTGAAAAACCCCTCTCAAACCTTCAGTGCCATGTTTGCGGGCCACATGGTGCTTGAGGGCGTTGAGGAACGCGCCCGCACCACCTGCAACCAGGCACGCAAGCATGCGATCCAGCGCAGCAGCCAGCGCAGGTTGTCGCCAGCGGCGCAGCCGAGCACGTGCAGTGCATCGCCTTGGGCGCCGTTGAGATGGCAGCGATTCAAGCGGCAGTCCTGTTTCAGATGTCCGATCACCGGCTCTACCGCTTGCCGTCGTTTGATCCAGCGCCATTGCCGTCGTGTCAGCGTCTTGGCTTGGCCGCGATGCAGGATCTGCACACCCTCCACGTCCCGCCCGCGATACCCCAAGTCCACGATCGCCACCTGCGGGATCACATTCACATCCTGCAGCAGCCCGCGCGCCTGTTCCAGTTGCTCGGCCAACGTATCGCCGTCGTAGGGATGACCGGGAAAACTGCGCGCGCCCACGATCAAGCCCTTGCGCGCACTCACCGCAATGCCGACCTTGACGCCACATTCGTACGGTTGGCGGGCCTTGCCCTTGCTCATGCATTCCACTTCCGGCGCGTGCAAGGCGTAGAGTTTTTGTTTGTCCTTGGGACGCTGTGCCAACAACCGTTGTGCGCGCTCCAGCCAGACACCGATGCGCTCACGTACCGACGGTTCCAGCTGGTCCAGCTTGCGTTGCAGATCGCGTGATACCCGTCCCAGGATCGTGCGTTGGCGTCGCAGCACCTTGCGCATGCGCTTGAACTGGCGCGCATGCGCATGGCGCCCGGCCTTGCGGCTCAACCCCGGACCTTGCCTCACATAGGTCTGCCGCAAGACGATGCCGTGTCGCTTGGCCAGCAGCACCAGCTTCTTGCGCGCCACCTCCAGCAAACGGCTGTCGGTGGGATGGGCGATCGCTTTTTCCTGCACGGTGGTATCCACGATCACCCGCGACAACTCGCGCGCATCCACCGCCTTCATCGTGTGAGCGGTGTTGATCGTGTGCGCCAACAGCGCTTCCATCCCGGCTTAGCCCAGGCGCTGTCGCCAACGTGTCAGGGAGCTGGGATCGCACGGCACGCAGGTCTGGAACACCACCTCGCCGGTGAAGAACTGCCAGTACGGATTTTCCAGCCAGCGCTCGCAGACCGCCTCGTCGGACAGGTCGTAGGCGTGCTTGAGGTAAAGCAACCCGGCGATCAACCGCACCGGCAATGCGGGCCGACCGCCTGTGCCGGTGGTGGCCGGCAACCGTGGCGACAGCGCCTGCTCCAACGCACTCCACGGCAGCCGATGGCTCAGCTGGACCAGCGGATGGCGCAAGTCGATCTGGTTCTCCAGGCGCGAACGACACAGCTCATCGGCAGGCAACTGCTCGGCGGCAGGACGGCGTGTCCGCATGGGCGAAAACTGCCAGAAACCAGGACGTAGCGTAACGAACACTGGCAATTCCAGCACACCGAAAACCCAGATGAAGCCTTGCAATGGATGTGGTCTGGGAGTTTTTCAGGGGCGACGAATTACCACCGGGCCATCCTGGACCTGGAGAGCCAGCTATACAGCAGTACGGACGTTGCCTGACCTGCGTTCTATAGTATCCTTGTCCTCTGTTTCAGGACAGGGGACGGATCTCTTTCGTTACTCATGAAAAGTCAAGACATCCTGCTCTTGCTGAAGCTGGTCAGCCTTGAGCGCCAGCAATCGGTCCCTGTAGGCGGCGAGAAAGCAGCGCTCGGCATTCCCGATGACTGGCGCGGCTGGGCCATGTCGGCGGCTCAGGAGGATGGGGGGGCGAGCGGCTTGGCCGAAGATGCGTTCTCCGTGCGCGGCCTTGAGGAATCCACCGGCATCAGCAAATCGGAAGTCAGTCAGGCGCTCCGCCGTTGCACCGAGGTGGGGCTGGTCGTGGCCGAGCGCGGCAGCGGCATCCCGCGCGCCAACACGCGCGCGCTGCTGGGCTTCGTATTGAACGGGTTGAAGTATGTGTTTCCGGCGCGCCCGGGTCCGATTGTCCGTGGCATTCCCACGGCACACGCAGCGCCCGTGCTGGTCGATCGCCTGTTGTCCTCAGGCCAACACATCTACGTTTGGGAGGACGGCTACGGCAGCGCGCAGGGCCAGCGTGTGGCGCCGCTCTACAAGAGTGTGCCGCGTGCCGTACGTCGCGATGCGGAGCTGTACGCCATGCTGGCGTTGGTGGACGCGATCCGGCTGGGGCGTGAGCGTGAGTCGGCGCTTGCCGGCAGTGTGCTGACCCAATATCTGCGGGAGGTGCCGTAATGGGCACGCCTGGAAACTGGGATATCCAGCAGCACATGCTGGCACGCGTGGCCCAAGCGCTTGGGCCGGATCTGCTGCCGGACGTCGCCTTCGTCGGCGGCTGCACCACCGGTCTGCTGATGACAGACGCGGTCAGCCGGGAGGCTGTTCGCTTTACCGAAGACGTCGACCTGATCGTGCACGTCATGGGCTTGGGCAGTTGGTACCGCCTGCAGCAGTTACTGGCCGGTAAGGGCTTTCGCACCTCCCCCAACGACGACGTCGTCTGCCGTACCCGCTTGCGCGATCAACATGCCAGCGAGCTGATCGTCGATTTCATGCCCGATGACGCTGCCGTCCTCGGATTCAGCAATCGCTGGTACGCCGATGCGCTGCGTGAGGCGTACGATCACGCACTGCCGACCAGTGTGACGATCCGCGTGGTCGCTCCGGCCTAGGCCGACTCAAGTTCCAAGTGCAACACTTTTCTCCACTGCAGACCCGCGTTTTCTGTCAAAACACTGGCTCACGTAACTTTTGCACAATCAATGGCCTGCTGGGCTGTCCGTCCATACGTTGCGCTAACAGCAGGTCTCTCGAGGTGTTGCACTTGACTCTTGAGACCGCCCCTACAAAGCTGTCGGAGTTTGAACATGTCAGCAAAGCGAATCGAGAGATTTTCGGTAAACGCTCTGAACTGGAAATCAATTTCAGGGCTCGTGGTTCTCACACTTGCAGTAATGGTTTCTATTGCGCTGACGGTAGGTCAAGGGCAATGGGCGCTATCACTTGCGATTGCTGTGGTTGTGTTTGCATTAATCGCATCGTTACTTGCTACAGCCAGAATCGATATTATTGAGGGCATGCTTGTTGCTGGTGGCGGCTTTTATAAGGTGAAGGTGCCGCTGGATCGAATTCATGTGGCTCATGCACGCATCCTTCTACCCGATGATCCTTTTCGCCTGAGTTGGAGGAAAAACGGATTAGGCTGGCCAGGACTGAATTTGGGATGGTTCTCTTCGAAAGGCCCTAAGCGGGTTTTCGCAGTCGACACCCGTAAAGCAGATCGAGTCTATGTCCCGACTTTCGAAGACTTCGACATTGTTCTAACACCGACAGATCCCTGTGCTTTCCTCAATGCGCTTGGAAAGGCATGTGCTCGAAACGATCAAGCAGGATAACTTAACAGACAGTGGGCGGTTCAGCCCTTGGATGCAGTCCGCGCGTCAGGGCAATTAGGTCCCGGCGGCGCTTGGTTCATGGCCTGCTAGAATGCTGGCATCCGTTCCCTTTCGACCGCACCGCCATGAGCCAGACCGCCACCGCGCCCGCCAATGCGCAAACGCGTTACACCGTGCACCGCGGCGACCTGCCGCTGAGCTGCCCGACGCCGGAAATGGCGCTGTGGAACTCGCATCCGCGCGTGTACCTGCCGATCAAAGACGAGCCCAACGGCGAAGCCAAGTGCCCGTATTGCGGCGCGCTGTTCGTGCTCGCCGACTGATACTGGCCGGTGCACCGCCTGACCGTGGTGCAACTGCTGCCGGCACTGCAGTCCGGCGGCGTCGAGCGCTCCACCCTGGAAGTTGCTGCCGCGCTGGTGCGCGCCGGTCATCGCGCCGTCGTCGTCTCGGCCGGCGGCCGCCTGGTCCAGCCCTTGTTGGATGTAGGCGGTGAGCATCTCACCCTGGAAATCGGCCGCAAATCGCTGCTGACGTTGCGGCATGTTGCCAATCTTCGCCGCTTGTTCGCCGAACTCGGGGCCGACATCGTGCATGCACGTTCGCGGCTGCCGGCCTGGCTGGGGTGGTACGCGCTGCGCGGCATGCCCGAGGCGACGCGGCCGCGCCTGGTGACCACCGTGCACGGGCTCAATTCGCCCAGCCGCTACAGCGCAGTGATGACTTACGGCGAGCGCGTGATCTGCGTGTCCAAGACGGTGCGCGAATACGTGTGCACGCACTACCCACAGACCGATCCGGCGCGCCTGAGCACCATTCCGCGCGGGGTGGATATCGCGCAGTTCCCGCGCCGGCTGCAGCCGGACCGCCGCGCATGCGCGTGGGCGCAGACCCTGCTGCCTGGGCTGCCTGCCGAGGCGCCGCTGCTGCTGCTGCCGGGCCGCGGAACGCGCCTGAAGGGGCACGCCGATGGGCTGCAGCTGCTTGCCGATGTTCGTACAGCCGGTATGCCTGCGTTCTTGTGGTTGCCCGGCGCGCGCGAGCCGGGGCGCGAGGCCTATGTGCGTGAGCTGGAAGCCGAGGCCGCGAGGCTGAGCGTGGCCGACGCAGTCGCCTTCACAGAGCCCACTGACCGCATTGCCGAGGCGTATGCCGCCAGCAACCTGGTGCTGCAACTCTCGCGCAAGCCGGAAGCCTTCGGCCGCACCGTGGTGGAGGCGCTGTCGGTCGGCCGTCCGGTACTGGGCTGGGCCCACGGCGGCGTCGGCGAACTGCTGTCCGAGTTGCAGCCCAGTGGTGCGGTCGCCGCCTTCGATGCCCAGGCCTTGTGCACGCAGGCGCTGCAGTTGCTGCAGCACGCCCCGGCAGCGCCGGCCGTGATCCCCTACACGTTGCAGGCGATGCAAACGGCCACCCTGAAGGTCTATGACGAACTCCGCCGCTGAGACCCTCCCGCATGCGCCCGTGTTGACGCCCGATGCCGGTCGCTGGGCGCCGCTGTGGGTGATTCTGTTCGTGGTGCTATGGCCCACGCCAGGCTTGGCAGAAACGGTGTTGTCGCTCGGTGCATTGTTCGCGGCGTACCGCTTATTACATGTGCGTTTTCGCGGCGGCATGCGGCCGCTCAGTGGCGCGGCGTGGGCGCTGACCAGCGTGTTGTTCCTGGCGTACTGGTTACCGCAGATGTTGTCCGCCTTCGACGCGGTGGATGCCGGCCGTGCGCTACGTAAATCGGCCACCGATCTACGCTATCTGCCTTTCATGTGGTTATGCGCCATCGCGGTGGCCAATGCGCAGCGCCGGCGTCGCACGTTTACCGGGTTGGCGGTGATCGGATGCGTGTGGACGCTGGACGCGCTGCTGCAGGCCGCGTTCGGCACCAGCCCGTTGTTCTTCGGCATCGATCAGATCAAGCAGCTGATCAGCGGCCATGGCCTGTGCACGGCCCAGGAGCTTGCGCTGGTGGATCGGCTGAGCGGCGTGCTGGGGCCCTGCAATCTGAAATTCGGGCAGACCCTGGCCAGCCTGTCGCCGTTTTTGCTGCTGGCGTTGGGGCGTCGTCATGTCTGGGCCTGGGCGGTCGGTGCGGCGGCGGTCGGCATCGTATTGGTCCTGGCCGGCTCGCGCGCGTCGTGGATCACCTATGGCGTGATCGTGCTGCTGTCGGGTTGGCAACTGCTGGGCGGGCGCCGCTTGCTGGTCGTGGCAGTGGCCGGCGCACTGTTGGCCATTGCGGTGGTGGCAGTGGCGCCCCAGGCGCGCGAGCGCATCCAGCGCACCACGCTGGCGTTCGGCAATGGCGAGCAAGGCGTGGATCAGGCCTTGTCCGGGCGTGCGCAGATCTGGGGAGCGGCGCTGTGCATGATCCGCGCGCATCCGTTCAACGGCGTCGGTGCGCGCGGGTTCCGGCACGCCTATCCGGCCTGCAATCCGGCACCTGGCCAAGCGCCGGCATGGGGCGGTGGGCCAGCCTTCCATGCGCATCAGATCGTGCTGGAAATCCTGGCCGAAACCGGCGTGATCGGCTTGCTGCTGTGGCTGGCCGGCGCGGCGCAGGCGTGGCGCGCGTGGCGCTATTCAAGCGTGGTGGCGCGTGAGCAGGCACGCCCGGCAATGATTGCGCTGGTGGCAACGGTGTTTCCCCTCAACACGCATCTGGCGTTCTATTCCAGCTTCTGGGGCGGACTTAGCCTGATGCTGGCCGGATTGTATGCCGGTGCCTTGCTCAACGACGATGCGGATCGGGTGCCGCTGCAGTAACGCGGTGCGTGTTCTGAGTGGCTAACAGAACGATTGCACAGCCATCAGGCGGGCGCGGCCAATGCTCGGTGGGGCATCTATCACTTGCACATCTCAGCTTCTGTGGGACGTCCACACCTCCCTGACGATTGCTTGCTAGGTTTTTTTAGCCGATCTTCATCGCCATGTCGTAGATCTGCGAGCTATAAATCGCGATGTCCAGATGCCGACGCCAGGCATCCGCGGCGCCGACATCAGCGATAGAACTCGCTACGTCCGCCTGGCTGGCGCTTGAAGCGCCGATGGATCCACAGGTATTGGTCCGGCGCTTCGCGCACCATGTCTTCGATCGCGGCATTGACCTGCGTGGTATCGGCGATCACATCGTCGGACGGAATGTCGGCCAACGGCGGTGCGATCTTGAGGATGTAACGGCCACCTTCGCGGCGATGGAAGTACGGCACCACCGTGCAACCCGTCAGCCGCGCCAGCTGATGGGTTGCGGTGATGGTGGAGGCCGGATGCCCGAAGAATGGCACGAACACGGTGTCCTTGCCGCGCATGTCCTGATCCGGCGCGTACCACAGAAAACCGCCGCGCTTGAGATGCTTGATGGTGCCGCGCAGGTCTTCGTTGGCGAACATGTGCGTGGCATAGCGCAAGCGCCCACGCTTGACCGCCCACTCGAACACTGGGTTGCGATGCCTGCGGTACATGCCGGCCAGCGGCACGTGGTCGCATAGCAGGCGCCCGCACATTTCCAGCGTCATGAAGTGACCGGACACCAGCAGTACGCCGTGCTTTTGCTGTTGCAGCTGCTGCAGATGCTCCAGGCCTTCGATCTGCACGCCTGGGCGAATGGCATCGATGCTGCCCCACCAGGCGCGCGCGAACTCGAACAGGCCCACGCCTAGTGCGTCGAAGCTGTCGCGCAACAGCCGCGCTCGCCAGGCATCGTCCTGCTCGGGAAAACAGAGTTTGAGGTTGACCTCGGCCGCGCGCCGACGCGTGCCGGCCAGACGCATCGCAACCCAACCCACGCCGCGGCCTATTGCACGCTGCAGCGTCCAGGGCAGGCGACCGGCCGCTACCATCACTGCCAGGCCCAGATACATCGGCCAATACTTGGGGTTGCGCAAGGAAGGGCGGACGGCGACGTTGGCGGACTCGGGCATGCGCCAATTCTAAGGGATTGCGCCTTGCGGGCAGCGTGCACATGCGCATGCGCTGACGCTCCCGTATCCTGCACCGATGCGGAAAGACCCGATCGAATGGCTGTTGCGCGGGCTGTACTCGGCGCTGCTCTACCTGTTGTTGCCGGTCACGGTGTACCACCTGGTGTGGCGCGGCTTTCGTGTGCGCGAATACTTCAATCGCTGGAACGAGCGCTACGCGTCCTACACGCACGCGTGCGGGCGCCCGCGCGTGTGGGTGCATGCGGTGTCGGTGGGCGAGGTTAACGCGGCCGCGCCGCTGGTCAATGCGCTAAGTGCGCAGCGCCCGGATATTCGCTGGGTCATCACCACCATCACCCCGACCGGCTCCGAGCGGGTACGCGCGATGTGGGGCGATGCGGTGGACCACGTGTATCTGCCGTACGATGTGCCGGGCAGCGTGGGACGATTTCTTGAACACTTCCGCCCGCGTCTGGCATTGATCCTGGAAACCGAGCTATGGCCGAACATGCTGTTCGGTTGTCGCGACCGCCAGATTCCGGTGTACATCCTCAATGCGCGGCTGTCGGCGCGTTCGCTGCGTGGCTATCGGCTGCTGGCGCCATTGATCGGTCGCGCGCTGCAAACTGTCACGTGCGTGGCTGCGCAATCGCAGGACGATGCCGAGCGCTTCATCACGCTGGGCGCCCGTCCGGATCAGGTGATCGCGCTGGGCAATCTCAAATTCGATATCGCCGCGCCGGCGCAATTGCCGGCGCTGGTCGCGCAGTTCCGCACGCACGTGCCGGCTACGCGCCCAGTGTGGATCGCCGCCAGCACGCACGAAGGCGAAGAGGCTGCCGTTGCCGACATCCACGCTCGCTTGCTGCTGCAATTTCCAGACTTGCTGTTGTTGTGGGCACCGCGCCATCCCGAGCGCTTTCCCAAGGTCGAGACATTGGCACGCGAGCGCGGCTGGCGCGTTGCCATCCGCAAGGCACAGCAGTGGCCACAGGCAAGCGACAAAGTCTTCGTCATCGATACCCTGGGCGAGCTGATGAGCTTTTATGCGTGCGCGCAGGTGGCCTTCGTCGGCGGCAGCCTGCAGCCGATCGGTGGGCACAATCTGCTCGAACCCGCTGCGGTCGGCACACCTGCAGTCACCGGCCCGCATCTGCATAATTTCTCGGAGATTTCGCGGCGCATGTGCGAAGCCGATGCCGTTGCCATCTGCGAGGATGCCGAGTGCGTATATCAGGCGTTGGCGCGCCTGCTCGCTGATCCCGATCAACGCGAGGCGATGGCCACCGCTGGCCTGGCATTGGTCGCCAACGGCAAGGGCGCAGTGGCCCGCACGCTGGTGCAGGTCGGCGCGGATTTGCCATCGATGGCAAGCGAGGGCGCTGCGGCGTGAGGTTGTGGTGGTCGGCGCGTTGCTGACCGCATGGGGGCGTGCTGCGATCTCGACGATGCCTGCCGTCAGAGGCAGTGGTCGTTGCGCTCAGCAGTGAGAACACGCGCCGAATGCTTCGCGCTTGGTTGCATCGACTGTATCTGGCGCCCCATGTCGTAGCAGCGCTGTCACCGCACTAAACGTACCTGCAATCGCCACAAAAGACGTGCATGCAACCGCATCGCGCAAAAAAAAACGGGCCTAGGCCCGCCTTTTTGTGCATCCAGCTGGTCTTACTGCAACGAACCACTGCCCTGCAGCTTGGACTCGGCATCCTGCGACAGCAGGCGATTCACATCCTGCAAGTCGGTGATGTCGAGCTTGCCGATGGCTTGACCAAGCAGCAGTCGGTTCTGCAGGAAGGTGTAACGCGACTGCGCGTAGTTCAGCTGCGCCTGGAACAGCGTGCGCTGGTTCTGCACGACATCCAGCACGGTACGCGTACCGACTTCCAGGCCCACCTGCGAGGCGTCGTAGGCGGCTTGCGCCGACACCACGGCCAGACGGCGGGCTTCCATTTCGCTGATGCCGGCAACCACGGTCTGGTAGGCATTGCGCGTGTTGCGATCCAGCGCGCGCTTCTGCTGCTCGTAGATGTCCTGCTGGATGTCGCGCTGCGACAGGGCCTGACGCACGGCCGACTGGGTCGCACCACCCGAGAAGATCGGAATCGATAGGGTGATGCCGATGGAATTGGTATCGATATTGCCATTATTGGTCATGAAATTGCCGGCAGCTGTATCGACATCGCTGCCACCGCCCCAGCTATTGGTCCGTCCCATGCTGCCGGAAAGATTGAGGGTCGGCAGATGGCCGGCACGCGCAGCACTGACGTGTGCCTCGGCGGCACTGACCTGCAACTGCTGCGCCCTCAACGCGGGATTATCGGCAATGGCGGTAGCGACCAACTGATCGACATTGCTATAAGCGGCCGGCACTTCCGGGCGGAACTCGTCGGGCAATGCACGCAAACCAACTACGGGCTGGCCGGTGAGTTCAGTCAGTGCCTGGTAGTAATCCTTCAACGTGTTGCGGGCGTTGATGGTGTCGGCGCGCGCCTGGTCGTACTGAGCGCGGGCTTCGTGCACGTCGGTGATCGGTGCCAGGCCCACTTCCAGACGCTTGTCGGCGTAGTCGAATTGCTTCTTTGCTGCCGCTTCGTTGGTCTCGGCTGCCGCCAGCGACTCGATCCCCACCAGTACCTGGAAATACGCCGCCGAGGTACGCGTCATCAGATCGTTGTTGGCCGATGCCAAAGTGAAATCTGCAGCCCTGGTCACTTCGCGCTGCGCGCGCAGGTTAGAGAACTGCGCCCAATTGAAAATGGTCTGGCTACCCTGAATCGCGTACTGGCGCTGTTTGGTCGTGGGGCGTCCGACGCCCTCCAGCTCACGATGCGACTGGGTGTATCCGGCGCTGCCGTCCAGCTGCGGCAGCAACGCCGCACGCGCCTGTACCTGACCTTCCCGATTCACCAGGCGCGTGGACTCGGCCACGGCCAGCTGCGGATCACCGTTGCGCGCCATTTCGTAGACCTGCAGCAGGTCGGTGGCGTTCGCCGCCATGGGAGACAGGGCGGCGGCTAGGGCCAGAACGAGGGATCGGTGGATCATCGGGGAAGCTTCCTTGGGAATCAGAACTGGAATCGGGGCGTCGGTGCGGCGCCCTGGAGATAGGCGAGGTCGGTTTCGAACAACGATTCGATGCGCGGGGCGTTGACGTCGCCCCGGACCAGGACCGCTTCCATCACCGGTTCGTGACCGTGCACGACAAACAGCCGGCCGTTCGGGCGCAACCACTGCAGCCACTGCACGGGCAGGGTATCGACCGCGCCGGTCACGCAGATGGCATCGAAGCGACGTTCGCTCTGCCAGCAGAATACGTCGGCGGTTTCGATACGGACATTGCTACCCAGGCCGGTACGGTCCAGATTGGCGCGTGCGGCGGCCGCCAGCGCCGGGTCGATCTCCAGGCTGACGACTTCGCGCGCGAGCGTGGCCAGGCAGGCGGTGGCAAAGCCGCTGCCAGTGCCCACTTCCAGCACGTCTTCGCCCGGCTGCAGATCCAGCGCCTGCAACATGCGGCCTTCGACGACCGGCTTCATCATCTTGTAACCGGCCGACAGCGGAATTTCCACGTCGACATAGGCCAGCGTCTTGTAGGCCTCCGGCACGAAGGCTTCGCGCGGCATGCGCGCCAGCACGTCGAGTACGCGCAGGTCCAGCACGTCCCACGGCCGGATCTGCTGCTCAACCATCTTTTCGCGGGCCTGGGTGAAATCGATCGTCATGGTGCGGTTATCCAACGCGGTGGGGCGAACATTTTAGCGGTGCGCGAGGCACCTGGCGCATCTAGCATCGCCGCGCGCTGCCATCCGGCGCAGTGCCGGAAGTCATCGCCGCCAAAGGCTGGGGGCCCTCAGCGCGGTGCATAGGCCCTCAAAAAGAAGTCCACGCTGGTGTCGATGTGCTCATCCACCTGGGCGGGAGTGGGCGGGCCTTGCAGGCCACACATCATCAAGGCGTAGAGCTCGCCCTTGAGCAGGCTGAAGAATTGCGACGCGGCGCGCGTGACGTCCGGGATCTCCAACTGGCCGTCGGCCACCCGCGCGGACAGGAAATCCGCCAGCGCCCGTTGCGTGCGCTTGGGGCCTGCATCCCAGAACATCTCGCGGATATGCACGTCGCCGGTACCGGGCGCCATCATCATGCGGTGGGTGGAGATGGCCGACTCCGTGCTGACCATGGCGAAGAACGCATGGGCGATCTCGGTGAGCTGGTCGCGCAATGCGCCCTTTGGCGCGTGGTCGAACAGGTCGTCCGGCATCATGTGCTGGCATTGCGCACGGATCGCCTCGGAAAACAGGCTCTCCTTGTCGCCGAAGTGGCTGTACACCGTCAGTTTGGAGACGCCGGCCCGCGCGGCGATCCCATCCATGCTGACTCCTGCATAGCCCAGTTCCATGAACATGGCGCGGGCCGCGCCCAGGATGGCGGCGCGCTTTCCAAGGTCCTTGGGACGGCCAGGGCCGTTGCTTTTGGCCTTGGAATTCAGTGTGGGCGAGCTGGACATGCCGCCAATACTATACCATCGGGTTCTATATTTATACTCGGTGCCGATTCACTCCGTTAACGATTCCGTCTGTCTGGTTCTCGGTGTCAGGGCGCTTTCGGCAGCTGTCAGGGATCCACCGAAGGCGGTGTAAAAAAAAACCGGTGATAAATTTGCCGCAAGCGTGCCAGTGCATACCGGCAGGTCTCTCTAGCGGACACGGACGAGGGAACGGGGAGCGTGGGAAGGGTCGGTACGCATGCGCATACAAGCTGCGTTCGCAGCACGTGTGTGCGGCGGATCGGGCACGCGTTGCCATGGTTTCTGGTGTGCTGCGCGGTGCTCGGCGTCTGGCCAGCCAGCGCGCAAGCGCTGACAAACACGGCGTACGACACGGTCACGCGCTGGAACATGGACGATGGCTTGCCGCACAACCTGGTGCACGCCGTGGCCCAGGGCGAAGACGGCCTGATCTGGCTGGGCACCTGGGAAGACGTGGCGCGCTTCAATGGGCCCGATTTCACTGTGTACGATCGCCAGAACACCTCCGGCGTCGAGCTGGGCGGTGTGTTCGTGGTGGTACGCGACAACACCGGCGGCATGCTGTTCGGCACCGCATTCGACGGCGTTTACCGCGATCAGGATGGCCACTGGCAGCAGCTGGGCGACGCCTCGGCGCGGCATCTGGCGGTGAGCGCCCTGCTGCGGCGCGCCGACGGCGCGTTGTGGGTGGGCACGCCGCAGGCGCTGTAACGCATCGAGGGCGACGGGCGGGTGGTCGCTGTCGGTGGACTGGCGGCAAAGCGATTTACTGGGCGAGGCCAGCCTGGTCATCGCACTGGCGCCGCCGTGGTGGCGCCGGGGCAAAGTGATCGGTCTGGCTATCCTCGGCCTGGCGAGCGTGGTCTACGGATTTCCTGATTAGCACGCACTTTCAGCGGTGAACATGGTGACATCACGCAGGGCCCGCTCGGACCACGGCTTGCTGGCGGCTGCGGCGGCCAGCAAGCTGGGCACCAGCCGGGTCAGATCGAAACGGCGGTTGAACCGCCACATCGTCTCTGCCAGGGAGCGCTGGGCGTATTTGGCGAATTTGAAGGCGTGATAGGCACCGTCCAGCGAACGCTTTAGGTTGGACAACACCACGTTCACCCAGCGTGCGTTCTCTGCCTCGCAGCGACTTCGACCGCTGCCTTCGATCACGGTGTGCGCGTGGTCGGCTTCCAGTGCTCGAAACGCACCGAGTCCATCACTGTAGACATCTGCTCCAGGATGCAGGCGTTGCCCGATCCATTCCGACAGCGCCGCCTTGGTGAAGCCTGGGGCCGGATCCATCACCGCGCGCAATGGACGACCGTCTTCAGTGGTCTCCACGGCGATCACGAAAGGGCGCTTGTTCTCCGAGCCGCGCCCGGCCTTGCCACCGTTGCGTTCTCCGCCCAGGTAGGCATCGTCCAGTTGCACGATCCCGCCCAACTTGCGGTTCGCCTCGCGTTGGGTCATGGCCTGCATCAGCTTGTGCTTCATTGGCCACGCTGTCGGGTAGCTCACTCCCAGGTGTCGCATCAACTCCAGCGCCGACAGGTTCGTCTTGCTCTGGCCCAGCAGATACATGCCAAGCAGCCAGGTGCGTAGCGGCAGCTTGCTGTTGTCCATCACCGTGCCCGAGCGCAGGCTGGTCTGGCGATAGCAGGCCGTGCACTGCCAGTACGTGGTGCCGTGACGCTGGAATCGACTGTGCGCGGTAGCGGCGCAACGCGGACAAACAAAGCCCTGTGGCCAGCGCGAGATCTCCAACGCCTGCTCGCACTGCTGCGCGTTGCCATAGCGCTTGAAGAACGCCGGCAACGACAGCCCGGCTTGGAACTGCACACGATTCATTGCCATGATCTGGTCTCGGTGGAGCGACGGTCCTACCATCGACCGGTCGGCTCTCACTGGCTGCGACTGTGCTGAAAGATCGTGCTAATCAGGACGGATTTTATCTGTGGCGGGCCGCCAGTTATCGCCGACGTCACCGCCAGCTCAATACCGTCACCGATCGCCGCACGCGCGAACTGAGCGACAAGAACCTGGCGCTGCAGCAGGCCAGCCAGGAACGCGAAGCGTTGATGCGCCAGCTGGAGTATCGCGCCAGTCACGACGTGCTGACGGCGCTGCCGAACCGGCGCAAAGCCGAGCGTGTGTTGCAGCAAGGGTTCGATGAGGCACATGCAGGTGGCGCCGCACTGGCGCTAGCGTTGATGGATATCGACCACTTCAAGCGCATCAACGACTGCGAGCGCATCAACGACGACGGTCACGAGGTTGGCGATGCGGTGCTGTCGGCCATCGGCCAGGCGTTGAGCGAGCAGGATCAGGCGCGCTGCTTTGCCGCACGGCTTCGGTGGCGAAGAATTCCTGCTGGCGGTCACCGGGCTGGATGCGGCACAGGCGCGCGCGCTGTTCGAGCGCATGCGACAGCGCTTGGCCGACATCCAGGTCGATGCGCAAGGCACGCCCGTGCGTTGTACCGCCAGCATGGGCATGGCGATGAGCGACGAAGCGCCAAGCCGACGCGCACTGCTGGCGTTAGCCGATCGTCGTCTGTATGACGCCAAGCGTCAGGGGCGCGATCGCTTGATCGGGCCGTAAGACGGTGCGCCGTTGCCTGAAGTTTTGGGCGCGGACTCGATGCAATGCAGGCGTTCGTACATGGCACGGGTAGTCCGCAGTGAACAAGAAGCGCAGCAAGGCATTGCATTGGCAGCCGAGCAAGTCGGCGTCGCCCAGTCAGCAAGCCGTATGTGCATGCGCATCGCGCGCGCGTTGCGGTGGTGCCGAGAGCGAGATGCAGACGGCATCTTGCGCCACCACTTACAACACGCTGCAAACATCTCTACGCCTGCGCCTGATCCGCCTGCGCATGCAACAACGCAACAAACGCCCGTGCAGCGCGCGACAAGGTGCGCCCGCCATGCGTGACGCAACCCAGCTCGCGCGATAACGCTACATCGGCTAGCGGCAGCGCCACGATCTGATGGTCGATCATGCGCTCCGGCAACACGCTCCACGCCAGGCCCACCGACACCAGCATCTTGATCGTTTCCAGGTAGTTGGTGGTCATGCGCAAACTCGGTGCCAGGCCGCGTTCGGCGAACAGGTTGGCGACGATGCGATGGGTGAAGGTACCCGGATCGGGCAACACCGCCGGGTGCGCCACCACATCGTCCAGCGACACGGCAGGCCGTGCTGCCAATGGGTGATCTGGCGCAACCACGCAGTGCAGGCGGTCGTGCCAGATCGGCTGCGCGCGCAGTGGTGCGTGCGTTTCGGGCGCCAGTGTGGTCACTGCCAGTTCCAGCTCGCCGCGCAGCACCGCTGCATAGGCCAGTTCCGAATCCAGAAACTGGATGTCCAGCGCCGCCTGCGGATGTTGTGTGGCGAAACTGCGCAACAAGGCCGGCAGGCGGTGCAGACCCACATGGTGGCTGGTGGCCAGACTCAAACGACCGCCAAACGCCGCGCCTAGATGCTCAAGCACACGGCGGGTGTCCTGCAGCTCGGCCAGAATGCGTTGCGCGCGCGGCAACAGCGCCTGGCCGGCTTCGGTCAGCACCACTTGCCGGCCCAGGCGGTCGAACAGCCGCGCCGACAATTGCGCCTCCAGCAGCGCGATGCGTTTGCTCACTGCCGGTTGGGTCAGATGCAGGGCCTCACCAGCCGCAGAGAAGCTGCCGCTTGCGGCGACCGCCACGAATGCATTGAGGCTGGCCAGGTCCATTGCCATTCCTAAAATTCATTTCTTGAATAAACAATATGAATTTGCGTAATCCAAGACAAGCTCCTAGCATCGGTCTCAGCCAGGTGGGCGCACCCACCATCCGCCACTCGGATTGCCGCGATGACTGCCAAGACCCTGTACGACAAGCTGTGGGAAATGCACGAGGTCACACGCCGTGACGATGGTTCGTCGCTGATCTACATCGACCGCCACATCCTGCATGAAGTGACTTCGCCGCAAGCCTTCGAAGGCCTGCGCCTGGCCGGGCGCAATCCGTGGCGCATCGACGCCAACATCGCCACGCCCGATCACAACGTGCCGACCACACGCGCCGAGCGCCAGGGCGGGCTGGAGTCGATTTCCGACGAGGTGTCGCGCCTGCAGGTGCAGACGCTGGACGAGAATTGCGACGATTTCGGCATCCTCGAGTTCAAGATGAACGATGCACGCCAGGGCATCGTGCATGTGGTCGGCCCGGAGCAGGGCGCCACCTTGCCGGGCATGACCGTGGTCTGCGGCGACTCGCACACCTCCACGCACGGCGCATTCGGCGCGTTGGCGCATGGCATCGGCACCTCCGAGGTCGAGCATGTGCTGGCCACCCAGTGCCTGATCACCAAGAAGATGAAAAACCTGCAGGTGCGCGTGGAAGGCACGCTGCCGTTCGGGGTGACCGCCAAGGACATCGTGCTGGCGGTGATCGGCAAGATCGGCACCGCCGGCGGCAACGGGCATGCGCTGGAATTTGCCGGCAGCGCCATCCGCGCGCTGTCGATGGAAGGCCGCATGACCATCTGCAATATGTCCATCGAAGCGGGTGCACGCGTGGGCATGGTGGCGGTGGACGAGAAGACCATCGCCTACGTCAAAGGCCGCCCGTTCGCACCCAAGGGCGCCGACTGGGACGCGGCGGTCGCGCTGTGGAGCACCTTGGTGTCCGACCCGGACGCACACTTCGACACCGTGGTGGAACTGCATGCCGAAGACATCAAGCCGCAGGTCAGCTGGGGCACGTCGCCGGAGATGGTGCTGGCCATCGACCAGCACGTACCGGATCCGGCGACCGAGCAGGATCCGACCAAGCGCAATTCGATCGAGCGCGCGTTGAAATACATGGGTTTGAAGGCCAACCAGGCGATCACCGACATCCGCCTGGATCGCGTGTTCATTGGCTCGTGCACCAACTCGCGGATCGAAGACCTGCGCGCGGCCGCCGCAGTGGCCAAGGGACGCAAGGTCGCGTCAACCATCAAGCAGGCGCTGGTGGTGCCGGGTTCTGGCTTGGTCAAGGCGCAGGCAGAGGCGGAAGGCCTGGACAAGGTGTTCCTGGATGCCGGTTTCGAATGGCGCGAGCCGGGCTGCTCGATGTGTCTGGCCATGAATCCGGACAAGCTCGGCAGCGGCGAGCACTGCGCTTCCACCTCCAACCGCAACTTCGAAGGCCGCCAGGGCGCCGGTGGCCGCACGCATTTGGTCAGCCCGGCGATGGCCGCTGCAGCAGCGGTGAGCGGGCATTTTGTCGATGTGCGTGAACTCGGGGATTCGGGAGTGGGGATTCGGGATTCGTAAAGCCGGTCATGCACTTACGCCTTTTTCGAACCCCCAATCCCTCAACCCCGAATCCCGGCCTCTCTCAATGACTCCTTTCACCCAACACACCGGACTGGTCGCGCCTCTGGATCGCGCCAACGTCGATACCGACCAGATCATTCCCAAGCAGTTTCTCAAGTCGATCAAGCGCACCGGCTTCGGGCCGAATCTGTTCGACGAGTGGCGCTATCTGGATATCGGCGAACCTGGTCGCGACAACAGCACGCGCCCGCTGAATCCGGAATTCGTGCTCAATTTCCCGCGATATCAGGGCGCCAGCGTGTTGTTGGCACGCGAAAACTTCGGCTGCGGTTCCTCGCGCGAGCATGCGCCGTGGGCGCTGGACGAATACGGCTTTCGCGCCGTCATCGCGCCGAGCTTTGCCGATATTTTTTACAACAACAGCTTCAAGAACGGCCTGCTGCCGATCGTGCTGGCCGAAGCGGAAGTGGATGCGCTGTTCGAACAGTGCCTGGCCAACGAGGGCTATCAACTCACCGTGGATCTGGCCGCACAGCGCGTGCGCCGCCCCGATGGCGTGGAATACAGTTTCGACATCGACGCATTCCGCAAGCACTGCCTGCTCAACGGCCTGGACGACATCGGCCTGACCTTGCAGGAGGCCGATGCCATCGGTCGCTTCGAGCAGGACCATCGCGCACGCCAACCGTGGTTGTTTGGCGCACTGCAGTGAATTCGGTCGCCAAAACCACTGATCCGTCGGCGCTGAGCGAACACGTCGCTGCCCAGTTCGGGCCGCAGGCGCACGCCTATCTGCACAGCGATGTGCATGCGCAAGGTGCCGAGTTCGCCGAACTCCGTGCTGGTCTGGCGGGTCATCGTAACGGGCGATTGCTCGACCTGGGCTGTGGTGCCGGGCACGTGAGTTTCCAGCTGGCGCCATTGATGGGCGAGGTGGTGGCCTACGATCTGTCCGCCGATATGCTCAAGGTCGTGGTGGCGACTGCCGGCGAACGAGGGCTGACGCAGATATCGACGCTGCAAGGTGTCGCCGAGCGCCTTCCGTTCGAGGCCGGCAGCATGGATGCAGTGGTCAGTCGCTACTCGGCGCACCATTGGAGCGACCTGGGACAAGCACTGCGCGAAGTGCGGCGTGTGCTGCGTCCGGGCGGTATCGCTGCGTTCATCGATGTGGTGGCGCCGGGATTGCCGTTGTTGGACACGCACCTGCAGGCAATCGAGTTGCTGCGCGACACCAGCCACGTGCGCGACTACAGCGTTGCGCAATGGTTGCAGATGGTGGGCGATGCCGGCCTGCAGGTGCAGCGGCATCAGTGCCAGCGCCTGCAGTTGGATTACGCAAGCTGGGTGGATCGCATGCGCACCCCGCAGGTCATGCGTGAAGCAATCCGCGCATTGCAGAACGCGGCGGTAGATGCGGTACGCGATCATTTCCAGATCGATGCCGATGGCTCTTTCAGCACCGACGTGCTGGTGCTTTGGGCAGTACGTTGATTCCAATGACGCTGCGGCGTTACTCACGAGGATGGCATGAGCAAGCAGATTCTGATTCTTCCCGGCGACGGGATCGGGCCGGAGATCATGGCCGAAGCGGTCAAGGTGCTACAGCGCATTGATACGCAGCACGGCCTGGGTTTCGAGCTGGTGTACGACGAGCTGGGCGGTGCGGCCTACGACAAATACGGCAGCCCCCTGGCCGATGAAACGCTGGAGCGTGCGCGTGCTGCCGATGCGGTGCTGCTGGGCGCGGTGGGTGGCCCGCAGTGGGACACCATCGACCCGTCGCTACGCCCGGAACGTGGTCTGCTCAAGATCCGCTCGCAGTTGGGGTTGTTCGCCAATCTGCGTCCGGCACTGTTGTATCCGCAGTTGGCCGACGCCTCCACGCTAAAGCCGGAGGTGGTGGCCGGGCTGGATCTGCTGATCCTGCGTGAGCTCACCGGCGGCATCTACTTTGGCCAGCCGCGCGGCAATCGCACGCTGGACAATGGCGAGCGCCAGGCCTACGACACCTTGCCCTATAGCGAAAGCGAGATCTGCCGCATCGCCAAGGCAGGCTTCGAGATGGCGCGTTTGCGCGGCAAGAAGTTGTGTTCGGTCGACAAGGCCAACGTGCTGGCATCGAGCCAGCTGTGGCGTGCAGTGGTCGAAGAAGTGGCCAAGGACTACCCGGATATCGCGCTGTCGCATATGTACGTGGACAACGCCGCGATGCAGCTGGTGCGCGCGCCCAAGCAGTTCGACGTGATCGTGACCGACAACATGTTCGGTGACATCCTCTCCGACCAGGCATCCATGCTGACCGGCTCGATCGGCATGCTGCCTTCCGCCTCGCTGGATGCGAACAGCAAAGGCATGTACGAGCCGTGCCATGGTTCGGCACCGGACATCGCCGGCAAGGGCATTGCCAATCCGCTGGCGACGATCCTGTCGGTGGCGATGATGCTGCGCTACACCTTCGCGCAGGCCGATGCAGCGGATGCAATTGAGCGCGCAGTCGGCAAGGTGCTCGACCAAGGCCTGCGGACTGCCGATATCTGGTCGGAAGGCACCACCAAGGTGGGCACCGTGGCGATGGGCGATGCGGTGGTGGCTGCGCTGTAAAAGCGCTCGCTTCCGCGAGGCGTCGTGGCTGTACCGGTGGCTATCGTTCTTCGGACGATAGCCACTCTCGTTTGGCTGACCGGTGCGTGATCACTCATTCGACAGAAGCGCTTGCATGAAATCGGCGGACGTCGTGCTCAGGATTCGTCGGCATGCGGGGTTGGCGGTGGCGCGGCGCCGCATCCAGTGCCGGTAGGTACACAGGCGCCCGAAGCAAATCGATGCACCTGCAAAAAATGGAACACCAACACCAAAACGGCTAGCAGCCAAAACGGCCAGCAGATCACTCTGCCGGCCGTCAGGCTTCCATCGTTTAGCGAATGACCAGTGCTACGCCACCGCAGCCGTCTTGCCGGCGATGACGCCACGCTCGCGCTGACGCAACAGACGATTGGCAACATCGAGCCATGCCAGCGCGCTGGCTTCGATGATGTCCTTGCTGGTGCCGGTGCCTTCGTATTCCACGCCGTCGTGGCGCACGCTCAGACTGGCTTCGCCGCGGGCGTCTGCGCCGATGCCCACGCTGTGCACCTGATAGCTGTCCAGCTCCAGCTTCACGCCGGTGGCCGAGGCCAATGCACCGAATAGCGCATCTACCGGTCCGTTGCCCTGTGCGGTTTCAGCCACACGGTTGCCTTCCGGGTCGGACAACTCCACCAGCGCATTGGCGCGGCTGCCGACATCGCTGATGGTCATGGATGCCAGGCGATAGCCTTCCTGCACGGTGGCGTCCTGCATCAATGCCTGAAGATCCGCATCGGTCACCAGGCGCTGCTTCTCGCATAGTGCCTTGAACTGCTCGAACATCAGCTTGACCTCTTCTTCCTCCAGCAGATAACCCAGCGCGCGCAGACGCCGCTCGACCGCAGCGCGGCCGCTGTGGCGGCCCAGTACCATCTGCGACGATTCCCAGCCCACATCTTCCGGGCGCATGATTTCGTAGGTGCCGCGATGGCGCAGCATGCCGTGTTGGTGAATACCCGATTCGTGCGCGAACGCATTGCCGCCCACCACGGCCTTGTTGCGCTGTACCGGCATGCCGACCAAGCGTTGCAGCAACTGCGAGGTGGACACGATGCGCGGGGTATTGATCGCCGAATCGATGTTGTAGAACGCACCGCGCACTTTCAGCGCCATGGTGATTTCTTCCAGCGCGCAATTGCCCGCGCGCTCGCCGATGCCGTTGATGGTGCATTCCACCTGACGCGCACCGCCTTCGATGGCGGCCAGCGAGTTGGCCACTGCCAGGCCCAGATCGTTGTGGCAATGCGCGCTGAAGATGACCTTGTCGGCACCTTCCACGCTGGCGATCAGACGCGAGAACATGCCGCGGATTTCTTCGGGCGTGGTGAAGCCCACCGTGTCGGGCAAATTGATCGTGGTGGCACCGGCGGCGACCGCCACGCGGGTGACCTCGGCCAGGAAATCTTCTTCGGTGCGGGTTGCATCTTCGGCAGAAAATTCCACGTCGTCGATGTAGCCGCGCGCCAGCGTGACATGCCGGTGCACCGATTCCAGCACCTGCTCGCGGCTCATGCGCAGTTTGTGCTCGCGGTGCAGTGGGCTGGTGGACAAAAACACATGCAGGCGTGGGTTGGCCGCGGTTTCCAGCGCCTTGGCCGAGGTTTCGATATCGGCCTGCAAGCAGCGCGACAACACCGCCAGGGTGGGACGGCGCAGTTCACGGCCCATCATCGCCACCGCTTCGCGGTCGGAATGCGAGCTGGCAGGGAAGCCGGTTTCGATAATGTCCACGCCGAGTTCATCCAGCGCGCGCGCCATGACCAGCTTTTGCTGGGGCGTCATGCTGCAGCCGGGGGATTGCTCGCCGTCGCGCAGGGTGGTGTCGAAAATTCGGATATGCGGGGTCTGGTTGGATATGGTCGTGTTCACCAGGAAGACTCCTCTGCGGCGATGGCGGTGACAGGCGTTGAAGCGACTGCGGATGGGCGGGAAAGAACGGGTATATCGGGTTGTGGCTTGTCGCTGCGTTCGTTGCGAAGTCGCTCGGTATTGCGACGGCGGGGCTTGCGTGGCGGACGCGGCCGCACTTCAGACAAAAGTGTGGCCAGCACGGTTGCGTCGATATTACCGCCAGAGACCACTGCACATTTGCGTTTACCGGAAACGCGGCGTCCGGCGGCCAGCGCCAGCGCGCCGGCGCCTTCGGCGATCACGTGTTCTTCCAGCGCCAGACGCACCAATGTTTCGCGTAATTCGGCCTCGCGCACGATCACCACATCGTCGAGCAGGCTCGAGCACAGGCGGCGCGTGAGAAAGCCCGGAATCTTGACCTTCACGCCGTCGGCCAGCGTTGCAACCGGGGTAATTTCGCGCAGGTCGCCGCGCACGGCGCGCGCCATCGAATCGACGCCTTCCACCTGCGCGCCGACCACACGCACGCCTTGCGATTTCAACGCCAGCGCTACCCCAGACGCCAGCCCGCCGCCGCCAATCGGCACGATCACCACGTCCGGCGCATGCGCAGCCAGTTCGATGCCGACCGTGCCCTGGCCGGCAATCACATCCGGGTCGTCGAAGGCAGACAAAAAGCGATAACCGTTCTGGTCGGCCAGCTCGCGCGCAAACGCGAATGCTTCGTCGTAGCTGTTGCCATGCTGGCGCACGGTGGCGCCCCAATGCGCGACACCGGCGATCTTGGTCTGCGGCGCGCCGTAGGGCATCACCGTGATGGCCTGCACACCCAGCCGATACGCCGACCACGCCACGCCTTGCGCATGATTGCCGGCCGAGGCACAGATCACCGGACGCTCATCGCCGCGCTCCAGCCCGGCCAGCAATGCATTCAATGCGCCGCGCACCTTGTAGGAGCCGGTGCGCTGCAAATTCTCAAGCTTCAGCCACACACCGAAGCGTTCGGCGTAATGCAGCGGCGTGGGCGACAGGTACTTGCGCAGGCGTGCCTGTGCCGCCAGCACGTCGGCCACGCTGACGGCCACGTCGCCTACCTCTGGCTCCTGTGCGGAAGCGGAAGGGCGGCCGGAATCAGGCATTGCGGCGCGCGCGCGGCCGATCCGGAAGAAGACACCTCCGAACGGCAGTTTGATCGTCGCGCGAGGTCTGCAGGCTCATGCCGCAGCCTCGACCGCTTCCAGCGCAGTAATCAGCACCGATTCGCAGTCGTAGACCTTTTCCAGCTGCAGGCGCAGCGTTTCCGGCGGGCGGCTGCTGTCCACGTCTAGCTGCAGATGCCAGCGGCCGGCAGCGTCCGGGGCCGCTGCGCCCTGGATCGCGCACGGGCGGAAGCCGCGGCGCTCGGTCATGCCGATCACCCGCACCAGTGCGCCTTCTGCCGGCTTCAGCACCAGATCAAGCCGGTAACGCATGCGATGTCTCCTTGGCCGCATGTGCGGGATTGCTGTCCAGCATGGTGCTGTTGGCGTTGTTGGGCGGGACCAGAGGCCAGACGTTGGCGCGTGCGTCGATCGCGACATGCAGCAGACCGGGACCGGGCTGCGCCAGCAAATCGGCCAGCGCCGCGTCCACATCTGCGCGCGCGATGATGCGCTTGGCCGGGATGCCGAATACCTGCGCCAACGCCGCAAAATCCGGGTTGTCGGATAGATCGATTTCGCTGTAACGTTCGGCAAAGAACAGCTCCTGCCACTGCCGCACCATGCCCAGCGAGCTGTTATCCAGCAGCACGATCTTCACCGGCAGCTTGCAGCGCGCAATGGTCACCAGCTCTTGCACGTTCATCATGAAACTGCCGTCGCCGGAAACCAGCACCACGGTGCGGTCGGGGCAGGCGAACTGCGCGCCCATCGCGGCCGGCAGGCCGAAGCCCATGGTGCCGAGCGCGCCGCTGGTGAGGTGGTTGCGCGGATCGTTGAAACGGCAGTGCTGGGCCACCCACATCTGATGCTGACCCACATCGCAGGCGATGATGGTGTCGGCCGGGGCCACTTCGCTCAGGCGCTTCAACAGCGCCGGGGCGTAGATATCGATACCTGGCGCGTCGTAGCGCGCACCGAATTTTTCACGGTTGGCAAAACAGCGCGTGCGCCAGCCCTGGCAGTTGGCCCGCGCTGCGCTCAGCGCCTTGAGGCTGGTCGCCACATCGCCGGGCACCGCGATATCGGCGGTGCGCAGCTTGGAGATTTCATACGCATCGGCATCCAGATGGATGACGCGCGCAAACGGGGCGAACTCGCTCAGCTTGCCGGTGGCACGGTCGTCGAAACGCGCGCCGACCACCACCAGCAGATCGCATTCCTGGATGGCCATGTTGGCCGCTCGTGTGCCGTGCATGCCCAACATGCCCAGATAATCGGGATGCGCATGCGGCAGCGCACCCAGACCGCGCAAAGTCAACGCGGTCGGGATGCCGGTGGCTTCGACAAAGCGCCGGAATGCCTCCACTGCACCAGCTAACGCAATCCCGCCACCGCCATACACCACCGGGCGCTCGGCACTGGCGATGGCCGCCAGCGCTTCGGCCAGTTTCGCGTCCGCCGGTGCCGGTGGCGGCAGTACCGCTGCCGGCACATGCGCAGGCAAGTGCGAGGCATTGGCCACCTGCACGTCCTTGGGCAGGTCGATCAGCACCGGCCCGGGACGTCCCTCGCGCGCAATGCGAAACGCTTCGCGCACCATTTCCGGAAGATCCTCCACACGCCGCGCCAGAAAGCTGTGCTTGACGATCGGCATGGTCATGCCGAACACGTCCAGTTCCTGGAACGCGTCGGTGCCCAGCAGCGGCGTGGCGACCTGGCCGGTCAGGCACACCATCGGCACCGAATCGAGCATCGCGTCGGCGATGCCGGTGACCAGATTGGACGCGCCCGGGCCCGAGGTGGCCACACATACGCCGACCCGGCCGCTGGCACGTGCATAGCCATTGGCGGCGAGTGCAGCGCCCTGTTCGTGACGGACCAGGATGTGCTTGAGCCTGGAATCCACCAGGGCATCGTAGAACGGCATGATGGTGCCGCCCGGATAGCCGAACAGCGTTTCCACGCCTTCGGCTTCCAGGGCCTGCGTCAGCCAGCGCGCGCCGTTGCGGGGCGTGCTGTGTGCGGAGGTGTTCATGCGTTGCGGACCTTCGGTTTAAGCGGTGGGGGAGGCGGCGGCGTTACGCCGCCTGTTGATTCGCAGGCGCGGCGGCGGCTTGCTGTTCGCCGTTGAGCCACACCATCTTGGCGCGCAACTTCTTGCCCACTTCCTCGATCGGGTGTTCCAGATCGGCCTGTTTGAACTTGGTGTAGTTCGGCAGACCGGCTTCGTACTCGGCCACCCAGTTCTTGGTGAAGGTGCCGTTCTGGATGTCGGTCAGCACATCCTTCATGCGTGCCTTGGTGCTGGCGTCGATCACGCGCGGGCCGCTGACATAATCACCGTATTGCGCGGTTTCAGAGACGAATTCCAGCATGCGGGTGATGCCGCCTTCGTAGAACAGGTCCACGATCAACTTCAATTCGTGCAGCACTTCGTAGTACGCGATTTCCGGCTGATAGCCGGCTTCCACCAGCACTTCGAAACCGGCCTGCACCAGCGAGGAGGCGCCGCCGCACAGCACGGCCTGCTCGCCGAACAGATCGGTTTCGGTTTCTTCCTTGAACGTGGTTTTGATGATGTTGGCGCGCGCGCCACCTAGACCGCCGGCATAGGTCAGCGCGAACTGTTCGGCCTTGCCGCTGGTGTCCTGGTAGACCGCATAGATACACGGCACGCCACGACCGATTTCATACTCGCGACGCACCAGCGCACCCGGGCCCTTCGGCGCAACCAGTACCACGTCCAGATCGGCGCGCGGGGTGATCATGTCGAAATGCACGTTCAAGCCGTGTGCGAACAGCAGGCAGGCGCCCTGCTTCATGTTCGGGGCGATGACGTCTTCGTAGAGCTTCTTCTGCACCATGTCCGGGGTCAGGATGGCGACCAGATCCGCGCTCTTGACCGCCTCGGACGGCGCCACGACGGTGAAGCCATCGGCCTGCGCCTTGGATTCGGTCGGGCCACCTGGACGCAGGCCGACGGTGACGTCGAAGCCGGAATCGCGCAGGTTCAGCGCATGCGCGCGACCCTGGCTGCCGTAGCCGATGATCGCGATTTTCGGTTGGGTGTCGTTGCTCATGGAATGTCCTTGCGGGGTTGACAGTGGAGATGGGCAGTGAATAAACGGATCAGCCGGCAGTGCAGACACTGACCGGCTGAACACAGCGGGGACGAACGATGGCACTGCGCAGGCAACCACGAGCGCCAGCGCACGGCTGGGCATGACTGGGTCGTTTGGCGGAAATGGCAGTGATGTCGTTCATGTCATTCGAAACTTTTGGTGATCCCTGAAACGCGAAACCCCGCGCCGTTGCCGGTGCGGGGTCTGATCGAAGCCTTGTGTCTGTTGCCTACACGAAGTCTCGTCCCGCACCGATTGGCGAGGTAATAAGTACGAGCACGAGAAGCGACACAACCAACGCGCCAGAGGGCGTGGACATCGGGGCGTTCGAGGTGGTGTGGCGATGCGGCATGGGCCTGAGATAACCATCGCAGTAACCACGATGTCAACCCTTGCGCATGAAACCGCTGTGCCGACATCTAGATCTGCGTGCAAAGCCGCATGGCAACAGCATGGTTACTGATGAAACAGGATCGGTTCGGCGTCATCATCGCCGACGGCGGTCACCATCTGCGCGGCATCAGGCACGCGTCCGTGCGCCGCCCGCACGGCATGACCTGGCCCGCTGGTATGGTGAGTCCCTCATTCTCAGAGCGGCTAACACAACGACTGCGCTCACCGCCAGGCGGGCGCGGCCGGTGCTCGGTGCGGCATGGACCACGCGTCCACTGCGGGTCTGAGCGTGCCGTCCGTGCCCACCTGACAGCTGCTCGCGACGTTGTGTTAGCCGCTCTTAGCGAGAATTTAATGAGCAGGTTCCGCCGCCGTTTTTCGTTTATCGATGCCTTGTTGCGCTGCGCGGCGCGCAATGCGTGGGCGCGCCACGCAATGCCGGGGTGGCGCTAGGCGTGAGCTGCGGCGACGTGAGATGGCCCGCGCGGACATATGTCGCTGTCGAAATGCAGCGCCGCTCCAGCGCTCAATACCCGCAATGTGCGGCCGCTGCGTTGACGCGCTATACCTCACCCGCACACGCGGTGACGTTCGCGTCGGCAAATGCCCGCGGTATTGTTTTCGCCGTGCAACGTGCGATGTGATTTAATCGCCGCCGAAGTGGGGGTACCGCAGCGTGCTGCGGTTGAGATAGTCCCTTGGAACCTGATCCGGCTGATACCGGCGTAGGGAAGCTTCGTCAGATGCGATGACCCGTGCGTGCACGGGTCATCGGTATCGAACGCCGCCGCTTCGTCCGCACTGCGACTTTCTCGCAGCGCCAGCCATTAGGACGAATGCCATGAATGCCGCGCCTACCGTTTTGCAGCAACAAGCCCAGTCGTTGTCCGAGGCTGTCACCCAACCGATTCCCGGTTCACGCAAGATCTTCGTGCAAGGCTCGCGCGCGGATCTGCAGGTGCCGATGCGCGAGATCGCGTTGACGCGCACGCCCACCTTGTTCGGTGGCGAAGAGAATCCGCCGCTCAGCGTCTACGACACTTCCGGGCCTTATACAGATCCGCAGGTGGCTATCGATCTGGCCGTTGGTCTGGCACCGCTGCGCGCGCACTGGATTGCCGAGCGCGGCGACACCGTCGCACTGGATGGGCTGAGCTCCAGTTTCGGGCGTGGCCGCGAGCACGATGCGCGTCTGGATGCCGTGCGCTTTCCGGCGCGGCGCTTGCCGCGGGTCGCGCGCGAGGGCGCCAACGTCACCCAGATGCATTACGCACGCCGCGGCATCATCACGCCGGAAATGGAGTACGTGGCGATCCGCGAAAATCAGCGTCTGGAAGCGGTGACCGATGCGAGCTTGCGTAAGCAGCATCCGGGCGAGGCGTTCGGCGCCTCGATCCAGCAGCGCATCACGCCGGAGTTCGTACGCGAGGAGATCGCACGGGGGCGCGCGATCCTGCCCAACAACATCAATCATCCTGAAAGCGAGCCGATGATCATCGGTCGCAATTTCCTCACCAAGATCAACGCCAACATCGGCAACAGCGCCGTGTCTTCGGGCATTGCCGAAGAAGTCGAGAAGCTGGTGTGGTCGATCCGCTGGGGCGGCGATACGGTGATGGATCTGTCCACCGGCAAGCACATCCATGAAACGCGCGAATGGATCATCCGCAACTCGCCGGTGCCGATCGGTACAGTGCCGATCTATCAGGCATTGGAAAAAGTCGACGGACGTGCCGAGGCGCTGACCTGGGAAATTTTCCGCGACACCTTGATCGAACAGGCCGAACAGGGCGTGGATTACTTCACCATCCACGCCGGCGTACTGTTGCGCTACGTACCGCTGACCGCAAAGCGGGTGACCGGCATCGTGTCGCGTGGCGGTTCTATCATGGCCAAGTGGTGCCTGGCGCATCACAAGGAAAATTTTCTCTATACGCACTTCGAAGACATCTGCCAGATCATGAAGGCCTACGACGTGGCGTTCTCGTTGGGCGATGGCTTACGCCCCGGCTGCATTGCCGACGCGAATGACGCGGCCCAATTCGGCGAGCTGGAAACGCTGGGCGAGTTGACCAAACTGGCGTGGAAGCACGATGTGCAAACCATGATCGAAGGCCCCGGTCATGTGCCGATGCAATTGATCAAGGAGAACATGGACAAGCAGCTGCGCGAATGCGGCGAGGCGCCGTTTTACACCCTGGGGCCGCTGACCACCGACATCGCGCCGGGCTACGACCACATCACCAGCGCGATCGGTGCGGCAATGATCGGCTGGTTCGGCACGGCAATGCTCTGCTATGTCACTCCGAAAGAGCATCTGGGTTTGCCCAATCGGCAGGACGTGCGCGACGGCATCATGGCCTACAAGATCGCCGCGCACGCAGCCGACCTCGCCAAGGGGCATCCGGGCGCGCAGGTGCGCGACAACGCCCTGAGCAAGGCGCGTTTCGAGTTCCGTTGGGATGACCAGTTCCATCTCGGTCTGGATCCGGAAAAGGCCAAGGAGTTCCACGACGAGACGCTGCCCAAGGACGCGCACAAGCTGGCGCACTTCTGTTCGATGTGCGGGCCGCATTTCTGCTCGATGAAGATCACACAGGACGTACGCGATTACGCGGCCGAGCACGGAATGGACGACGCGCAAGCGTTATCGACAGGAATGCAGGAGAAGTCGGCGCAGTTTCTGGCGCAAGGTGCGCAGGTGTATCGCCCCATGTGACGGGTTACATCCGGGCGTTTCAGAAGCGCCACACAGCGCCTGCTTAGGAAAAATTCAGTTTGGTGTGGGGCAGATCGCATCGCGGCGCACACGTGCCGCGGTGCGATTGGATTGCAAGCGATCCCAGCCGATAAGGGTTTCAGCGGGTTTAGCTGAATCGCAGATAAAAAAATCGCGCCAGAAGGCGCGAAGGATACGTCGTAATTATTTGAATTCGTCGGCGAGAGAGAGAGAGCCTGACGCTGCCGCCTGTCATTAGGAAGCAACGTCGCTTAGCGTAAGATTTGCACCAATTGGATGCATGACACAGTCGGTCGTGGTCCTTTGCTGAATTTGGCGTTTCGCCTGTTCTGCGATGCGCTCTTTGTAGTCCTTTGCATGTCGATGTGTGTTTTTTGCCGATGAGTGTTCCTTCCGTTTCTGCAATGCCATCAGACCGGCTGCGTGTCGGTCAGTGCGTGGTCGACGTTGCCTCGCGCGAGGTGCACGCGCCGGGTGCGGAGCGACCGCTGCGTCTGGCGCCCAAATCCCTGGCGGTGTTGCTGGCCCTGGCGCGCCAGCCGGGCCAGGTGGTCACGCGCGAGCAGCTGCTTGCCGAGGTTTGGCCCGATACCTTGCCGACCAACGATGTAGTGACCCAGGCGGTCACGCAGCTGCGCAAGGCGTTCGCCAGTCACGGCGGGCAGCGTTCGGAGCATATCGAGACCATTGCCAAGACCGGGTATCGCTTGATGGCGGCGGTTGTGTGGGAAGCGCATGCGCCGGGATCGACGACCCTGCCGCAGGAGTCACCCGGTGTGCAATCGCCCGAGCTGGCGCAAGCGGACGATGGGGCTGTACCTGCATCCGTATCGGTCTGCGAGCAGTCCGGCGCTGCTGCCCAACCCATCCGCCCGGCGTCTGCGCAGCCTGGAGTTCCCGTCGCTGAGAGGCCGGCTGCGCCACTGCAGCGGCGTTGGACGGCACTGGCAGTTGCCAGCGTGGCATTGCTGGTCGTGCTGGACCTTGCAGTACAGATCATGTGGCGACGGGTTCCGGCATCTGGGGCTGCGCAAGCGTCTGCGGTGTTAGGCAGCCCTAAACGGCCGTATCAGGTGATCACCGCAGGCGGCGGGTTCGATCTTACGCCGAGCCTGTCGCCGGATGGCGCGATGGTGGCGTACGCCTCCTTGACCGGCGATCGCACCGGCACCTCGATCCTGGTCAAGACGACCGATAACGCCTATCCGCGTGTGCTGGAGACGCCCGCGCCGGGCGTGTCCGATCGTTTGCCGGCGTGGTCGCCGGATGGCCGCGAGATCGCCTTTTCCAGGCAGGCGCCCGATGGGAGCTGCCGGGTGATGATTGCCGCCGCCACCGGGCCGGCGGCGGCACGCGAAGTGGTGCGGTGCGACCGTGCGGACATGCTGAGTTTCAGCTGGTCGCCGGACGCGCGCGCGCTGCTGTTCGGCAGCATGACCGGCAGCTACGGCGCAGCACGCATACGTCGCCTGAATCTGGAAACCGGGCAGTGGCAGACGCTGAACTATCCTGCGCAAGCCGGTGATTTCGATTACGCACCGCGTTATTCGCCTGATGGGCATTGGATCGTATTCCTGCGTAATCCGCAGCTTGGCGATCTGTGGCGGATTCCTGCCGAAGGCGGCGCTGCCGAACGGCTCACCCACGACACTGCCGATATCTGGGGCTGGAGCTGGTTGCCCGACGGCAGCGGTGTGATCTTCGGGCGTCGCGTGGACATTGAGGCGCGGCTGTATCGGCTCGATCTGCTCGACAGCAGCCTGCACGACCTGGGCGTGGACGATGCGCAGGCACCGGATGTGGCGCATGGCCATCTGGTATTTGCGCAACGCAAACCGCAATTCGGTGTGTATCAAGTCATTCGCGACACGATGAATGGTGGCTACATTCGACGGCGCCTGTTTTCTTCGAGTGGGCGCGACGATCAGCCGATGATCGCGCCGGACGGGCGTCAGTTGGTCTTTGCCTCCAACCGCTCCGGTACGTACGGGTTGTGGTGGGGCGATGTCAGCAAGCCAGGCTCGGTGCGCCTGATCGAAGGGCTGCGGCCGGATTCGCGTCAGGCCGCCGACTGGTCGGCCGATTCGCAACGCCTGCTGGTCAGCGGCAGCGATGCGGCCGGGCACGCGGCGCTATTCGAAGTGACCCCCAGTAGCGGCAAGGTGGTGCGCCTGCCGGTGCCGCAACCGCGTCCGTTGCAGGCGATCCATCTTCCCGATCCCGACCAGGTGCTGGTACTTGCTGCCGCAGACGACGGGCATACCTTCGCCACGCTGTACGACCGACGCAGCAGCCCATGGCGTGCGCTGGCAACGCTGCAGGACGTTTCGCAGGTACGACTGGATCGCATCAGCGGACAGGTGCTGCTCACCCGTCTCAGCGGTGGAGGTGTCTGGCAGGTCGCTCCGTCGCTTGCCGCCGATACCTTGCAAGCCATCGATTCGAAACAGCCATCGCGGTGGCGTTATCGCAGCTGGGCACCAGGGGCCCATGGCGATCTGCATTACCTGTCTTCGACCGATACCTGCTCCACCTACGATGGCGAGCTACGCAGCGTTGGCGGCCAGTGTCTGGACGCGGTCAAGTTCACCGCGATCAATGGTTTCAGCGTAGACCAGCACGACGGTGCACTCTATGTGGCGCTGGCAGAAGAAGATGGCAGTTCGATCGCCTACATGCCGCTGCCGCAGCGTTCCGTTGCGTCCATCTGTGTCTTGGCTAACCTCTTGTCGATATTGAGGAAAATCGCCTCGTAAATTTTTCGGAAAGGCTTCGTGGCAATTTCGGCACAGTTTCGTCATAACTTCCTGACTGATGCCAGATGCGGCAAAACACTACGCCCTCTTTTGTACGGGGGGCTGCCAACATGCAACAGGTCATCACCGCAGATCGCGGACTTGCGCTCACGCTGGATAGCGACAGCGAGTCGACATCGACCACCTGCCTGGCGGTCTCTCGGCTCGGCAGCATTCGCACCAACGCAGCAACATTCACCTTGTGGGTGCAGTTGCGTGGACGCGCATGGGTGGAATCCAAGGAGGGACGGTTCCGTCTGCGTGCTGGCGACTGGATCGCCTTCGATAAAGACTCCCATCCCAACGTGCAGGCAGACCGCAGCGCGCTGTGTGTGGGCGTCAGCCTGGATAGCGATAGCCTGCAATCACTCACCGAGCTGACCGATGCCACCCTGTATCCGGGCCGCGCCCAGTTGTCGCACAGCGATCTGTGCATTGCACTGCGGTTGTGGCGTAACGCTGCAGCACAGAGCGTCAGTGCATCCGCCCGTCCGCTGCTGCTGCATCTGGCGGCGATGCAGCGCGACTTCACCGAACAAGAGCAGCGTTGCCCGGGCCGCTCGCGCAGCCGTCGGCGTCAGGTGTTCGGCCGCATGCAGCGTGCGCGGCTGTACCTGGAAGGCAACAGCGACCGCGTGGTACGCATCAGCGAACTCGCCCAGCTAACCAACTTTTCCAGTTGGTACGTCTCCAAGACGTTCCAGAGCTTGTACGAAGAAAGTCCGCAGGCGCTATCGGCACGCTTGCGTCTGGAGCGTGCCTCCGATTTGTTGCGCGATACCTCGATGATGATCGGCGAGGTGGCAGCCGCAAGCGGCTTCGACAATTGCTGCAGCTTCGCGCGTGCGTTTCGTGCACGCTTCGGTGTGTCCGCGTCGCACTACCGCGACCAAACGGTAAATCCGCCAGATTCGGCAAATCCACGTAACGTGACGCGCAAAGCGACGGTTTTCACGCAATCGTAATTTGCACAGGGGCGCTTAACGCGCCACTAACGAACCCTGGAGAGATTGATGAACCTTCGCACCTCCGCAGTGCGGCTGGGCCTGTTGCCCGCCGGTATTGCGATCGCGTTGACGCCGGCTTTCGCCGCCAATGCACAAGAGCAGTCCGCCCCGTCGACCACGACGCTGGATCGCATTGCAATCACTGGCTCGCGCATCCGTTCGGTCGACGTTGAAACCGCCCAGCCGGTGTTCACTGTGACCCAGCAGGACATTCAGAAGTCGGGCCTGGTCAGCGTTGGTGACATCCTCCAGAACCTGTCGATCGCCGGTACCCAGACCTATAGCAAGGCTGCCGTGCTGAGCTCCGCCCCGGAGCAGGGCGGCCAGTATGTCAACCTGTATAACTTGAACGAAAACCGGACCCTGCTGCTGGTGAACGGCAAGCGTTGGACCAGCAGTCTGGCTGGCTTGAGCGACATGTCCACCATTCCGAGCTCGCTGATCGAGCGCATCGAAGTGTTGAAAGACGGCGCCTCGGCCATCTACGGCTCCGACGCCGTGGCCGGTGTGGTCAACATCATCCTGCGCAAGAACTACGACGGTGCAGAAGCCTCGGCGTACTTCGGCCAGAACGGCCGTGGCGACGGCTCCAAGGCGCAGTACTCCTTCACCGCCGGCACCACCACCGACCGCGCCTCGCTGGTGTTCGGTGTCAACTACACCAACGAAGATCCGGTGTGGGCCAAGGCTCGCCCGCTGACCCGTTACTCGTCTGGTCCGAATCACATCGAAGACAGCCTGAGCGCAACCGGCCCATGGGGCCGCTTCAATGATCCGCGCGCAGTTGGAACTCCGGGTGCAGGTAATTATCGCGACACCGACGGCAAGGTCGTTGGCGCTGCCGATGGCACGTGGAGACCTAACCAGTGGGTGTTGAATCACACTGGGTCGTTCGACGGCAAGGGCACCGGCGCCGATTCTCGCAGCCTGTCCAACTATCATATTGGCGCGGGCGTAGACGACTACTACAACTCTGTCGACCAGATGATGTTGCAGCAGTCCAGCAAGAATAAGTCCGTCTTCACGACCGGCAGCTACAACCTTACCGACAGCCTGACATTCAAGTCGACCGCGATGTACTCCGAGCGCGATTCGAACCGTCAGATCGCCGGTTACCCGCTGCAGGCTGCATCGCAGCCGCAATTCCCGGTTGCCATCAGTGGCAGCAGTTACTACAACCCGATGGGCCAGGACATCAACCGCTGGTTCCGTCGTACGGTTGAACTGCCGCGCACCACCGAAAACAACGTCAAGACCCTGCATTTCGACGCAGCGCTGGAAGGCGTGTTCGACGTCGGCAGCCACGGCTGGAACTGGGACGTGGGCTTCAACTACAACAAGTACGACGTGACGCAGGTTTTGCGCGGCAACATCAACTTGCTGGCACTGCAGAAGGCGCTGGGCCCCTCGTTCCTAAATGCACAGGGCCAGGTACAGTGCGGTACTGCGGCTAGCCCGCTGCCGCTGGGCACCAGCAATGCGCTGGGCCAGTGCACCCCGTTCAACATCCTGGGCGGCCCGTCGGCGTCCACCCCGAATGCGCTGCAATACATCAACGCGCTGGGTCAGGCCACGCAGCAGAGCCTGAGCAAGCAGTGGACCGCCAACCTCACCGGCGGCCTGTTCCATTTGCCGGCCGGTGAGCTTGGCTTTGCAGCAGGTGTCGAACACCGCCAGGTCAGTGGTTACGACTACCCGGATCAACTGTCCAGCGCGGGTTACACCACCGACCTGGCTGCACAGGCAACCGAGGGTCGCTACCAGACCAACGAAGCCTACCTGGAGTTGTTGATTCCGGTGCTGAAGGACCTGCCGGGCGTCAAGGAACTGTCGTTCGACGTTGCCGCGCGTTACAGCAACTACAGCCGCTTCGGCGACACCACCAACAGCAAGTTCAGCTTCACCTGGAAGCCGATCGACGACCTGCTGGTGCGTGGTACCTACGGCACCGGTTTCCGTGCACCGACGCTGTCGGACACCTTCGGTGGTGGTTCGCAGACGTTCGACAATTTCACCGACCCCTGCGATGCGACCTTCGGTTCGCTGGGCAACGCCGGTGTAGCAGCGCGTTGCGCTACGCAGGTGCCGGCTGGCTTCCGTCAGACCGACAGCGCAGGCAAACCTGTGGCGCGTCGCGACGTGCAGGGCAATGCACCGTTCAACTCGGGCGTCGGCAATGCCGAGCTGCAGCCGGAATACAGCATCACCCGTACCGTGGGCATGGTGTATAGCCCGCATTGGGTGCAGGGTCTGGATTTCTCGCTGGACTGGTACCGCATTTCGATCTCCAACATCATTACCCCGCTGTCGGCCAATGATGTGTTGAACAACTGCTACCTCAACAACTTGGAAAACTATTGCGCCAACTTTGCGCGCGATTCGGTCACCGGTCAGGTCACCACGCTGAGCCGCGGCAACGTCAACCTGGGTCGTCTGGAAACCGAAGGCTACAACTTCGGCGTGCGTTACCGCATGCCGGAAACCGCCTACGGCAAGTTCGCGGTCAAGCTGGATACCAACTACCTGGCGACCTACAAGTCGCAGACACAGGCGGATGCGGATTGGGCGAACTACGCCGGTTACTGGAACTTCCCGCGCGTGCGTGCCACCTTGGGTCTGGACTGGTCGCTGGGTTCGCTGTCGGCTAACTGGGATCTGCGTTACTACGGCGGCTTCCGCGATTACTGCTTGGATGCATCGGCAGGTATCGCGTGCAACGACCCGAGCTACCGGACGCCAAACCCGGGTTGGGGTGGTGGCACTGGCTCCAACAAGAAGGGCTCGATTTCCTATCAGGACGTCTCGGTCACTTGGCAGGCTCCGTGGGATGGCAGCGTGACGGTTGGTGCCCGCAACATCTGGAACAAGCAGCCGCCGATCACCTATTCGATCACCAACAGCAGCACCGCTGCGATCGATCCGATGCTCGACTACGACCGCTTCCTGTTCGTGCAGTACAACCAGCGCTTCTGATCATTGAAGTGGCGTAAATGCGTAGAAAAAGCGGGCCGAAAGGCCCGCTTTTTTTGTTTGTTACTGGCCGTATCGAGTGTGCTGTGTGTCTAAGAGCGGCTAACAAGACGTCGCGAGCAGCTGTCAGGTGGGCGCGGACGGCGCGCTCAGAACCGCAGTGGACGCATGGTACATGCCGATTCCGAGCGCCGACCGCGCCCGCCTGGCGGTGAGCGCAGTCGTTTTGTTAGCCGCTCTAAATGTTGCGGCGATTTCTTGGTGGTGCGCAGGCAACTGGAACGCTGCCGGAACGACACGACCTGCCTCCGAAATTCGGTCGAAGGTGCAAGGCGCACAGTGCTACATGCGCATGCGCGATTGCAGACCATCCGAGTGCGACGGTCTATGGTCGATCAGAGCAATGTGGGTATCGATCTGGGCAGCGGCTCTTTGAGGGGCCGTATCTCGGCGTCGCTTGCCGATCACTTGATCCCGGCATTGCAGGCCCACACGCTACAACGTCTGTCGTGCACGCCAATCCCCGAGTGCGTCGCGCAGCGGCTGAACGCCAAAGAAAAAGACGCGATGTCATCGCGCCTTTTGCTACCTCAATCGCCGCCACTCACCGGTGCGGCTCAGGCCTCAGCAAGTCCCAGCAACGTGTCTGCCTGTTCGCGCCAGCTCGGCAGGCGGGCGATGACGCCGACCTTGGTCAGATACTCTTCGTCCACGCTTTCGCCGCTGGCCAGTGCCGTGGCGACATGGACCGCGCCGGTAACCCAGAAGCTGCGCAAGCTGGAACGCTGCGGATGGCGATGGAAGGCCACCGCTTCGATGATCGGCATCGGCAGGCCCCACAGGCCGAGCAGGTAGGCGCCGGCTTCGGTGTGGCCCAAGCGTTCGTCGGCGCCGTCGGTCGGTGGTTCTCGCTCATCGCGCACGCCGGGCAGCAACAGGCCGATATCGGCCAGCAAGGCGGCGGTCGAGCCGAGTTCGGCACTGGTCGGCGGCAATACCTTGGCCGCCAGGCGCGAGGAGAGCAGGGCGCGGCGCTGCATCGCGGTGCGCTCGGCCGGGGTAAGCGTCTGCACCGAAAATACTTCGCTGGCCAGCACCAGATCGCGCAGTGTCGCCACGCCCAGGCGGGTCACCGCGGTACGCAGGTCGGTGATGCTGCGGCCGCCGGAAAAGAATGCCGAATTGCACAGTTGCAGCACTTTGGCCGCAATTGCCGGGTCGCTGGCGATCAACTTGGCGATATCGACCGCGTCGGCGCCGTCGTCTCCTTCCAGCGCATGCATCAGGCTCAGATACAGGTGCGGTGGCGACGGCAGTTTTTCGATCCGCCCGATGGCCGCGCGCAGGCGCGGGTTGCTGAGCAGGTCGCGCAGCTCTTCCAGGCTGGTCACGGCTTCGAGCAGAACTTCCGGTGTCAGCGGCATCGGCAGGAAGCGATGCGCCACGCCGATGATGCGGGCCGGTGGCGTGCGCTGGCCGTCCTGCGCATCGATCAGCGCAATACGAATGGTGTCCGGGCGCAGCGTCCGGATCTGCCCCAGCAAGGTGGCGGCAGTCAGGTCGGGCAGGATCGGTGCAACAATGACTGCGTCAAACGGCGACAGCGCGGCCGCTTCAATTGCCGAATTACCATCGGCCACCTGCTGCGCCTGCCACTGGTCGCCGAGATCGGCAACATAGGCGACAAGGTCGGACGGAAGACTGGCTTCGTCCCCAACAAACAGAATACGCAAGACACTTCCCCAGAAGTCACCGGTGGCAGACACCGGCCAAACGCTTCCGGCAGAGTACCCAATTTGCCGACCGCTGTCACCGGGATCACGCCAAAAGCGTGATCCCGGTCGCCCCGAAAGCGCAGGGCAGCATCATGATCGATGGATCACGGCGCGTCGGAGTTATAGCGTTCAACCGACTCCACCAGGATGCGCTTGGCCTCAGCCGCGCCGCCCCAACCGTTCAGCTTGACCCACTTACCCTTCTCCAAATCCTTGTAATGCTCAAAGAAGTGGCCGATGCGCTCCATCCAGTGGCTGGACACCTGGTTGATGTCTTCGATGTGCGCGTAGCCGGAGAAGATCTTCTCGATCGGCACGGCCAGGATCTTTTCGTCGCTACCGGCCTCGTCGCTCATGCGTAGCACGCCGACCGGGCGGCAACGCACCACCGAGCCCGGCACCAGCGGCAACGGCAGCACCACCAGCACGTCGGCCGGGTCGCCATCGCCGCACAGGGTGTTGGGCACGTAGCCATAGTTGCAGGGGTAACGCATCGGGGTCGACAGGATGCGGTCGACGAAAATCGCCCCGCTGGCCTTGTCCACTTCGTACTTGACCGGTTCGGAATCCTTGGGGATCTCGATGACGACGTTGATTTCTTCCGGCAGATTCTTGCCAGAGGTGACCAGTTCAAGGCCCATGCGTGTAGCTCCGAGGCGTCAGCAGTGTGTGGAGCGCGATTCTACGCGTTCGGCTGTTGCGCTGCAGCGACACTGAATGGGCAATCTCCTGACCGCTGCGTGCGGCATAGCCCGCGTTCATCGCGGGCGGCTCCCCGATCGTTGCGGCCCGACCGGCGGCGCACGCTACCGGCTCATCCATCGCATAGGAAGTGCCATGTCCAGGCTCGCGCGTTTGCTCCTCGTTTTGCTGCTGTCCCTGACTGCTCAGATCGCCGCTGCGGCCACGCCTGCGCCCGCCTTCGTGGATGCCGTGGATTGGCCCGCCAATGGCGAAGGCTGGGAGGCGTTCATCGATCTGGAGCAGCGGCTGGATCGGGATTTCGACAACATCTGCGGCGACACCTTTTGCGCTGGCGAATTCAGCGACTACCAGCCGTTGCGCTTCCGCTGCTCCGTGCACCGTGTCACCGGAGTGGTGCGCAGCTGCATCTGGACTTTCGGTGCCAGTGAGGTCAGCGTCGACCCCCGCACCGGCTACCTGCGTTCGGACAGCCGCGTCTGGCGCTGCACGGCGCCGCTGAAAGACGGCACCCGCCTGGACGAGATGTATCGCACGCTTGCGGTCACCAATCCGCTGTTCGAGCCACTGCCGGGCGGTGCCCCGCCGATCTATGACGGCTTGATCGGCTGCCTGTAATCGACGGCCGACGTGGAAGGCCTTGCCAGGCCTGGCGGACCTCGTTTGCGAAGGATGCCATCTTCGCATCGACGATCAGCGCCACCAATGCACGAGTGGGCGTTGTGCCGATCCTGAGCTGGGCAGCGCAGATGCAGTGGGCGGCCTGGTGCGCCGTCACCGGCGTCGTCCCTGGGCGGTAGCGTTGCCGGTGAAGGCAAAGCGGGGTTGCAATCTACTGCAACTCACCTGGCTGGTCTGCTGCTTGCCGTCAGCATGGCTGCAGGTCTCGCGACCTGCGGCGACCGCACCGTTACACCAGCGGAACGAGCAACAAGGCCAAGATATTGATGATCTTGATCAATGGGTTGATCGTCGGCCCCGCTGTGTCCTTGTATGGGTCGCCGACCGTGTCGCCTGTGATTGCAGCCTTATGCGCCTCGCTGCCCTTGCCGCCGAAGTGACCGTCTTCGATGTACTTCTTTGCGTTTTCCCATGCACCGCCGTCGGTAGTCATCGAAATCGCCAGGAACAAGCCGGTGACAATCGTGCCGATCAGCAAACCACCCAACGCATGCGGCCCAAGCAGCATCCCGACCACGATGGACTACTACCGGCAACAGCGAGGGCACGATCATTTCGCGGATCGCTGAGCGGGTCAGCATGTAGACGACGCGGCCGTATTGCGGCTTGGCAGTGCCGGCCATGATGCCCGGGAGCTCACGGAACTGACGTCGCACTTCTTCCACCACCGCGCCTGCCGCGCGTCCCACCGCTTCCATCGCCATCGCACCGAATAGGTAGGGAATCAGTCCGCCAATCAGCAGCCCCATGATCACCGTGCGGTCGGACAGATCGAAGGCGAACACCTGGCCGGGATGGACCGCCTGCAGGTTGTGGGTGTAGTCGGCAAACAGCACCAGCGCGGCCAGCGCCGCCGAGCCGATCGCATAGCCTTTGGTCACTGCCTTGGTGGTATTGCCCACCGCATCCAGCGGATCGGTGATGTTGCGGACTTCTGGCGGCAGTTCGGCCATTTCGGCGATGCCACCGGCGTTGTCGGTGATCGGCCCATATGCATCCAGCGCAACGATCATGCCGGCCATCGACAACATCGCCGTTGCTGCAGTCGCAATGCCATACAAACCGCCGAAATGAAACGCACCACAGATTGCCGCACACACCGCAATCACCGGCAGCGCGGTGGACTTCATCGAGATGCCGAGTCCGGCCATGATGTTGGTGCCGTGCCCGGTAGTGCTGGCCGACGCAACGTGCTGCACCGGAGTGTATTGCGTGCCTGTGCGGTACTCGGTAATCCACACGATCAGGCCGGTGAGCACCAGGCCGATCAGCGCGCAGGCATACAACGCCGTGGCACCGTGGCACCGTGGCTGTTGTCGCGCATCAGCGACTGGGTGATGGGCCAGTAAGCCAGCGCCGCAAGCACGCCCGACACGATCATGCCCTTGTAGAGCGCGCCCATGATCGAACCGCCGGCTTTGACCTTCACGAAGGTCGCACCCACGATCGAGGCGATGATCGAAACGCCGCAAAGCACCAACGGATACAGCACCGCATGCGGCCCGGTCTCGGCGAGCGTCAGGCTACCGAGCAACATCGTGGCGATGACGGTCACTGCATAGGTTTCGAACAGATCCGCGGCCATGCCTGCGCAGTCGCCGACATTGTCGCCGACGTTGTCGGCAATCACCGCAGGGTTGCGCGGGTCGTCCTCGGGAATGCCGGCTTCGACCTTGCCGACAAGATCGGCGCGCACATCCGCGCCTTTGGTGAAAATACCGCCACCCAGGCGCGCGAAGATCGAGATCAACGACGACCCGAACGCCAACCCGACCAACGCATGCAGGTTCTGCTCCAGCGGCAGGCCCATCGCTTGCAGCGCCGCAAAGTAGCCGGCCACCCCAAGCAGCCCGAGGCCGACCACCAGCATGCCGGTGATCGCCCCGCCACGAAACGCAACATCCATCGCCTTACCAATCCCATGCCGCGCCGCTTCGGCGGTACGGACATTGGCGCGCACCGACACGTTCATGCCGATATAGCCGGCTAATCCCGATAACACCGCGCCAAGCGCAAATCCGATCGCGGTGTACCAACTCAGGAACAGCCCGACCAAGACGAACAGCACCGCGCCAGCAATCGAAATAGTGAGGTATTGCCGGTCCTGATTAGCACGATCTTTCAGCACAGTCGCAGCCAGTGAGAGCCGACCGGTCGATGGTAGGACCGTGGCTCCACCGAGACCAGATCATGGCCATGAATCGTGTGCAGTTCCAAGCCGGGCTGTCGTTGCCGGCGTTCCTCAAGCGCTATGGCAACGCGCAGCAGTGCGAGCAGGCGTTGGAGATCTCGCGCTGGCCACAGGGCTTTGTTTGTCCGCGTTGCGCCGCTACCGCGCACAGTCGATTCCAGCGTCACGGCACCACGTACTGGCAGTGCACGGCCTGCTATCGCCAGACCAGCCTGCGCTCGGGCACGGTGATGGACAACAGCAAGCTGCCGCTACGCACCTGGCTGCTTGGCATGTATCTGCTGGGCCAGAGCAAGACGAACCTGTCGGCGCTGGAGTTGATGCGACACCTGGGAGTGAGCTACCCGACAGCGTGGCCAATGAAGCACAAGCTGATGCAGGCCATGACCCAACGCGAGGCGAACCGCAAGTTGGGCGGGATCGTGCAACTGGACGATGCCTACCTGGGCGGAGAACGCAACGGTGGCAAGGCCGGGCGCGGCTCGGAGAACAAGCGCCCTTTCGTGATCGCCGTGGAGACCACTGAAGACGGTCGTCCATTGCGCGCGGTGATGGATCCGGTCCCAGGCTTCACCAAGGCGGCGCTGTCGGAATGGATCGGGCAACGCCTGCATCCTGGAGCAGATGTCTACAGTGATGGACTCGGTGCGTTTCGAGCACTGGAAGCCGAGCACGCGCACACCGTGATCGAAGGCAGCGGTCGAAGTCGCTGCGAGGCAGAGAACGCACGCTGGGTGAACGTGGTGTTGTCCAACCTAAAGTGTTCGCTGGACGGTGCCTATCACGCCTTCAAATTCGCCAAATACGCCCAGCGCTACCTGGCAGAGACGATGTGGCGGTTCAACCGCCGTTTCGATCTGACCCGGCTGGTGCCCAGCTTGCTGGCCGCCGCAGCCGCCAGCAAGCCGTGGTCCGAGCGGGCCCTGCGTGATGTCACCCTGTTCACCGCTGAAAGTGCGTGCTAATCAGGTTGCCGGTTGAGATAGGCCCGCGCGCCCTCCTGGATCGCGGCGGCGATCTCCTGCATGCGTGGGTTGCCGCTCTGCTGCGCGACCACCCAGCGCGCCGACACGATGCCATAGACGATTGCCAACACCGCACAACCCAGCGCAAGCCACGGCCCGTAGTGTTCCAGCATGACCCCTCCCAAAAGAATGGATATCGTCCGGTCGGGACGAACCAAGGGCGATGCACACAACGAGTGAACTGACGAATACGGACTCGACGGCCATGGGCCGTAATGCGCGTCGCGAATGTTCAGGTGGCCGGATCGCGACCGAGTATGCGCCGCAGCGTGCATGGCTACCAGCGCTGCGGCTTTGGCGCGTCGTTCAGTTGTGGCATGACAGCCTGCGGCCCACGTGATCCGGTCGACCAGGAGTCTCCATGTCTCACCATGCTGCGCAAAAATATGCCGCGATGCTCGCCACGCTGCTGCTGACCAGCCAAGCGTTTGCAGCAGATCCCACGCCTGAACTCAAGCAGCGCCCGCCAGGTACTGCTCAAGCGGTCGGCGCCGTGCACACCTTGCGTCAGATCCCGGAAGCCTGCGCACGCCTTGAAGGCGTGTTTACAGGAAATGCTGCGCAGCCGTACACCTTGTCGGTGGTCCGCAGCAGCCCCACCTGCCAACCACGTGCACGCTTCGTGGATTTCGCAAAGGCCGCGCCCAGTGTCGCTTCGGGCTGGATCTTCAACGATGTGATCCGTGTGCCAAGCGCCGCCTGCCCGGCGCAGCAAGCGGTCGTGCGCGTGTGGCGCAAGCCGGTGGATGCGAAGCCGCAGCTCGATGGCCAGGGCCAGTCGCGCATCTATCTGGAGGAGGCCAAACAGCAAGCAGCTGCCGGCAAGATTCCGCAGGTGCCGATGTTCGCTGCGCAGATGACGGTGGAAGGAAAGGGCTGTCAGTGACAGGTGTGGCGTAGCGCGTGTGCGCTGCCCAGCTTGATGAAAGAACCGAAGGGCGCATCCTTGCCTTGATGAAGGAGCTTGGGATCCACTATGGCTGTATGGATTTGATCGTCACGCCGCACGATGAGCTTTATTTCTCCTGATTAGCACGCACTTTCAGCGGTGAACATGGTGACATCACGCAGGGCCCGCTCGGACCACGGCTTGCTGGCGGCTGCGGCGGCCAGCAAGCTGGGCACCAGCCGGGTCAGATCGAAACGGCGGTTGAACCGCCACATCGTCTCTGCCAGGTAGCGCTGGGCGTATTTGGCGAATTTGAAGGCGTGATAGGCACCGTCCAGCGAACGCTTTAGGTTGGACAACACCACGTTGACCCAGCGTGCGTTCTCTGCCTCGCAGCGACTTCGACCGCTGCCTTCGATCACCGTGTGCGCGTGCTCGGCTTCCAGTGCTCGAAACGCACCGAGTCCATCACTGTAGACATCTGCTCCAGGATGCAGGCGTTGCCCGATCCATTCCGACAGCGCCGCCTTGGTGAAGCCTGGGACCGGATCCATCACCGCGCGCAATGGACGACCGTCTTCAGTGGTCTCCACGGCGATCACGAAAGGGCGCTTGTTCTCCGAGCCGCGCCCGGCCTTGCCACCGTTGCGTTCTCCGCCCAGGTAGGCATCGTCCAGTTGCACGATCCCGCCCAACTTGCGGTTCGCCTCGCGTTGGGTCATGGCCTGCATCAGCTTGTGCTTCATTGGCCACGCTGTCGGGTAGCTCACTCCCAGGTGTCGCATCAACTCCAGCGCCGACAGGTTCGTCTTGCTCTGGCCCAGCAGATACATGCCAAGCAGCCAGGTGCGTAGCGGCAGCTTGCTGTTGTCCATCACCGTGCCCGAGCGCAGGCTGGTCTGGCGATAGCAGGCCGTGCACTGCCAGTACGTGGTGCCGTGACGCTGGAATCGACTGTGCGCGGTAGCGGCGCAACGCGGACAAACAAAGCCCTGTGGCCAGCGCGAGATCTCCAACGCCTGCTCGCACTGCTGCGCGTTGCCATAGCGCTTGAGGAACGCCGGCAACGACAGCCCGGCTTGGAACTGCACACGATTCATGGCCATGATCTGGTCTCGGTGGAGCGACGGTCCTACCATCGACCGGTCGGCTCTCACTGGCTGCGACTGTGCTGAAAGATCGTGCTAATCAGGTCGATTGATGGGCTGAGCGCACGTTCTGCGGGTGCACCCGCGCGGCCATGGGCTCCACGCTCTTGCGCCCTCCAGGCAGTAGCAACCCCTTCAGGTACCAGTGTGCGGGCTGTTTGCGATCCGCATGGGACAGGGCGGCAGCAACTACTTCCCCGTACTGTTCAAAACGCACTTCCAGTGTCCTATTCAACACAGCTCTCCCGCGCGGCCTGAAGGTCTTCCAATAGTGGCACAAAGGTACGATTATTTGTAACACAGTGGAACTAGATAACATTCTTGTTCGGCGGATTACGTCAGCGCCCCCCCTGCTCGGCAATCAGGAGGTTCCCCCATGCAACGTGGCTCAACAGGCAGCCGCCTCCTAAGTGGCAGTTACCTGCGTCATGGAGCACTGCAGTCGAAGATTCGGGAGACGGCTCAGCGCCGGCTAATGTGGGCGTCCTGGCACAGATGCGCTACCGAGTGCGCCCGCACTGGGGCAACTCACCCCTCCCACGCCGGCAACTTCTTCGCCACCGCCACATTCTTCAACGTCACATACGTCGGCAAACCATCGCTGCCGTAGGCCAGCGGCGCTTCGCCTTTGATCAACGGGGCGAAGTAGCGGCGGGCGCGCTCGGTGATGCCGAAGCCGTCCTTGCGCAGGAAACTGGGCGGCATTTTCTTTTCGTGGTTGGCCACCTTGTGCAGGGGCGCGGGTACGATCTTCCAGCGGTAGGGGGTGTCGCTGACGCGTTCGATCACCGGGATCACCGCGTTCATGCCCTTGAGGGCGTACTGCACGGCGGCCTTGCCGACGGCTTGGGCCTGTTCCCAGTCGGTCTTCGATGCGAGGTGGCGTGCGGAGCGTTGCAGGTAATCGGGCAAGGTCCAGTGCACCTTGTAGCCGAGTTCCTGCTTGACCTGTGCGGCCAGGAACGCGGCCACGCCGCCGAGCTGCGCGTGGCCGAAGGAATCCGCCGCGCCGCCGGCATCGGCGACGAACTTGCCGTGCGCGTTCTGGATGCCTTCGCTGGCTACCACGACGCACCAGCCGACTTTGTCCACTACCTGCTTTACCTTTGCCAGAAACGCGGTCTGGTCGTAGGCGCGTTCGGGCAGCAGGATGATCTGCGGTGCGTCGTCGGGGCCCTGCCCGGCAAGGCCTGCGGCTGCGGCCAGCCAGCCGGCGTGGCGGCCCATGGCTTCATAGATGAAGACCTTGGTGGAGGTGTCGGCCATGGCGGCGACGTCCAAGGCGGCCTCGCGGACCGAGACGGCGGTGTACTTGGCCGCCGAGCCGAAGCCGGGGCAGGTGTCGGTCACCGCCAGGTCGTTATCGATGGTCTTGGGTACGCCGATGCAGTGCAGTGGGTAGCCATAGGCTTTTGCGAGTTGCGAGACCTTCCACGCGGTGTCGGCCGAATCATTGCCGCCGTTGTAGAGAAACCAGCGCACATCGTGCGCGCGCAGCACATCGAGCAGGCGCTCGTACTTGGCGCTGTCCTCTTCCAACGATTTGAGCTTGTAGCGGCACGAGCCGAACGCGCCGCCGGGTGTCTGCGCCAATGCGGCAATGGCTGCGGCGGATTCTTTGGATGTGTCGATCAAGTCCTCGCGCAAGGCGCCCAGGATGCCGTTGCGTGCAGCCAGTACCTTGATCTTGCGTGCGCGCGCTTCGGCGATGACACCGGCGGCGGTGGCGTTGATGACGGCGGTAACGCCGCCGGATTGGGCATACAACACGTTGCCAGTGGTCATAAGGGGACGGGCTCCTCACATGGGAAGATGGTGCACGGGACAGTGCCGGGACATTCCCCGGATGCGGTAAGCTGCACTACCACACGGTCAGCGCTGGCGAAGGCTTGAGTCTAACGCCGCCAACCGCAACGCGTTTTTATTCGAAAGTGGAGTCCACTGATGCGATTGGTTCTGTTGGGACCGCCCGGTTCGGGCAAGGGCACCCAGGCGACACGTCTCAAAGACACGTTTGAGATCCCGCATATTTCTACCGGTGATCTGTTACGCGCCGAAGTGGCCGCCGGCTCGCCGCTGGGTCTGAAGGCCAAGGAAGTGATGGCACGCGGCGACTTGGTGTCCGACGACATCCTGCTCGGCATGCTCGAGGCGCGACTCGGCCAAGCCGATGTGGCCAAGGGTTTCATCCTGGATGGCTATCCGCGCAACGTAGCGCAGGCCAATGCGCTGTGTGCGCTGCTCAGCAAGATCGGTCAGCCGCTGGATGCCGTGGTGCAGTTGGATGTGGCCAGCGAGTTGCTGGTCGAGCGCATCGCCGGTCGCGCCAAGGCCGAAGGCCGCGAAGACGACAACCCGGAATCGGTGCGCAAGCGTCTGCAGGTCTATACCGATTCCACCGCGCCGGTGATCGGCTTCTACGAGCAGCGCGGCAAATTGACGCGTGTGGATGGCGTGGGTTCGCTGGACGAAGTGCTGGAGCGCATCCGCAAGGCGCTCGGCCGCTGAGTCGGCAGGGACCGGGTGCACGTCCCGGTTGTTGGCGGTCGCGGCGTCTGGCCGCGCCGTGTTCTTGTAGGGATCGCCCGAAACGGGATTGCCCAACAGAAAAACCCCGGACGTACAAGACGTCCGGGGCAGAACAACGCCAGTAGTAGGCTTGCTCAGAGCCTCAACAGCATGAACTCCCTGGGGATTTGGCCTCTTGGGGAGTAGGACCAAAGGGATACTGCGACTAGCGTTCAGTATGGTGATGGGTGTGACGTGGTTCGCATATCGGAAAATTCCCGATAGTAGGGTAGGGTTTTCCTGACGCCTGGGCTTGCGTTGGATTGAAATGTCCCGCAACTCCGGCGATCGGCGACAATGGACGGCATGACCAAACTCCACATTCTCGGCATCGCCGGAACTTTCATGGGCGGTGTGGCCGCCCTGGCGCGTGAGCTGGGCTGGCAGGTGGAAGGCAGCGACCAAGCCATCTATCCGCCGATGTCCACACAGCTGGAAACGCTAGGCATTGCGCTGGCGCAGGGCTATGCGCCGTCCAATATTTCGCCGGACGCGACCGATGTCGTCGTCGGCAACGCCTTGTCGCGCGGCAATCCGGCAGTGGAAGCGGTGCTGGATGCCGGCCGCCGCTACACCTCGGGCGCGCAATGGTTGGCCGAGCAAGTGCTGCCTGGCCGCGACACGCTGGCGGTCGCCGGCACTCATGGCAAGACCACCACCACCACCATCCTGAGCTACCTGTTGGAGGCTGCCGGTCGTGCGCCGGGGTTTTTGATCGGTGGCGTGGCCGCAGACTTCGGCGTGTCGGCGCGGCTGGGCCAGGGGCGCGAATTCGTGGTGGAAGCCGACGAGTACGACACCGCGTTTTTCGACAAGCGCAGCAAGTTCGTGCATTACCGGCCGTTGGTGGCGATCCTCAACAACCTGGAATACGACCACGCCGATATCTTCCCGGATGTGGCCGCGATCCAGCGCCAGTTCCACCATCTGGTGCGCACGGTGCCGGCACGCGGGCGGCTGATCGTCAATGGCGAAGACGCGCACCTGGCCGAGGTGCTGGCGATGGGCTGCTGGACGTCGGTGGAGCAATTCGGGTTCGATGCCTCGCTGGACTGGAGCGCGCGGTTGATTGCGGCTGATGGCAGCGCCTTTGCGGTGCTGCACCGTGGCGCGGAGGTTGGTCACGTGCAGTGGCTGTTGCTTGGGCGGCACAACGTGCTGAACGGGTTGGCGGCGCTGGCGGCGGTACACGCAGTTGGCGTAGATCCAGCAACGGTGATGCCGGCTTTGGCGCACTTCCAGAGCGTCAAGCGGCGGCTGGAAGTCATTGGGAGCGCGCGCGGAATCACCGTCTACGACGACTTTGCACACCATCCCACCGCGATCGCGACCACGTTGCAGGGCTTGCGTGCGAGAGTCGGTGCAGCGCGTGTGGTGGTGGCGATGGAGCCGCGCAGCAATTCGATGCGACTGGGCGCGCATGCGCAGGCGTTGGCGCCGTCGCTGCACGATGCCGATGCGGTGGTGTTTCTGCATCGGCCGGAACTGGCCTGGGATGCGGCGCCGATCATTGCGCAAGTGCGTGGCGAGGCGCGCGTGGCACAGGACGTTGCTATCTTGTTACGCACGCTGGGTGAGATCGCGCAGCCGGGCGACCACGTGGTGTTCATGTCCAACGGCGGCTTCGACGGTGCGCCGCGTCGTTTCCTGGCGCAGCTGTCGTGATGGCGCCGCTCATGCACGCCGCCGAGACCAGCGCCTTGCCGCTGTTTCCGTTGCACAACGTGTTGCTGCCAGGCGCGGCAATGGGGTTGCGTGTGTTCGAGCGCCGCTACCTGGATCTGGTACGCGAGAGCGGCCGCAATGGCACCAGCTTCGGTGTGTGCCTGATTCTGGACGGCACCGAGGTCGGCGCGCCGGCCATGCCGGCTGCCTTCGGTACCGAAGTGCGTATTGAAGATTTCGATGTCGGGGCCGACGGTGTGCTGGTACTGCGCTTGCGCGGTACACGGCGCTTCCATGTGCAGCGCTCGCGCATCCGCGACAATGGTCTGGTGGTTGGCGAGGTGAACTGGTGCGAGCCCGACAGCGACGACGAATTGCGCCCCGAACACAGCCTGCTGGCCACGGTGCTCGAGCGCATGCTCGAACAGGTGGGGGGGCAATTCGCCTCGGTGGGGCCGGGTTTGCTGGATCAAGCCGCCTGGGTGGGCTGGCGGTTGGCCGAGCTGTTGCCGCTCACCGAACAGCAGCGTCTGTCGCTGTTGCAGCAGGACGACCCGCATCAGCGGTTGAACCAATTGCTTGCGTGGATGCAGTAACGCGCTGAGGGATTGACGCAGGTGGCCCATCACCGCACTTGCACCGCCGCAACGGTATACTCGCCACTCTTGAGTGCGCTGCCGATCACATCCACGCACCGGATGGGCGCAATGGCCGCACTCCCTCTCGACCCGCGGAGTGAGCTTTGATCGTCGATCCCAGACCGCGTGTGGCGGATGTGTTCAACCAGGTCTGGCGATGCCTGGCGGTGCTGTTCGTGTGGGATGTCTTGATCACGATCATTTACTACGTGCTGCCGTTCCGTGCGCCCGCGTTGCCGCTGACCATCTTCGGTTCGGCGCTGGCGTTATTCCTGGGTTTTCGGGCCAATTCGACCTATCAACGTTGGTGGGAAGGGCGCGTACTGTGGGGCCAGATGATCAACGCATCGCGCAATCTGGTGCGTTTGAGCGTGAGCATGTTGTCTGCGCCGGACACTGCGGCGTTGGGGCGCGCGATTGCGCTGCGTCAGATCGCTTACGTCAACGTATTGCGCTGCCAGTTGCGCCGGTTGCCTGTTGCCACAGCGCTGCAGCCGCCTCTGGATGCCGATGAAGTGGCCGCGGTGAGTACCCGTACCAACGTCGCCAACGGCTTGCTCGATATCACCGGCCGCAGTGTGGAACAGGCGCGGCGCGAGGGCTGGATCGACAGCATCCAGCAGGCGAGCGTGGAGCGTATTCTGGTGGATATCGCCAACGCACAGGGCGGCATGGAGCGTCTGAAAAATACGCCGCTGCCGTACCAATACCGCTTTTACCCGAACCTGTTTACGCGGTTGTTTTGCGTGCTGCTGCCGATCGGGTTGGTGGAGACGCTGCAATACGCCACGCCGGTCGGTTCGACCGTGGCCGGGTTGATGTTTCTGGCGGTGCTGAAGATCGGCGACGAGTTGGTCGACCCATTCGCCAACACCATCCACGACCTGCCGGTCGATGCGATGTGTCGTACGGTGGAAATCGATGCGTTGCAGGCCATTGGAGAGCCAGCGCCGGAGCCGATGCAGCCGGTGGACGGTGTGTTGTGGTGAGGCATCGTGCGCTGATTCAACGCGGTTTTTGCACATCCCAATGGTGCCAAGCCGCAATGTCTCGGTTGCCCTTGAAAGGTTATCGAACGATCTGGGCATGTCAGTTGTAGAGCAGATGATCTGGGGCCTGGCTGCAGGGCCCTTGCCCGCTCACCATCGCGGGACACGCTGCAGGTACGTCCCTGTAAGAGCGGCTGACACAACGTAGCGAGCAGCTGTCAGGTGGGCGCGTGGTACATGCCGATTCCGAGCACCGGCCGCGCCCGCCTGGCGGTGAGCGCAGTCGGTTTATCAGCTGCTCTAATTCTACTGTGTTACTAAATCTGAATCCGTTGGTACGGTGAGACCCCGCAACACGGGCAGTGTGGGAGGCTTCTGGCGATAAGCCCAGCCAGTCCAAAGGCCAGCGTGGCAATCGAGTTGGGATGGTGACGTTGCATTGGGGCCAGACCCGCGCGGGCGGACGCTTTTGGATACTGCAGGCATCTTGAATGCGACGGAGTTTTTTTACTGCGCAGGCGCTCGCGCATCAAGAACCCGTATGCGGCGATGCACAGACTGGCGTGATGGTGAAAACCACGCCAGTTGCGCCCTTCATAGTGATGCAGGCCCAACTCCGACTTCAGCTCCTGATAATCGCGTTCAATCCGCCATCGGCCTTGTGCCGTGGCAACCAGTGTCTTGACCGGCGTTTGCTTTGGTCGCGTCGAGAACCAGTAGTGGCGGGGCTCGGACTCTCCCGGCGGCCACTCGATCAGCAGCCACTGCTCGTCATGTGCCTGGCGATTGTGTGCGGCACGAACCCGCACCGCCGCGAACCGCGAACTGAGCGTTGCGTCGCTGCCCTGGCGCCAGCTGACCTGCCGATACGTCCTTGCGGGCAAGCGCTGCGCGACTTCATGTACCGAGATCGGCGCATGTGCGCTATCGCGCATCGGTCGTGTGCGGGGCCGACCGCCCTTAGAGCCTGTTCACGATCTCCTGAGCAGCAGTGCCAGGAACGCCAGGTGGATGAACTGCAAGCTGGTATTGAGCCTTCGCTCGCAGTTCTTCCATAGCCTCCGGTTCTTCTCCAGCCAGGCAAAGCTGCGTTCGACAATCCAGCGCTTGGGCATGACCTTGAAGGTATGCAGCTCGCTGCGCTTGGCAATCTGTACGGTGACATGCTTGCCCAGAATGTCCTGTACGCCCTCGGCGAAGGGATCTCCAGTGTAGCCGCTGTCGCACAGCAGGCGTTTCACCCGACCTAAACCCGATCGGCAGCGTTTCAATGCCTCCAGCGCACCTTGACGATCGGTGACTTCCGCCGTGGTCACCGCAACGGCATGTGGAAAGCCTTGCGTATCCACCGCGATGTGGCGCTTGATCCCCGATACCTTCTTGCCCGCGTCATAGCCTTTCTGGCCGGCTGTATCACTGTTCTTCACGCTCTGCGCGTCCACGATCAAGAACGTACTGCAGGCCTTGCGCCCCTGTTTCTCGCGGGCCGCGCCAACCTGATTTTTTAAGCGCCCGCTCCAGCAGGCTCATTCCTTCATCGTCCACTTCGCTCCACTTGGCAAAGTAGGAATGCACCGTGCGCCACTTCGGAAAGTCACTGGGCAACGCACGCCACGGGCAACCTGTCCGTAGCAGATACAGCACTGCGCACCACACCTCATACATATCCACTGTCACAGGCTTGGTGCGCTTGCGGGCTTGCTCCAGAATCGGGCGGATTTGCTCGAACCGCTCACGGCTCACGTCACTTGGATCGTTCTTCTCGCGCATTCGTGGAGTTTGCACGGTTTGAATAAGATCGTGAACAGGCTCTAAGTACCTGAAGGGGTTGCTACTGCCTGGAGGGCGCAAGAGCGTGGAGCCCATGGCCGCGCGGGTGCACCCGCAGAACGTGGGCTCAGCCCATCAATCGATGCACCATCTGGTGGCCGATGCCGACTGGAGCGATCAAGCGCTGCTGGCGGCGGTGGCGGCACAGGTGCTGCCGCCCCTGAGCAGGAAGAGCGCAGCGTGTCACTGGATCGTGGACGACACGGGATTTTCAAAGAAGGGGGTGCATTCGGTCGGTGTTGCACGCCAGTACTACGGCCGCCTTGGCAAGACGGACAATTGCCAGGTTGCCGTGAGTTTGTCGATCGCCAACGAACACGGCAGCCTGCCAGTGGGCTATCGGCTGTATCTTCCCGAGCAGTGGGCTCAGGACACTGTGCGGCGCAAGAAGGCAGGCGTTCCGGATCAGGTCGTGTTTCAGACCAAGACAGCGCTGGCCATGGATCAGATCGACAGCGCGCTGGCGACAGGGATTGCGGCAGGCGTCGTGCTAGCCGATGCGGCCTACGGCACCGAGACCCACTGGCGAGACCAGCTCAGCGAACGCGGCCTGCTGTACATGGTTGGCGTCCGCAGCAACACGAAGGTCTGGTGGGGATCGCACCAACCTGCGCCCATGCCGCCAGCCAGCCCTAAGGGCGGTCGGCCCCGCACACGACCGATGCGCGATAGCGCACATGCGCCGATCTCGGTACATGAAGTCGCGCAGAGCTTGCCCGCAAGGACGTATCGGCAGGTCAGCTGGCGCCAGGGCAGCGACGCAACGCTCAGTTCGCGGTTCGCGGCGGTGCGGGTTCGTGCCGCACACAATCGCCAGGCACATGACGAGCAGTGGCTGCTGATCGAGTGGCCGCCGGGAGAGTCCGAGCCCCACCACTACTGGTTCTCGACGCGACCAAAGCAAACGCCGGTCAAGACACTGGTTGCCACGGCACAAGGCCGATGGCGGATTGAACGCGATTATCAGGAGCTGAAGTCGGAGTTGGGCCTGCATCACTATGAAGGGCGCAACTGGCGTGGTTTTCACCATCACGCCAGTCTGTGCATCGCCGCATACGGGTTCTTGATGCGCGAGCGCCTGCGCAGTAAAAAAAACTCCGTCGCATTCAAGATGCCTGCAGTATCCAAAAGCGTCCGCCCGCGCGGGTCTGGCCCCAATGCAACGTCACCATCCCAACTCGATTGCCACGCTGGCCTTCGGACTGGCTAGGCTGATCGCCAGAAGCCTCCCACACTGCCCGTGTTGCGGGGTCTCACCGTACCAACGGATTCGGATTTAGTAACACAGTAGAATTAGGTATCCCCACGTTTTTAAAGCACCAATGTCATCTGCTCGCGCACTGCGTCGGGCAGCGCGCGCAAGCGTTCTAGCCAGCGTGAGACTGGTTCCATCGGCCAGCGCCTGACCAGCGCCTCGCGGCCGACGCGCAGCGTCGAGTAGAGTTTGCGTGTGCTGCTGCGTGGAGATAGCCACTGGGCGATACCGCATCCCAGTCCTGCCAGCCAACTGGCGAAGGTGGCCAGCGTGTTGAGCAACAACAGGATCTGCAACCGCTCGCCGCGACGGGTCAGGCTGTCTTCCATCGCCTGACCGTAGCGGTGCGACTTCAGATCACGAAATGCCAGCTCGATCTGCATCCGTCGTGCGTACAGGTTGACCAATTGCTTTGCGCTGGGTGCGTGTAGCTGTGGGGAGGCAACGATCAACCACGGCTCGCGCTCACGCGCTGCGGCTTTCAAACTGGATGATGCACGCGAGACTTTGGCGGATGAGCGTCGATTGCGTTGCTGACGTCCCTGGCGTGTCTTGGCATAGAGCACCAGACGGCAATCGAGGGGATCGCTGCGATTGGCCTGCATCGGTGGCAATGCGCGTGCACGGTTGGACGCCAGCGCATGCAGGCGACGGCTATCGATCCATTGCACTGCATCATCGGGCACGTCTTGCGGTTTGACCTGCGTACGTCCGCGCAGACGCCCGACCCAATCCCAGCCCATCGCCGACACCGCGCGAAACCATGGCGTGCGGAATCCGGCGTCCGTGACCAGGATCGGACGCACATCGTCTGGAATCAGTGCCCTGAGCTGCTGCAAAAAGCGTTTCTCCGCGCCTGGCGATCCCTGCTGTTTCCCGGAAACCACCATATCCAGCAAGGTGAGCGTGCGTCCACCGACCGGCACGGCTGCGCGCAGCAGACACCACGACTTGTCCGGCTTCAAATCGCTCCAGTCGATGACGATCACCGGCTGGTCGCCGCGCAGTAGCCAATGCGCCATGTCCTGCTCGATGGCTGATCGCTCGACCTGCAACGTGCGATTGCATAGCAGGCGGTCACATGCCTTGAGGGGCGCACGTACCCGCGTCGCGCCGGGCCAGGCACGTGCAAGGTCGATCAGTGTCAGCCGGCCTCCGTGCACCAGCGCTTCAATCGCGCGCAGCAAGGTGCGTTGGCGTAATGCATGCATCCCGGAGAGTGAGTTAGACAGGCACTTCTGCAATACTTCGCTGGCGCGCATGGTTGGCACTCTTCTCTGGCTTAGGGCCTGTTAACATTAATGTCTCGAGCGATTAAACTATTGGGCATGGAGATCACGCCAGCACAATTTGCACTCATCGAGCATTGCCTACCTTTGCAACGCGGCAATGTCAGCATGACCAACCTGCAGGTAGTCAACGCCCTTCTTTACGTCGCAGAGCATGGCTGCAAATGGCGCGGTCTGCCCGAGCGCTTTGGCAACTGGCATACGGTGTACACGCGCATTAATCGTTGGGCCAAGTCCGGTGTGCTGGACCGGATGTTCGCCCAATTGCAGACCTGCCAGATCGTGCGCATCAAAATCGAAGCGGTCTCGCTGGACTCCACCAGCATCAAGGTGCATCCGGATGGCACTGGCGCATTAAAAAAAACGGCCCACAATCCATCGGGAAATCGCGCGGCGGATGGAACACCAAAATTCATATGGTTGCCGCAGATGCTCGAACAGCCATCACGTTCGGATTGACGCCTGGCAACGCACATGACGCACCCGCAGGCCGCGCGTTGCTTGAACACCTGGGGCCAGTGGAGCGGCCGGTTCATCTGCTGATGGATCGCGCTTACGAAGGCAATGAAACCCGCCAGTTGGCGCTCGATCTTGGCTTCGTGCCGGTGGTTCCACCCAAGTCCAATCGGGTCGATCCTTGGGAGTACGACAAGGAAATGTACAAGCGGCGCAACGAAGTGGAGAGGCTGTTCCGTCGCTTGAAGGGCTACCGACGGATTTTCACGCGTTTCGAGCAGCTGGATGTCATGTTCCTTGGCTTCCTCAGCTTCGTTCTGGTCGTTGATGGGCTTCGGATGTGTTAACAGGCCCTAGTCCACCATGCCACCCAAACGCGCGTCCTCGCCAGACGACGAGGACGCGCAGTTCGACCTACTTGATTTCCACCGCGCCCGCATCGCACACAGCGGTATCGCGTGCAACGCCACGCTGGTCGATCGTGCGGCAGTTGCTACCGAGATTGAGCACCGGGCTGTTGGACGCGGGCAATTGGGTGAGCGTGGGCCCACCGTTGGCCGCTGGTGCGCCCAGCAGCGGATTGGTGGCGCGCACCAGGCCGGCGGTGAGGCAGCTGTAGAACAGGCCGCCCGCGGCGGAGTACTCGATCAGGTTATTGCCAGTGTTGCTCTGATCGTTGCAGAAGGTGCGCTCGGTCTTGGAGTACAGGATGCTGTTGCGGATGTCGAAGCCGCTACCGAACAATGTGGACCCAGGGGTGTTCTCGGCGAAGGTCACGTTGTTGAAGCGCACTGTGGTCTTGCCCTGGTCGCCATTGGACGGTTGCCAGCCCACGTGCTGAATCGCTGCGCCGACACCCTTGGCGTAGTTACCGTAGAAGGTGCTGTTGCTGACGTTGCAGGACGGGCCGTAGCAGTCCATGTACAGGGCGCCGGCATTGCTCTTCTCGGCGCGGTTGGACAGGAAGCTGGTTTCCTCGACGTTGATGATGCCCGGGGTGGTGATGGTGGTACCGGAGTGGGTGGTGTCGCCAAAGCCGAGGCTGATGCGCGCACCACCGGCCGGGCCGCCGTAGGCGATATTGTTGGCGAAGGTCGAGTAACGCACGTCGATGGTGTCGGGCGCATACGCCCACAGGGTGGCGCCGCCGCCGCTATTGGCTGCGGTGTTGTTGCGCACCACGGTGCCGCACACCGATAGCGTCGCGCCACCGGCGGCGGCGTTGAGGTAGCCCGCGAGCGAGGCGCCGTCGGTGTCGATCGCGCCGCTGTTGCCGAACTGATCGGCATCGGGGAAGCCGGCCGGTGCATTGATCGCCTGGTTACCGACGAACTCGGAATTGACGATGGTCAGGCGGCTGAGCTGCGTGTACAGAGCGCCGCCCAACCACGAGGTGTTCTTCGAAAAAGAGCTCTTGACGATGGTCACGTCGGCATCGCTGCCGGCGAAGATGGCGCCACCCCCAATGCTGCTGCGGTTGCTCAGGAACTGGCTGTTGATCACTTCCAGCTTGCCGCGGTAGCTGACCTTGATCGCGCCGCCACCCCAGGTGCCGGGAGCGTACTGGGTGTTGGATGCAGGCTGCACGGAGCTGCCGTTCTGCAGTTTGAGATTGCGCACCGACAGCGCATTGCCGTTCTGCACCTGGAAGATGCGCGCGACCTGGCCGCCGTCCAGGGTGATCTTGCCTTGGCCATCGATCACCGTTGGCGTGCTGGCGCTGATGTTGATGGTCTGGTTGACGGCGATGCTGACCGCACTCGCACCGCAGTTGAAGGTGACATAGCCACCCTGCGCCACCGCGGTAGCGAGTGCACTGGCGGTACAACTGGCCGCGGTGCCGTTACCGACAACCACGCCGGCGTTGGAATGCGCCCACGGCTGAGGCGTGAGGCATTGGGCCACCGATGGCACTGCGGCGATGGCCGCACTGGTGGTGACGAGTGCACACAGTCCGGCCGTCACGACGCTTGCGTGAAGTGTTGAACGCATGGTGATGTTCCTGCTTGAGAAAGGGAGTGTAGGAAGTGCGTGCTGACAGCACCCAAGATCAACGGTCGCGATGACACGTGTGTTGCAGGCTGCGGGGCTGGTGATCAGTGCGTGGCATGGTGCGCGATCGCACGCGTTGGTATTCGAACGTAAGTTCCAGAACACCGCGCGTCGATGTAGCGACGTCGCGCGAGCGCACAGTGCTTCGCGCATGCGGACGCCAGCAGCGAGCAAACGATGCTGCAGTCCTGCAAGCACTCGCGATGCGGCATGCAATGCGTCGCGGCATCGCGCGTCCTGATTAGCACGCACTTTCAGCGGTGAACATGGTGACATCACGCAGGGCCCGCTCGGACCACGGCTTGCTGGCGGCTGCGGCGGCCAGCAAGCTGGGCACCAGCCGGGTCAGATCGAAACGGCGGTTGAACCGCCACATCGTCTCTGCCAGGTAGCGCTGGGCGTATTTGGCGAATTTGAAGGCGTGATAGGCACCGTCCAGCGAACGCTTTAGGTTGGACAACACCACGTTGACCCAGCGTGCGTTCTCTGCCTCGCAGCGACTTCGACCGCTGCCTTCGATCACCGTGTGCGCGTGCTCGGCTTCCAGTGCTCGAAACGCACCGAGTCCATCACTGTAGACATCTGCTCCAGGATGCAGGCGTTGCCCGATCCATTCCGACAGCGCCGCCTTGGTGAAGCCTGGGACCGGATCCATCACCGCGCGCAATGGACGACCGTCTTCAGTGGTCTCCACGGCGATCACGAAAGGGCGCTTGTTCTCCGAGCCGCGCCCGGCCTTGCCACCGTTGCGTTCTCCGCCCAGGTAGGCATCGTCCAGTTGCACGATCCCGCCCAACTTGCGGTTCGCCTCGCGTTGGGTCATGGCCTGCATCAGCTTGTGCTTCATTGGCCACGCTGTCGGGTAGCTCACTCCCAGGTGTCGCATCAACTCCAGCGCCGACAGGTTCGTCTTGCTCTGGCCCAGCAGATACATGCCAAGCAGCCAGGTGCGTAGCGGCAGCTTGCTGTTGTCCATCACCGTGCCCGAGCGCAGGCTGGTCTGGCGATAGCAGGCCGTGCACTGCCAGTACGTGGTGCCGTGACGCTGGAATCGACTGTGCGCGGTAGCGGCGCAACGCGGACAAACAAAGCCCTGTGGCCAGCGCGAGATCTCCAACGCCTGCTCGCACTGCTGCGCGTTGCCATAGCGCTTGAGGAACGCCGGCAACGACAGCCCGGCTTGGAACTGCACACGATTCATGGCCATGATCTGGTCTCGGTGGAGCGACGGTCCTAGCATCGACCGGTCGGCTCTCACTGGCTGCGACTGTGCTGAAAGATCGTGCTAGGGCCTGTTAACACATCCGAAGCCCATCAACGATCAGAACGAAGCTGAGGAAGCCAAGGAACATGACATCCAGCTTCTCGAAGCGCGTGAAAATCCGTCGGTAGCCCTTCAAGCGACGGAACAGCCTCTCCACTTCGTTGCGCCGCTTGTACATTTCCTTGTCGTACTCCCAAGGATCGACCCGATTGGACTTGGGTGGAACCACCGGCACGAAGCCAAGATCGAGCGCCAACTGGCGGGTTTCATTGCCTTCGTAAGCGCGATCCATCAGCAGATGAACCGGCCGCTCCACTGGCCCCAGGTGTTCAAGCAACGCGCGGCCTGCGGGTGCGTCATGTGCGTTGCCAGGCGTCAATCCGAACGTGATGGCTGTTCGAGCATCTGCGGCAACCATATGAATTTTGGTGTTCCATCCGCCGCGCGATTTCCCGATGGATTGTGGGCCGTTTTTTTTAATGCGCCAGTGCCATCCGGATGCACCTTGATGCTGGTGGAGTCCAGCGAGACCGCTTCGATTTTGATGCGCACGATCTGGCAGGTCTGCAATTGGGCGAACATCCGGTCCAGCACACCGGACTTGGCCCAACGGTTAATGCGCGTGTACACCGTATGCCAGTTGCCAAAGCGCTCGGGCAGACCGCGCCATTTGCAGCCATGCTCTGCGACGTAAAGAAGGGCGTTGACTACCTGCAGGTTGGTCATGCTGACATTGCCGCGTTGCAAAGGTAGGCAATGCTCGATGAGTGCAAATTGTGCTGGCGTGATCTCCATGCCCAATAGTTTAATCGCTCGAGACATTAATGTTAACAGGCCTTAATCAGGTCGCGCGTTACCATGCGGCACTCTCGATCTCTTGCGATCTCTTGCGATCTCGGCGATGCCCGATGCCCGATGCCCGATGCACCCCGCACTCACGCTGGCACGCCGGCCAGCCGCTTCCAGCTGCCGGCCGGTCCGTGGGTCACGGTGTTCGATGCGCTGTGTGCATGTTTTCCGGCGATTGCGCCCGAGTGATGGCGCGACCGCTTCGCGCGCGGCCTGGTGCGCGATGCCAACGACCATGCCTTGGCGCTTGCAGCGCCCTATCGCGTGGGTGCGGAAATCCGCTATTTCCGCGAGGTCGCCGATGAGCCAGTGATTCCGTATGTCGAGACCGTGCTGCACGCCGACGCGAATCTGGTCGTGGCCTGCAAACCGCATTTTTTGCCGGTTGCGCCGGCCGGTGCGTATGTGCACGAGACGCTGCTGACGCGACTGGTGCGGCGGCTGGACAATCCGGCGCTGGTGCCGTTGCACCGCATTGATCGCGAGACCGCCGGGCTGGTACTGTTCTCGGCGAACCCGGCCACGCGCGGAATCTATCAGGCGTTGTTTCGCGAGCGGCGCATCCGCAAGCAGTACCTCGTGGTGGCACCGCCGCTGCCAGAGTTGAGCTTTCCGTACGTGCACCGCAGCTGGCTGGAGCCGGGTGAGCCGTTCTTCCGCATGCGCGAGGGCGTGGGCGAACCGAATAGCGAGACGGTGATCGATGTGGTCGCGCCCGGAGCAGACACATGGACGTATCGGCTGGAGCCCGTCACCGGCCGCAAGCATCAGTTGCGTGTACACATGGCCGCGCTAGGCGCGCCGATCCTGCACGATCGTTTCTATCCCGACCTCTAAGAACCTGTTCACGATCTCCTGAGCAGCAGTGCCAGGAACGCCAGGTGGATGAACTGCAAGCTGGTATTGAGCCTTCGCTCGCAGTTCTTCCATAGCCTCCGGTTCTTCTCCAGCCAGGCAAAGCTGCGTTCGACACTCCAGCGCTTGGGCATGACCTTGAAGGTATGCAGCTCGCTGCGCTTGGCAATCTGTACGGTGACATGCTTGCCCAGAATGTCCTGTACGCCCTCGGCGAAGGGATCTCCAGTGTAGCCGCTGTCGCACAGCAGGCGTTTCACCCGACCTAAACCCGATCGGCAGCGTTTCAATGCCTCCAGCGCACCTTGACGATCGGTGACTTCCGCCGTGGTCACCGCAACGGCATGTGGAAAGCCTTGCGTATCCACCGCGATGTGGCGCTTGATCCCCGATACCTTCTTGCCCGCGTCATAGCCTTTCTGGCCGGCTGTATCACTGTTCTTCACGCTCTGCGCGTCCACGATCAAGAACGTACTGCAGGCCTTGCGCCCCTGTTTCTCGCGGGCCGCGCCAACCTGATTTTTTAAGCGCCCGCTCCAGCAGGCTCATTCCTTCATCGTCCACTTCGCTCCACTTGGCAAAGTAGGAATGCACCGTGCGCCACTTCGGAAAGTCACTGGGCAACGCACGCCACGGGCAACCTGTCCGTAGCAGATACAGCACTGCGCACCACACCTCATACATATCCACTGTCACAGGCTTGGTGCGCTTGCGGGCTTGCTCCAGAATCGGGCGGATTTGCTCGAACCGCTCACGGCTCACGTCACTTGGATAGTTCTTCTCGCGCATTCGTGGAGTTTGCACGGTTTGAATAAGATCGTGAACAGGTTCTAAGCCCAGCGGCCCGACGACCCGGAGCGTCAGCTGCAACTGTTCGCGCACACGCTGGCATTCGATGATCCGATTACCAAGGAGCGTTGCTACTTCACTGCAACCAGGGGTCCAGAATCACCGGTGTAGCTGATGTTGGGCGGATTCAACTCTGATTCGCAACGCTGTTGAGGACCTCCTCGGAGAAGACTTCGAGGGGCGTTTTGAATCCAAGTATCTTGCGCGGACGATTGTAGAGCCGCTGCTCGATCCATCGCAGGTGCGCATCGGTGATGGTGCTGACATCGGCCTGTCGTGGCAGGTATTGGCGTGTCAATCCGTTGGCATTCTCGTTGCTGCCGCGCTGCCATGGGCAGTACGGATCTGCGAAATAGAAATCGCTCTGCAGGCAGGCGGCAATGAGCCGATGATCGGCGAACTCCTTGCCGTTGTCGGCGGTGAGGGTGTGAACTGCATGGCGCAGGCCGCCCAGTCGCTGGACGATGGCGTTGCGCACGTTCTCGGCAGTGCCGTCAGGCGAATAAGCCAGAAGATGCAGGCGACTGCGGCGTTCGGTCATGCTGACCACCACGGCGCGTCCGTGCGAGGCCCTGATGGTCTCCAGCTCCCAGTCGCCGATACGGCTTCGCTGCTCAACCACACTGGGGCGCTGTGTCCAGCTGCGCCGATGCGTCAGCTGCCCGCGGCCATCGCGCACGCCACGCCGACGGCGCTTGCGGCGGCGTTTGCGTAGATGCATGAACAGCTGACCACCAAGCTTCTGGTCGGCGTCGATGTGCCGATAGATCCATTCGTGACTGGCCAAGCCGGTGCGGCCGGCGATCTGTTCGGGACTGACGTCCTCCCTCAGCAGGACCTCGATCTGACGGATACGCTCAGCGTTGATGCGTGGTCGCCGGCTGGCCTGTGCGCGCCGATGGGCGCTGATGCGCTGCGCGTGATCGGGCTGGTACCGCGCAGCGTGCTGATTGCGGCGCAGCTCACGACTGATCGTGCTGGGCGCACGCGCCAATACATCGGCGATGGCGCGCATCGACATCCCGGTTTCATATAAAGCATGTAGCGGTATCGTTCTATCCCGAGGAGATTGGACGTGAAGAAGCGTTTTTCCGAAGAGCAGATCATCGGCTTCCTGCGCGAAGCCGAGGCCGGCATGGCGATCAAGGACATGTGCCGGCGGCATGGCTTCAGTGAGGCGTCCTACTACCTGTGGCGCAGCAAGTTCGGCGGCATGAGCGTGCCCGATGCCAAGCGGCTCAAGGATCTGGAGGCCGAGAACACGCGGCTGAAGAAGTTGCTGGCCGAGCAGGTGTTCCAGAACGACCTGATCAAGGATGCGCTGCAAAAACAATGGTGAGCGCACCGGCGCGTCGTGCGCTGGTGCGCGAGTGGATCGCAGGTGGCGCCAGCGAGCGCTGCGCCCTGGCAGCGATCGGCATGAGCGCCAGTGCGCTGCGCTATTGCCCGCGCGAGGACCGCAACGTTGAGCTGCGCGAGCACAGTGTTGCGTTGGCGCATCGCCATCGCCGCTATGGCGTGGGGATGATCTCTCTCAAGCTGCGGCAGGAAGGTCGTCTCGTGAACGACAAGGGCGTGGAGCGGTTGTATCGCCAGCAGCAGCTGCAGGTCCGCCGCCGCAAGCGTAAAAAGTCGCCCCCTGAAAAACCCCCAGACCGCATCCATTGCAAGGCCTCACCTGCGGTTTTGGCGTGCTGGAACTGCCATTTTTCGTTACTCTACCTACTTCCACTGCGTTACAAATAATCATACCTTTGTGCCACTATTGGAAGACCTTCAGGCCGCGCGGGAGAGCTGTGTTGAATAGGTCACTGGAAGTGCGTTTTGAACAGTACGGGGAAGTAGTTGCTGCCGCCCTGTCCCATGCGGATCGCAAACAGCCCGCACACTGGTACCTGAAAGGGTTGCTACTGCCTGGAGGGCGCAAGAGCGTGGAGCCCATGGCCGCGCGGGTGCACCCGCAGAACGTGCGCTCAGCCCATCAATCGATGCACCATCTGGTGGCCGATGCCGACTGGAGCGATCAAGCGCTGCTGGCGGCGGTGGCGGCACAGGTGCTGCCGACCCTGAGCAGGAAGAGCGCAGCGTGTCACTGGATCGTGGACGACACGGGATTTTCAAAGAAGGGGGTGCATTCGGTCGGTGTTGCACGCCAGTACTGCGGCCGCCTTGGCAAGACGGACAATTGCCAGGTTGCCGTGAGTTTGTCGATCGCCAACGAACACGGCAGCCTGCCAGTGGGCTATCGGCTGTATCTTCCCGAGCAGTGGGCTCAGGACACTGTGCGGCGCAAGAAGGCAGGCGTTCCGGATCAGGTCGTGTTTCAGACCAAGACAGCGCTGGCCATGGATCAGATCGACAGCGCGCTGGCGACAGGGATTGCGGCAGGCGTCGTGCTAGCCGATGCGGCCTACGGCACCGAGACCCACTGGCGAGATCAGCTCAGCGAACGCGGCCTGCTGTACATGGTTGGCGTCCGCAGCAACACGAAGGTCTGGTGGGGATCGCACCAACCTGCGCCCATGCCGCCAGCCAGCCCTAAGGGCGGTCGGCCCCGCACACGACCGATGCGCGATAGCGCACATGCGCCGATCTCGGTACATGAAGTCGCGCAGCGCTTGCCCGCAAGGACGTATCGGCAGGTCAGCTGGCGCCAGGGCAGCGACGCCACGCTCAGTTCGCGGTTCGCGGCGGTGCGGGTTCGTGCCGCACACAATCGCCAGGCACATGACGAGCAGTGGCTGCTGATCGAGTGGCCGCCGGGAGAGTCCGAGCCCCGCCACTACTGGTTCTCGACGCTACCAAAGCAAACGCCGGTCAAGACACTGGTTGCCACGGCACAAGGCCGATGGCGGATTGAACGCGATTATCAGGAGCTGAAGTCGGAGTTGGGCCTGCATCACTATGAAGGGCGCAACTGGCGTGGTTTTCACCATCACGCCAGTCTGTGCATCGCCGCATACGGGTTCTTGATGCGCGAGCGCCTGCGCAGTAAAAAAAACTCCGTCGCATTCAAGATGCCTGCAGTATCCAAAAGCGTCCGCCCGCGCGGGTCTGGCCCCAATGCAACGTCACCATCCCAACTCGATTGCCACGCTGGCCTTCGGACTGGCTAGGCTGATCGCCAGAAGCCTCCCACACTGCCCGTGTTGCGGGGTCTCACCGTACCAACGGATTCGGATTTAGTAATACAGTAGAACTACTGGTTTCTGGCAGTTTTCGCCCATGCGGACACGCCGTCCTGCTGCCGAGCAATTGCATGCCGATGAGCTGTTTCGTTCGCGTCTGGAGAACCAGATCGACTTGCGCCATCCACTGGTCCAGCTGAGCCATCGGCTGCCGTGGAGTGCGTTGGAGCAGGCGTTGTCGCCGCAGTTGCCGGCCACCACTAGCACAGGCGGTCGACCCGCATTGCCGATGCGTCTGATCGCCGGGCTGTTCTACCTCAAGCACGCCTACCACCTGTCCGATGAAGCGGTGTGCGAACGTTGGCTGAAAAATCCGTACTGGCAGTTCTTCACCGGCGAGGTGGTGTTCCAGACCTGCTTGCCGTGCGATCCCAGCTCCCTGACCCGTTGGCGACAGCGCCTGGGCGAAGCCGGTATGGAAGCGCTGTTGGCGCATACGATCCACACCGCTCACGCGATGAAGGCGGTGGATGCGCGCGAGTTGTCGCGGGTGATCGTGGATACCACCGTGCAGGAAAAAGCGATCGCCCATCCCACCGACAGCCGTTTGCTGGAGGTGGCGCGCAAGAAGCTGGTGCTGCTGGCCAAGCGACACGGCATTGCACTGCGACAAACCTATGCGCGGCAAGGTCCGGGGTTGAGCCGCAAGGCCGGGCGCCATGCGCATGCGCGCCAGTTCAAGCGCATGCGCAAGGTGCTGCGACGCCAACGCACGATCCTGGGACGGGTATCACGCGATCTGCAACGCAAGCTGGACCAGCTGGAACCGTCGGTACGTGAGCGCATCGGTGTCTGGTTGGAGCGCGCACACCGGTTGTTGGCACAGCGTCCCAAGGACAAACAAAAACTCTACGCCTTGCACGCGCCGGAAGTGGAATGCATGAGCAAGGGCAAGGCAAGCAGCCCCTACGAATGTGGCGTCAAGGTCGGCATTGCGGTGAGTGCGCGCAAGGGCTTGATCGTGGGCGCGCGCAGTTTTCCCGGTCATCCCTACGACGGCGATACGTTGGCTGAGCAACTGGAACAGGCGCGCGGGCTGCTGCAGGATGTGAATGTGATCCCGCAGGTGGCGATCGTGGATCTGGGGTATCGCGGGCGCGACGTGGAGGGTGGGCAGTCTCAAGATTCAAGTGCAACACGTGATTTGAGTGCTGCGATTTCTTCCTCCATTGCCTCGCTTGGTGTCTTCCATCCGAGCGTCTGACGAGGGCGGGTATTCATCAGCAGTGCGATGTGATTGAGATACTCTTGGCTGACAGTGGACAGGTCGGCGCCCTTGGGCAGGAATTGGCGCAGCAGGCCGTTGGTGTTCTCGTTACTTCCCCGCTGCCACGGCGCATGTGGATCAGCGAACCACACGTCGATGTTCAATCCTTGCATCAGCTCGGCGTAGCACGTGAGCTCGGTACCGCGATCGTAGGTCAGACTTGTCCGCATTGAGGCCGGCAGTTTCTTCATTTGCCGGGTAAACCCTTCCAGCGCATCTGCGGCCGTGCAGCCATCCATGCGGCACAGCACGACAAAGCGCGTCTTGCGTTCCACCAACGTGCCCACGCAAGAACGATTGAATGCGCCCTTGATCAAGTCGCCTTCCCAATGACCTGGGACCAAGCGCGTCTGCACTTCTTCGGGGCGATGCACAATCCGCAACTCCTCCGGCACCCAGCTGCGTGTGGCCGCCGTTGTACGCCGTCATCCGCGTTTGGGCTTGTGCTGACGCAGGGCCTGGACCAGTTCCTTCTTCAAGCCCCCACGCGGATGCGCGTAGATGCTAGCGTAAATGGTTTCGTGGCTGACGCGCTGGGCAGGATCATCCGGATACATATGCGAGAGCTTGGCAGCAATCTGCTGGGGCGACCAGCGCCATAGCACCAGATGATCTCGCACCAGCTGGAATAACGGCGTTCCTGGCGTCAGTCGCCGCTGCCGGACGCTAAGCTGACGCCGTGCGCGGTAGCGCTTGCCCGCACTGCGCGCGCAATAGGTGGTACTGTCCTGCTTGGCCAATTCCCGACTCAATGTCGACGGGCTCCTGCCTAAAATCCTGGAAATCGCGCGCACACTTTGACCGCGCCCCCTCTCGATCTGGAGCATTGCGCGCTCTTCCGCACTGAGGTGTTGATAGCTTTTCCTGATTAGCACGATCTTTCAGCACAGTCGCAGCCAGTGAGAGCCGACCGGTCGATGGTAGGACCGTCGCTTCACCGAGACCAGATCATGGCCATGAATCGTGTGCAGTTCCAAGCCGGGCTGTCGTTGCCGGCGTTCCTCAAGCGCTATGGCAACGCGCAGCAGTGCGAGCAGGCGTTGGAGATCTCGCGCTGGCCACAGGGCTTTGTTTGTCCGCGTTGCGCCGCTACCGCGCACAGTCGATTCCAGCGTCACGGCACCACGTACTGGCAGTGCACGGCCTGCTATCGCCAGACCAGCCTGCGCTCGGGCACGGTGATGGACAACAGCAAGCTGCCGCTACGCACCTGGCTGCTTGGCATGTATCTGCTGGGCCAGAGCAAGACGAACCTGTCGGCGCTGGAGTTGATGCGACACCTGGGAGTGAGCTACCCGACAGCGTGGCCAATGAAGCACAAGCTGATGCAGGCCATGACCCAACGCGAGGCGAACCGCAAGTTGGGCGGGATCGTGCAACTGGACGATGCCTACCTGGGAGGAGAACGCAACGGTGGCAAGGCCGGGCGCGGCTCGGAGAACAAGCGCCCTTTCGTGATCGCCGTGGAGACCACTGAAGACGGTCGTCCATTGCGCGCGGTGATGGATCCGGTCCCAGGCTTCACCAAGGCGGCGCTGTCGGAATGGATCGGGCAACGCCTGCATCCTGGAGCAGATGTCTACAGTGATGGACTCGGTGCGTTTCGAGCACTGGAAGCCGAGCACGCGCACACGGTGATCGAAGGCAGCGGTCGAAGTCGCTGCGAGGCAGAGAACGCACGCTGGGTCAACGTGGTGTTGTCCAACCTAAAGCGTTCGCTGGACGGTGCCTAGCACGCCTTCAAATTCGCCAAATACGCCCAGCGCTACCTGGCAGAGACGATGTGGCGGTTCAACCGCCGTTTCGATCTGACCCGGCTGGTGCCCAGCTTGCTGGCCGCCGCAGCCGCCAGCAAGCCGTGGTCCGAGCGGGCCCTGCGTGATGTCACCATGTTCACCGCTGAAAGTGCGTGCTAATCAGGTAGCTTTTTGACATGTGCATACCCTAACTGCTGAGAGGGTGTTGCACTTGGAGATTGAGTCTAAGGTGTGCAGATCCTGCATCGCGGCCAAGCCAAGACGCTGACACGACGGCAATGGCGCTGGATCAAACGACGGCAAGCGGTAGAGCCGGTGATCGGACATTTGAAACAGGACTGCCGCTTGAATCGCTGCCATCTCAAAGGCGCCCAAGGCGATGCACTGCACGTGCTCGGCTGCGCCGCTGGCGACAACCTGCGCTGGCTGCTGCGCTGGATCGCCTTTTTGCGTGCCTGGTTGCAGGTGGTGCGGGCGCGTTCCTCAACGCCCTCAAGCACCATGTGGCCCGCAAACATGGCATTTGGTGTTTGAGAGGGTTTTTCAGGGGCGACTAAAAAGGTGCCGGTAGGCGAGCGTGCACCGTTGCTGCGGCCCACCAAGGCCAACCAGGTGTGGTCGATGGACGTCGTGTTCGACCGCACCGCCGAAGGCAGGGCAATCAAATGCCTGGTGATCGTGGACGACGCAACCCACGAAGCGGTCGCCATCGACGTGGAGCGTGCGATCTCGGGACACGGCGTTGTGCGCGTGCTGGATCGGTTGGCACACAGTCGTGGCCTGCCGAAGATGATCCGCACGGACAATGGCAAGGAGTTCTGTGGCAAGGCCATGGTCGCCTGGGCGCATGCCAATGGTGTGCAGCTACGCCAGATCCAGCCTGGCAAGCCGAACCAGAATGCCTACGTCGAATCCTTCAACGGTCGGCTACGCGACGAATGCCTCAACGAACACTGGTTCCCAACGCTGCTGCATGCGCGCACCGAGATCGAACGCTGGCGCCGCGAATACAACGAACACCGCCCCAAAAAAACAATCGGCGGAATGACGCCGGCGGCCTATGCCCAGCAGTTGGCCAATAGCGATATCATCAACCCCGGACTCTAAAGCCGACTGCTACTCAGGATGGGGGGACGTCGCGCCACCGACACAATCGCCGACCACTGCGACGCGTACCCGCCCTGGTGCTCCAGCACCATCTTCACCGATCGCTCCCGGACTTCTGGGGAACACTTACTTGCTCTGCTCATGGCTCCATCTTCTCAAGTAATGGAGCCTACGGGGTTCCCGGGGCGGTTCACAGCGCGGCAGCAACGAAAATGCCAACGGATTGACACGCCAATACTTGCCACGACAGGCCGATGTCAGCACGCATCACCGATACGCACCTGCGATGGATCGAGCAGCGGCTCTACAATCGTCCGCGCAAGATACTTGGATTCAAAACGCCCATCGAAGTCTTCTCCGAAGAGGTCCTCAACAGCGTTGCCAATCGGAGTTGAATTCGCCGATCTATAAAAAACGCGTACATTCATCTTGCAAAGCATTACTTTCCCAGATCCCGAACACCCCTGATAGGACTCGATCCCTGATGAAAACCCTACAACTACAGAAAGGCGCGGCATGCCTCGCAATTGCCATCGCCACCACCCTCGCATGCTCGGCTGCCATGGCGCAAGTGGACCCGCGCAATCCCGAGCGCGACGCCCTGCCGGTCATCTCTGGCTCGAAGGTCGGCGTTAATACGGGATCATGCACCGCGGGGGCGGTGGTGGTGCCCCGTAACTTTCTCTGGAGACTGACGCCGTACCAAAATGCCACACGATGGCTCGTGCTTGCCAAGCACTGCTCGCTACTGGGTGGGACGGTCTACTCGAGGGAACTGCCAATCGGCATCGTCGAATGGCAGTCCGCAGCCTCGGACCTCGAGCTTGTGCGGGTACCGCCCGAGCCAAATCCGGCTTACACTTGGTGCCAGGCTCATCAAAACAGCGGCGCTGCCATCTGCAATCCGTACTTGCAATATAGGCCCCGCGCGCACAATCGAGTCTTCATGCCACGCGGCGGACGGGAAGCACGTGTTCCTGTCGCCGGGTGGTCAAACGCGCCGGATGGGCAATTCTGCACAAGCGGTTGGCGCACCGGTGTCCGTTGCGTGTGGCGAGGCATGTCGCTCGGACCGGGAATTGCTCAACCGAACTATGATCACATCAGTGCCGCGGACGGATCCGAGTTCGTCAGCCTTGACGGCGGCGACTCCGGCGGACCGGTCGTCACCTACGACATGCATCTGATCGGGATCATCTCCTCCAGTGATGAACGCACCCGTTCCATCCTCTTCTACACGCCAATGTCACAGGTGCTGCAAGAGCTTCACGATTACACACTTGCCCCGATCAACACCTCTGATGAAAACACCGGTTGGGAACTGGCGCCGGCGGACGATGACGCGGGCGCTACCCAGAGGCAGGACCACGGCTGATAAAGAGTCGCCCTGAAAAACCCCTCTCAAACCTCCAGTGCCATGTTTGCGGGCCACATGGTGCTTGAGGACATTGAGGAACGCGCCCGCACCACCTGCAACCAGGCACGCAAACATGCGATCCAGCGCAGCCGCCACCGCAGGTTGTCGCCAGCGGCGCAGCCGAGCACGTGCAGTGCATCGCCTTGGGCGCCTTTGAGATGGCAGCGATTCAAGCGGCAGTCCTGTTTCAGATGTCCGATCACCGGCTCAACTGCTTGCCGTCGTTTGATCCAGCGCCATTGCCGTCGTGTCAGCGTCTTGGCTTTGCCCCGATGCAGGATCTGCACACCCTCCACGTCGCGCCCGCGATACCCCAGATCCACAATCGCCACCTGCGGGATCACATCCACATCCTGCAGCAGCCCGCGCGCCTGTTCCAGTTGCTCGGCCAACGTATCGCCGTCGTAGGGATTGCCGGGAAAACTGCGCGCGCCCACGATCAAGCCCTTGCGCGCACTCACCGCAATGCCGACCTTGACGCCAAATTCGTACGGTTGGCGGGCCTTGCCCCTGCTCATGCATTCCACTTCCGGCGCGTGCAAGGCGTAGAGTTTTTGGGCTCTCTTGAATTTCAAGTGGGTTGCCGGGCATGCGGGTTGAACGTTTGGAAGTCCAGCTTGCCGGCAATCAGGAAGATGACGGTCTTGATGGTGGACAGGCGTTTGAAGCCGCGAGCTCTGCGCTTGGCGGACTGGAACAGGCCATTGATGGCTTCAAGGAAGCCGTTGGTCTGACGGGTCTGCGCCCAGGCGACGATGCCGTCCATGTGGCGGCGCACGAGGGCTGCGACTTCCTTCATCGCCTCGACCTTGGATCGCATCACGCAGACGCACCAGTGCTTGAGCCTCTCGCGCATCACGTTGATCTGCTTTCGGTCAAGCGCCTCGCGCAACTGCTCCTTGTAGAGCCACGCGCGGGCCGTCCGTGTGAGCTTGGGTGCCGTGATCAGCCCGTGCAATGCTGCGCCGGCCGTCGGTTTGAGGCTGAAGACATCCTTGAGCAGCGTCCAGCGCATGCCCTTGAGGGACTTCTCGGTGCGCTGCTCGATGCGCCTGGTTTTGTCCACGGCCGCGTTCGCATGTCCGACAACGTGGAACTTGTCGAAGGTGATCTGCGCGTTGGGCAACTGGTCGCTTACGCCCTTGATGAACGCGGGCGACATGTCGATGCTCACCGAGGTGATCTGTTCGGGAGGGCAGCCATGAGCTGCCAGATCGGCAGCCAGCGCCTTCACGGCTTTGGCGTCCCGCCCCTCAGTCACGAAGATCACGCGTCGCGCCTGGGCGTCGGCAGCCAAGGTCACATAGTCGTGGCCGCGAGCGCGCGACGTCTCGTCGATGGCCAGCGACGAGACGTCGCTGAAGTCGGCCTGCTCCAGGGCCATCTCGACATAGCGGTTGCACACCTGCATGCACCGGTACGCCGACTCGCCCACGATGCGCGCAACGGCCGCGAACGGCATTTGCTGCGACAACATCAGCACCAGCGCCTCGAACAACAGCGTGAAGCCCGACAACCGCCCAGCGAAGTCCGGCTCGACCAGGCGAACCGATCCGTCCCCAAGCTTCACACGCGGCGTGCGAACCTTCAGGTAGCACTCGTGCTGGAAAAAGTTCAGGTGCCGGTAGGTCTTGACCACGGTGTCATGAACCGGATGCAGCCCCTTTTGGCCCGATACCTTGAACCTCGTGCCCGGCTTGAAGTCCACCGGCACCGTCAACACCTTGGTCGCTTCGTCGAACTCGACCGCGCCTACCGACCACGGCGCGCCGATCCCCAGCGCCGCTTCAAACACCTTGGCCGTCATCCCAATCCCCGCGTCAGTGGTAAACCACCCGAAATCCTACCCACTCAAATTTTCAGAGAGCCAGTTTTTGTTTGTCCTTGGGGCGCTGTGCCAACAACCGGTGTGCGCGCTCCAGCCAGATACCAATGCGCTCACGCACCGTGGGTTCCTGCTGGGCCAGCTTGCGTTGCAGATCGCGTAATACGCGTCCCAGGATCGTGCGTTGGCGTCGCAGTACCTTGCGCATGCGCTTGAACTGGCGCGCATGCGCATGGCGCCCGGCCTTGCGGCGCAACGCCGGACCTTGCCGCGCATCGCTCTGTCGCAGTGCGATGCCGTGTCGCTTGGCCAGCAGCACCAGCTTCTTGCGCGCCACCTCCAGCAAACGGCTTTCGGTGGGATGGGCGATCGCTTTTTCCTGCACGGTGGTATCCACGATCACCCGCGACAACTCACGTGGATCCACCGCCTTCATCGCGTGAGCGGTGTTGATCGTGTGCGCCCGACGTCCCCCCATCCTGAGTAGCAGTCGGGTTTAGAGTCCGGGGTTGATGATATCGCTATTGGCCAACTGCTGGGCATAGGCCGCCGGCGTCATTCCGCCGATTGTTTTTTTGGGGCGGTGTTCGTTGTATTCGCGGCGCCAGCGTTCGATTTCGGTGCGCGCATGCAGCAGCGTTGGGAACCAGTGTTCGTTGAGGCATTCGTCGCGTAGCCGGCCGTTGAAGGATTCGACGTAGGCATTCTGGTTCGGCTTGCCAGGCTGGATCTGGCGTAGCTGCACACCATTGGCATGCGCCCAGGCGACCATGGCCTTGCCACAGAACTCCTTGCCATTGTCCGTGCGGATCATCTGCGGCAGGCCGCCGCTGTGTGCCAACCGATCCAGCACGCGTGCTACCCGGTGGCCGGAGATGGCGCGTTCCACGTCGATTGCGACTGCCTGGTGTGTCGCGTCGTCCACGATCACCAGAGACTTGATCGCCCGACCTTCGGCGGTGCGGTCGAACACGACGTCCATCGACCACACCTGGTTGGCCTTGGTGGGCCGCAGCAACGGCGCACGCTCGCCTACCGGCACCTTATTTACGCGTGCGGCGGCGGACCTGCAGCTGCTGCTCGCAATACAGCCGCTCCACCCGCTTATAGTTCACGAGACGCCCTTCCTGCCGCAGCTTGAGAGAGATCATCCCCACGCCATAGCGGCGATGGCGATGCGCCAACGCAAGGATGCGCTCGCGCAACTCAACGTTGCGGTCCTCGCGCGGGCGATAGCGCAGCGCACTGGCGCTCATGCCGATCGCTGCCAGGGCGCAGCGCTCGCTGGCGCCACCTGCGATCCACTCGCGCACCAGCGCACGACGCGCCGGTGCGCTCACCATTGTTTTTGCAGCGCATCCTTGATCAGGTCGTTCTGGAACACCTGCTCGGCCAGCAACTTCTTCAGTCGCGTGTTCTCGGCCTCCAGGTCCTTGAGCCGCTTGGCATCGGGCACGCTCATGCCGCCAAACTTGCTGCGCCACAGGTAGTAGGACTCCTCACTGAAGCCATGCCGTCGGCACAGGTCTTTGATCGGCATGCCGGCCTCGGCTTCGCGCAGGAAGCCGATGATCTGCTCTTCGGAAAAACGCTTCTTCACGTCCAATCTCCTCGGGTTAGGGAATTGGACTCCAAACTAAGGTGCTACTCAAACTTGGGGGAACAGCGCTTCCAGACCGGCTTCGCCCAGGCGCTGTCGCCAACGGGTCAGGGAGCTGGGATCGCACGGCAAGCAGGTCTGGAACACCACCTCGCCGGTGAAAAACTGCCAGTACGGATTTTCCAGCCAGCGCTCGCAGACCGCCTCGTCGGACAGGTCGTAGGCGTGCTTGAGGTAAAGCAGCCCGGCGATCAAGCGCACCGGCAATGCGGGCCGACCGCCTGTGCCGGTGGTGGCCGGCAACCGCGGCGACAGCGCCTGCTCCAACGCACTCCACGGCAGCCGATGGCTCAGCTGGACCAGTGGATGGCGCAAGTCGATCTGGTTCTCCAGACGCGAACGAAACAGCTCATCGGCATGCAATTGCTCGGCAGCAGGACGGCGTGTCCGCATGGGCGAAAACTGCCAGAAACCAGAACGTGGAGTAACGAACACTGGCAATTCCAGCACACCGAAAACGCAGATGAAGCCTTGCAATGGATGTGGTCTGGGGGGGGGGGGGCAGGGGCGACTACCTAGCGTTGCCTCTGCTTCGCGGCTGATAAGCATCAGGCGTTTCGCGCACTGCGGCGGCCTGCTCGGGCATGCGTGGTCACAGCCCTGGCGATGGCTGATAATCGGTAACTTGACCCTAGGCAAGCAGTGACGATGAATCCATTTCGTTGGAGTTTCCGGGCACAGTTTCTGCTGGGCTTTCTTGCGTGCGCAGGACTGCTGGCTTACGCGATCTACGTGCAGTTGCACCTGGGTCTGGAGCCTTGCCCGCTGTGCATTTTTCAGCGGATCGCGTTTGCGGCGCTGGCGGTGTTCTTCCTGATCGGCGCGTTGCATGGGCCGAGAGCTGCGGGCGCGCGAAAGGTCTATGGCGTGTTGAGCTTCATCGCCGCAGGTGTGGGCATGGGCATCGGGGCGCGCCACGTGTGGGTGCAGATCCGGCCCAAGGACATGATGTCCTCGTGCGGGCCGCCGTTGAGCTTTCTGAGCGAGACGATGGGTCCGTTCGAGGTGTTCCGCACCGTGCTGACCGGCACCGGCGACTGCGGCAATATCGATTGGCGCTTCCTGGGGCTGAGCATGCCGATGTGGAGCATGGTGTGGTTCGTGGGGCTGGCGCTGTGGGCGCTGTCCGCGGGCTTTAAAGCGCGGCGTAGTTCGCTTCATCACTGAGGGTGCCGCTCGTCATGAGGTCTGCTGCAACCCTGGAGGCAGGCGCGTAGTGTCGCCCTTAGGCAGGCGTGGGCCGTGCGTCGCCTGGGCGGCGATGGTGCGTGGTTCGACAGGCGATAGACGGGCCAGAGGGTCGCCCTGATCTGCTGCCGGTCATGCGCTGTGGATCATCGGTATGCAGCCGGTCTACGCTGCACGCATTCGATGCGCTCGATGTGTTGTTTCATTGCACCCAACACCTGGGCACTTGCTGCCACTTGCACGCGACTACGGCGTGTCGCGAGGAGTGATATACACGGTGTGGCCGAACGCCTGGCTCTCTCCCGCTGACGCGCTCTGGTGGATCGCGGCTTGGCTCGCAGCATCGGTAACAGCGACAAGGCGATACGAACGCGCCCTTCAGACGATGCGCACTAGCCCTGCAGCCGTCACGCATCCTGACCCTGTCGCATCTTTATGCGTCGTCATCGTAGGCATGCCAGCGGATGGACCGGATACATCCGATCCATCTGCTGCCTTGCGCCGCAATCAGAAATCTTGCTGCAGGCTCACATAGACGCCACGGCGCGGTGCCCACTGCGGCGCGAACACGCCGATGCCGCCGCCATCGCGCAACTGGTAACTGCGGTTGAGGATATTGACTGCGGCCAATTGCACATGCAGCGGGTGCGTATTGACGTCGAAGTCGTGGCCAACGCTGGCATTCAACTGGAAGTACGACGGGAGCGAAGCGCCGTTGGGCACGGTGTCGGTGTCGGTACGTAAGCCGCTGCCGAACAGATAGTTGAGGCCGACCTTGCTGCCTTCGCTGAAGGCGTAGTTGATGCCGCCGGAAGAGGTCAGCTTCTGATCGTGGTCCAGATGGATCCAGTTGTCGTAGGTGTAAGCCAGCGCATCCGGATCAAAGTTGTAGAGACTGGTGATGACCCGCTTGCCCATGGCCTTGCTGTAGGCAATGTTGAAATACGCCGTGACCGGCCCGTTGGTGTAGTCGGCGCTGAACTCGGCGCCGCGGATGCGGCCATAGCGATAATTGAAGGTGGAATAGACGTAGGCCGCACCGAACTGGCCTTCGTCCTGGAGCCGATCGACCTTGCGGTCATAGATGTCCAGACCCAGCGTCAAATGATCGGTCACCACTTGCGAGATGCCCAGGTCGTAGTAGTCGCTACGCTCGCTCAGTGGCGTGGTCTGGCCGTTGCCGGCCGACTGCTGGTTGGTGGTGCCGTCGTACAGCGCGATGTCGCTGGTGGAGATCAGCTCGCTTGCCGGTGGGGTGAAGTAGCGCGCGTAACCTGCATGTACGGTGGTGCTGTCGCTGGCGCGCCAGATGACGCCTAGGCGCGGACTCAGCTGGCCTTCGGTATTGCCGAACGCCTTGTACTTGTCGCCGCGCAGCCCGTAATTGATGGTCCAGTCGTTGCCGATCTTCCACTCGTCCTGCAGGTAGAGCGCGTAGGTACTGGCATGGAAACGGCTGCCGTCGGGGATGAACAGCGGCACGTTGCTGCTCTGGCTGCCGTCGTCGTTCGCCGGGAAGACGTAAGAGTTGTTGCTGGCGATGGCGTGCTCGAAGTTGCCGTACAGGCCGTAGCGCAGCGTATGCGAACCGCCCCACGGCGTTGCGAAGTCCGCCTGCACGGTATTGGCGCGGTTGCTGCGGTCCACTTGCGAGGCGGTGCCGTTGAAGATCAGATCGCCGGCGACGTCGGGCGAGAAGGCGACGCTGCTGTAACGCTGGCCGGCGGAGATCTGATAGTTGGTGTCGCCGATGGTGCCTTGCAGGGCCAAAGTGCCGAAGCGGGTGTTTTCGCGCTGCTTTTCGTCCAGGCGCGCCGAATCGAAATCGGTGGTGCCCAGATAATCGAACGCAGGCGTCTGCCCGGGATTGTTGGGGATCTGGAAGCGGTTGTTGGCGTAGCCGACCAATAGGCTGAGACGGGTGTTCTCGTTGACCAGGTAGGTCAGATCGGCGAAGCCCTTGCCCTGATGGCTTTTGTCATGGATCGGGTTGAGGCTGTCGACCGGGTTTTCCAGGCCATTCTTGTTCTGGTCGTAATCGCCGCTGACGAACCAGCTCCAACGTCCGCTGCTGCCCCAAAGCGACGCATTGGGGTTGATGGTGCCGAATGAGCCGGCGGTGATACCGACGCTGCCGCCATTGCCGAGTTCGGCACCGCTCTTGGTGGTGATGTCGACCACCGCGGCGGTGCGGTCGCCGAACTGCGCCGGCAATGCGCCATCGAGCAGCTTGAGGTTCTTGATGATGCGCGGCTCCAGGCTCTGGCCGAAGCCGGAGATGGATTCGGGAATCATCACGCCATTGACGCGGTACTGCAGGTTGGCGTGGTCGCCGCGCACGTGGATGCTGCCGTAGGAATCCTGCACCACGCCCGGTGCCTGCAGCAGGACCTGGTTGAGCGGGGTCGCAGCGCCAAGCGGCAGGCGATCAATATCGTCAGCGGTGATGGCGAATTGGCTGCTGCCGATATCCGGTGACAGGGCATTGCGCGCCGCCTCGAGCTTGGCGATCACATTGACCGTATCCAGATCGGTAGTGCGCTCGGAGTCGGCATCGGCGGCGAACGCCGCACCGACGGGTGCGGCCAGCAGGGCGACAGTGATGGCGGCAGACAGAAGACGAGGGGTCATGGCAGTTTCGCGAGGCGGGTGAGGGAAGAAACGTTACTAATTTGTAACATTGGACTTCTTGGTGAGCGCTAGCGTAGGTCGAAAGTCATGGTTCGAAGGAGTGATGTTGCTTAGTGTTCAGGTCGCAGGCGCTTGCGCGCTAGTGCCAATGCGGGCGCTGCGGTGGCAATCCGGTGCGCCTAGCATGCAGGTGCTTTGCGTAACGGTCCGGCTCTGCCAACATCGCAGACTGCCTAGGAGTCCGTTCATGAATCTTTCCGCCCCTACTCCCGCTTCCGATCCCGCCGCCGCAGCGTGGGCGCCGGACAGTTGGCGCGGCAAACCTGCATTGCAACTGCCGGTGTATCCGGATGAAACCGCGCTCCAGACCGCCATGCGCGAGTTGGGGCAGCTTCCGCCGCTGGTGACCTCGTGGGAAATCTTCGCGCTCAAGCGCCAGCTGGCTGAAGCGCAGGAAGGCAAGCGCTTCCTGCTGCAGGGCGGTGATTGCGCGGAAAATTTCAGCGATTGCGAATCGGGCACCATCTCCAATCGCTTGAAGGTCCTGCTGCAAATGAGCCTGGTGCTGGTGCACGGGCTGCACTTGCCGGTGGTGCGGGTGGGCCGTTTTGCCGGGCAATATGCCAAGCCACGCTCGGCCGATACCGAGACACGCGATGGCGTGACGTTGCCGAGCTACCGCGGCGATGTGATCAATGCGCCGGCCTTCACCGAGGCGGCGCGGGTGCCGGACCCGCGCCGCATGATCACCGCGCATTCGCGTTCGGCGATGACGATGAACTTCGTGCGCGCCCTGATCGACGGTGGCTTCGCCGACCTGCATCATCCCGAATATTGGAATCTGAGTTGGGTGGGCTATTCGCCGCTGGCGGCGGACTACCAGAAGATGGTCGCCTCGATCGGCGATGCCGTGCGCTTCATGGAAACCCTTTCCGGTGCGGAGGTATACAACCTCAATCGCATCGACTTCTACACCTCGCACGAAGCCTTGTTGCTGCCGTACGAAGAAGGCCTGACCCGGCAGGTGCCGCGGCAGTGGGGTTGGTTCAACCTCAGCACGCACTACCCGTGGATCGGCATGCGCACCGCTGCACTGGATGGTGCGCATGTGGAATACCTGCGCGGCGTGCGCAATCCGATCGCGATCAAGGTGGGGCCGTCGGTGCAGCCGGATCAGCTGCTGCGTCTGATCGATGTGCTCAATCCCGACGACGAACCAGGGCGCTTGAGCTTCATCCATCGCATGGGCGCAGCGCAGATCGCCGACAAACTGCCGCCGCTGCTGGATGCGGTGAAGCGCGACGGGAGACGGGTGCTGTGGGTCTGCGATGCGATGCACGGCAATACCGAAAGTACCGGAAATGGCTATAAAACACGGCGTTTCGACAACATCCGCAACGAAGTGGAAGTCTCCTTCGACCTGCATGCGGCGGTCGGCACGCGGCTGGGTGGCGTGCATCTGGAACTCACCGGCGAAGATGTCACCGAGTGCACCGGCGGTGCGCGCGAGCTGACCGAGCGCGATCTGGAACGGGCGTATCGCTCCAGCGTGGATCCGCGCCTGAACTACGAACAGTCGCTGGAAATTGCAATGGCGATCGTGCGCAAGCAACAACAGGTGGCCGCGTAGCCGCTGGGTGCATGAGCGGCATGTGCGCATGACGTGATGCTCATGTCGCGTGCGGCATGATCTCGCAGCCATCCCTCTCTCCCCACACAGGAGGAACGGTTTGACTGCCGATTGGAACGTCATCCGCGAATACGCAATTCCGTTCGGTGCCTCGCTGCTGGCGGGCATCGTTACCTGGTCGTTGATGCTGTGGCTGTTTCGCCGCATGCAAGGCCGCGACTATCGCCGTGCACGCATCATTCGCGTGATCACGCTCCCGGCGGCCTTCATTTTGCCGCTCTTGTTTCTGGGCATCGCCACCGAAGCGACTCCGTTGGCCGGCAAGGCGCTGGCAGCAGTGCAGCATCTGCTGCACCTGGGCATCGTCGGCTGCGTCACCTGGTTTCTGGTGCGCGTGGTGGCCGCTGGCGAGGCGGCGATCTTGCGCAGCAACCCGATCGAAGTCTCGGACAACCTCACCGCACGGCGTATCCAGACGCAGACGCGGGTGCTCAGCCGGGTGCTGATGGGCACGGTGATCCTGCTCGGTATTTCGGTGGTACTGCTGACGTTTCCGCAGGTGCGCCAGATCGGCAAGACCTTGCTGGCGTCGGCGGGCATCATCGGGCTGGTGGCCGGTATCGCGGCCAAGCCGGTGTTCGGCAACTTGATCGCCGGCTTGCAGATTGCACTGACCCAGCCGATTCGCCTGGACGATGTGGTGATCGTGGAAGGCGAGTGGGGCCGCATCGAAGAGATCGGCAGCTCATACGTGGTGGTGCGGATCTGGGACGAGCGCCGCATGGTGGTGCCGTTGACCTGGTGGATCGAAAACCCGTTTCAGAACTGGACACGCAGCAGCGCCGATCTGCTCGGCACCGCGTTTCTGTGGCTGGATTACCGCACGCCGATCGCGGCGGTCCGCGCGGAGCTGGAGCGCATCTGCCACAGCGAGCCGCTCTGGGATGGCCGTGTGTGCGTGACCCAGATTACCGATACCAGCGACAACACCATCCAGGTGCGACTGCTGGTGAGCGCACGCAATTCCGGCGATGCCTTCGATCTGCGCTGTCTGGTGCGCGAACGCATGATCGACTTTTTGACCCGCGAGCATGCGTATGCACTGCCGAGGATCCGCGCCGAAATCGCCGCGCAGGAAAAAGCACCGTCGCGTGCTGCCGAGCCGATCGCACAGGAGAGCGTGCGCTCGCCCGGCGCTGAAGACGGCGAGCCTGCGACCAGCATCTAGCGCAGCCCAAGCATAAGGACTGCACAGCCGCCAAGCGGGTGCGTCCGGTGCTCGGAATCGACATCTATTCCGGTGTCTTCGCACCGGTCGCGCCGCGCACCCATCAGGCGACTGCTCGCTACGTTTTGTTAGCTGCTCTAAGTCCGACCAGCCGTTGACCGAGGCCGGGCAGGTGATGCTGCCATCGGTTTCGCTGCCGATGCCGACAATGGCGAGGCTGGCGGCGATCGCTGCGCCGGTGCCGGCGCTGGAGCCGCAGGGATTACGATCCAGTGCATACGGGTCGCGGGTCAGCCCGCCGCGCCCGCTCCAGCCGGAGCTGGACTGGGTGGAGCGGAAGTTGGCCCATTTGCTGAGATTGGTCTTGCCCAGGATCACCGCGCCGGCACTGCACCAGGAAGGCATCGCGGCCGGGACGGAACTCGGCCAGGGCCAGCGAGCCGGCGCTGTTGACCATCGGCAGCGCGTCGATGTTGTCCTTGAGCAGCACCGGAATGCCATGTGGCGGCCTGCGGACATGGCCGGCGCTGCGTTCGGCGTCCAAGGTGCGTGCGTCTGCTTCGGCTTGCGGATTGAGTTCGATCACCGCGTTGAGCGTGGGGCCTGCGCGATCGATGCTGGCAATGCGCTGTAGATACGCGCGGGTGAGTTGCTGGTTGCTGCGCTGACCGCTGGTCATACGGGCTTGCAGGCCGGCCACGTCGGCATCGGTCAGGTCGATGGGGGAGCGGCAGAATCTTCGGGGATGCCGGTCGCCGCGCGCGACGGATCACCGGCATGCGCACAGCCGCACAGCGCAGCAAGCAGCGCGAAGGACAAGAGGGTGGATCGCATGGATGGTCTTCCCCGGGGAGACGTCGCAGGCTAACGGCGCTGCGTTGGGGTGACAACGGATGATGTGCCCGCCAACGGGCAGGGTGGCTCAGCGCCGGCGGCGACGTACCAGGTCGCGTGCCAGCACGCCGACCACGAGCAAATTGATCGCCAGCACGGCCCAGGCGGTCCAGCCGGGGTGACGCGCGATGGCGTAGATATCGAAGGGTAGATAGATGGCCGCCGACAGGCAGCCCAGCACCGAGGCCCACGCCTTGGCACGCCACAGACCCCAGGCTTCCACCACGTGCAGCAGGCCATAGGCCAGCATTGCGGCAGCGGCCAGATGCACCGCATCGGGGCTGATGGTCTTGAGCAACGACGGCAGTGCGCCGTGGTCCGGGTCCAGATTGAAGCGGCGGATCAGGGTGATGACCGCGTGTTGCAGCGGGAGCGGGCCCAGAAGTTCCAGGCCCGTCGCCGCCAACAGCGCAAGCGTTCCCTTGACCGCTTCAAGCAAGGCGATCACATGCAGTCCCGGATGCGCGCGCGGATCCGGGCTATAGGGTTTGGTGCTCACGCGTGTTGGCCTGAGACCTTAGCCCGAACGACCAGCGCGCTTACGGTCGCTTTCTGTCAGGAACTTCTTGCGCAGGCGGATTTCCTTCGGGGTGACTTCAACCAGTTCGTCGTCCTCGATGAAGTCCAGGGCCTGTTCCAGCGTGTACTTGATCGCCGGGGTCAGCTTGATCGCATCGTCCTTGCCCGAAGCGCGCATGTTGGTCAGCGGCTTGGTCTTGATCGCGTTGACGGTCAGGTCGTTGTCCTTGGAATGGATACCGATCAGTTGGCCTTCGTACACGTTGTCGCCTTCGGCGGCGAACAGGCGGCCACGCTCTTCCAACGGCCCCAGCGCATAGGCCGGCGTTGCGCCCGGTGCGTTGGCAATCATCACGCCGTTCTGGCGCTTGGCGATGGCGCCCTGTTCCTTCGGACCGTAATGGTCGAACACGTGGAACAGCAGGCCCGAGCCCTGGGTCAGGGTGCGGAATTCGTTCTGGAAGCCGATCAGGCCACGCGCCGGGATCATGTAATCCAGACGCACACGGCCCTTGCCGTCCGGCTCCATGTTCTTCAGCTGGCCCTTGCGGGTGCCCAGCTTTTCCATCACGCCGCCCTGGTGCTGTTCTTCGATATCCACCACCAGCTGTTCGATCGGCTCCATCAGCTTGCCGTCGATTTCCTTGATGATCACTTCCGGACGCGACACGGCCAGCTCGTAGCCTTCACGACGCATGTTTTCGATCAGCACCGACAGGTGCAGTTCGCCACGGCCGGAGACCAGGAACTTGTCGGCGTCGGAGCCTTCCTCGACCTTCAGCGCCACGTTGTGCACCTTCTCGCGCTCCAGACGGTCGCGCAGCTGGCGGCTGGTCAGGAATTTGCCACCGGACAGGTCCTTGTTGCCGGCGAACGGCGAGTTGTTGACCTGGAAGGTCATCGAGATGGTCGGCTCGTCCACGGTCAGCGCCGGCAGCGCTTCCGGGGCGTCGAGCGCGCACACGGTGTCGGAAATGGTCAGCTCGGCCACGCCGGAGATGGCGACGATATCGCCGGCCTCGGCGGTGTCCTGCTCGATACGCTCCAGGCCCAGGAAGCCCAGCACCTGCAGCACCTTGCCCTGACGCTTCTTGCCTTCGCGGTCGATCACGCTGACCGGCATGTTCTTCTTCAGCACGCCGCGCTGGATGCGGCCGATGCCGATCACACCGACGAAGTTGTTGTAGTCCAGCTGGCTGATGCGCATCTGGAACGGGCCGTCCGGGTCAACGTCCGGGGCCGACACGTGCTGCATGATCGCTTCGTACAGCGGGGTCATGTCGCCGTCGCGCACGTCCGAATCCAGGCTGGCGTAGCCGTTCAAAGCGGAGGTGTAGACGATCGGGAAGTCCAGCTGCTCGTCGGTTGCGCCGAGCTTGTCGAACAGGTCGAACACCTGGTCGATCACCCAGTCCGGACGTGCGCCGGGACGGTCGATCTTGTTGACCACCACAATCGGCTTGAAGCCCATCGCGAAGGCTTTCTGGGTCACGAAGCGGGTCTGCGGCATCGGGCCGTCCATCGCGTCGACCAAGATCAGCACCGAGTCCACCATCGACAGCACGCGCTCGACTTCGCCACCGAAGTCGGCGTGTCCCGGGGTGTCGACGATGTTGATGCGGTTGCCGTTCCAGGTGATGGCGGTGTTCTTGGCCAGGATCGTGATGCCACGTTCCTTTTCCTGATCGTTGCTGTCCATCACGCGCTCAGCCAACACGGTGCGTTCGGACAGGGTGCCGGACTGCTTCAGCAGGCAGTCGACGAGAGTGGTCTTGCCATGGTCGACGTGCGCGACGATGGCGATATTGCGGAGTTTTTCGATAGACATGCGGAAAGGGCCCCTGTCTGGCGCCAGTCTGGAGATGAGGTAAGCCCGACATTATAGCGGTTTCGTTGCTCTCCCGTTGCGGATTGGCAAAAGTCGGTTCAGATTGCCCATTCAGCCAGCGTGACGAGCCCACGGCCGTGGTGACGGCAGTCTTTGGACCATGGTCGTATCCACGCGGCCGGTCCCACGCCCGGGTGTATCCTAATGTGCTGTTGATCACCCCCAAGAACCTGCAAGGATTTCCATGTCCCTGATCGCCACCTTCGACACCTCCCGCGGCCCGATCGTTGTCGCGCTGTACCCGGAGAAGGCCCCGCTGACGGTTGCCAACTTCGTCAATCTGGCCAAGCGCGGCTTCTACAACGGCCTGAGCTTCCACCGCGTCATTGCCGACTTCATGATCCAGGGCGGTTGCCCCGAAGGTTCCGGCCGCGGCGGCCCGGGCTACCGGTTCGAAGACGAGACCAACAACGGCGTCGGCCACGAGCGCGGCGTGCTGTCCATGGCCAACGCCGGCCCGAACACCAACGGCAGCCAGTTCTTCATCACCCACACCGCCACCCCGTGGCTGGACGGCAAGCACACCGTGTTCGGCAAGGTCATCCAAGGCCTGGACGTGGTCGATAGCGTTGCCCAGGGCGACACCATCAATACGCTTACCATCGAAGGCGATACCGACGCCGTGCTGGCCGCCAAGGCCGACCGCGTCGCGGAGTGGAACAAGATCCTCGCCGCCTGATCGCATCCCGTCGAACGGCCGTCTCGTGCGGCCGTTCGCGTGTCAAAGCGCGCCGCCAGGCCGTGCACCCCGCCAGCGCGCCCCCCACCAACGCTTTTAGCAGAGGAAACACCCCATGAAAGCACCTGTTCGTGTTGCTGTGACCGGCGCTGCCGGCCAGATCGGCTACGCCCTGCTGTTCCGCATCGCCTCGGGCGAAATGCTGGGCAAGGATCAGCCGGTGATCCTGCAATTGCTGGAACTGTCCAACGAGAAGGCCCAGGCCGCGCTCAAGGGCGTGATGATGGAGCTGGAAGACTGCGCGTTCCCGCTGCTGGCCGGCATGGTCGGCACCGACGACGCCGAAGTGGCGTTCAAGGACATCGACGTCGCCCTGCTGGTCGGCGCGCGTCCGCGCGGCCCGGGCATGGAGCGCAAGGACCTGCTGCTGGAAAACGCCAAGATCTTCACCGCGCAGGGCGCGGCGTTGAACAAGGTTGCAAAGCGCGACGTCAAGGTGCTGGTGGTCGGCAACCCGGCCAACACCAATGCCTACATCGCCATGAAGTCGGCGCCGGATCTGAACCCGAATAACTTCACCGCCATGCTGCGTCTGGACCATAACCGCGCGTTGAGCCAGCTCGCGCTCAAGCTCGGCAAGCCGGTCGGCGGCATCGAGAAGTTGGTGGTGTGGGGCAACCACAGCCCGACCATGTACCCGGACTATCGTTTCGCCACCTCCGATGGTGCGTCCATCGGCGATGCGATCAACGACCAGGAATGGAATGCATCCACCTTCATTCCGACCGTGGGCAAGCGCGGCGCAGCGATCATCGAAGCGCGTGGCCTGTCGTCCGCAGCGTCGGCTGCCAATGCCGCCATCGATCACGTGCGTGACTGGGTGCTGGGCAGCAACGGCAAGTGGGTCACCATGGGCGTGCCGTCGGACGGCTCCTATGGCATTTCGGAAGGCGTGATCTTCGGCTTCCCGGTCACCACTGAGAACGGTCAGTACAGCCTGGTCAAGGATCTGCCGATCGACGACTTCAGCCAGAAGTACATCGACAAGACCCTGGCCGAGCTGGAAGAAGAACGCAGCGGCGTGTCGCACCTGCTGGGCTGAGTCATTCGGTCACTGCTGTCATGAAAACGCCGGGCATTGCCCGGCGTTTTTTTTGCGCGTTGTGTAACGCATGCCTGCGCTGTCAGGCCAGGCCTTCCGCCTTCAGTGCGCCCTGCACATCGGCATCGGCCAGCATGCGTTGCACGAACGCCTGCAGCGCGTTCAAGCCATCCAGATTCACGCCGACTTTCTGCGCCCACCGCAGGGTGACGAACAGATACGCATCGGCACCGGTGTGGCTGTCGCTGGCAAGCCAGGTGCGACCTTGCAGATGCGCATCGACACGCTCGTACAACGTGCGCAATTTGCTGCGTGCATCGTCATGGCTGCGTGCGATCAGTGCAGGATCCTGCAGGTACGCGGTGCTACCGAAGATTGGCTTGAACGTGGGGTGCACGTCGGCATTGACGAAGGCGATCCAACGATTGATTTCGGCACGGCTGCGCGCGGTGCCATCGCCGGATAGGCCGGTCAGTGGTGCGATATCGGCGATGTAATTGAGGATGGCGGCATTCTGGGTCAGCGCCCAATCGTCGACCAGCAGCAACGGCACGGCACCGGCCGGATTCAGACGTAGGTACTCGGGGGATTTCATCGTCGCCGCATCGACCACGCTCAGGTCGAACGGCAACCCCGACCAACGCAGCGCGATGTGATCTGCCAGCGAGCACGCGCCGGGCTTGGTATACAGTTTCATGGCCGCTCCACGCGAGAATGAGGTCGCTAGCTTAGCCGGCCGATGACGCGGCGTGGAGCGTCAGGATGAGTGTCGTGACGGCGGCGGCGCGTGGGCGGTTGAACTGGCGCCTGCAACAGCTGGAGTTGTGTCAGGGCGATTGCCAGTGCTAGTGCCAGAGGGTGCACGCGTCAGCGACAGCGCCTTGCTCTAGCCCTAAGAACCTGTTCACGATCTTATTCAAACCGTGCAAACTCCACGAATGCGCGAGAAGAACTATCCAAGTGACGTGAGCCGTGAGCGGTTCGAGCAAATCCGCCCGATTCTGGAGCAAGCCCGCAAGCGCACCAAGCCTGTGACAGTGGATATGTATGAGGTGTGGTGCGCAGTGCTGTATCTGCTACGGACAGGGTGCCCGTGGCGTGCGTTGCCCAGTGACTTTCCGAAGTGGCGCACGGTGCATTCCTACTTTGCCAAGTGGAGCGAAGTGGACGATGAAGGAATAAGCCTGCTGGAGCGGGCGCTTAAAAAATCAGGTTGGCACGGCCCGCGAGAAACAGGGGCGCAAGGCCTGCAGCACGTTCTTGATCGTGGACGCGCAGAGCGTGAAGAACAGTGATACAGCCGGCCAGAAAGGCTATGACGCGGGCAAGAAGGTATCGGGGATCAAGCGCCACATCGCGGTGGATACGCAAGGCTTTCCACATGCCGTTGCGGTGACCACGGCGGAAGTCACCGATCGTCAAGGTGCGCTGGAGGCATTGAAACGCTGCCGATCGGGTTTAGGTCGGGTGAAACGCCTGCTGTGCGACAGCGGCTACACCGGAGATCCCTTCGCCGAGGGCGTACAGGACATTCTGGGCAAGCATGTCACCGTACAGATTGCCAAGCGCAGCGAGCTGCATACCTTCAAGGTCATGCCCAAGCGCTGGATTGTCGAACGCAGCTTTGCCTGGCTGGAGAAGAACCGGAGGCTATGGAAGAACTGCGAGCGAAGGCTCAATACCAGCTTGCAGTTCATCCACCTGGCGTTCCTGGCACTGCTGCTCAGGAGATCGTGAACAGGTTCTAATTCTACTGTGTTACTAAATCCGAATCCGTTGGTACGGTGAGACCCCGCAACACGGGCAGTGTGGGAGGCTTCTGGCGATAAGCCTAGCCAGTCCGAAGGCCAGCGTGGCAATCGAGTTGGGATGGTGACGTTGCATTCCAGTGTCTTGACCGGCGTTTGCTTTGGTAGCGTCGAGAACCAGTAGTGGCGGGGCTCGGACTCTCCCGGCGGCCACTCGATCAGCAGCCACTGCTCGTCATGTGCCTGGCGATTGTGTGCGGCACGAACCCGCACCGCCGCGAACCGCGAACTGAGCGTTGCGTCGCTGCCCTGGCGCCAGCTGACCTGCCGATACGTCCTTGCGGGCAAGCGCTGCGCGACTTCATGTACCGAGATCGGCGCATGTGCGCTATCGCGCATCGGTCGTGTGCGGGGCCGACCGCCCTTAGGGCTGGCTGGCGGCATGGGCGCAGGTTGGTGCGATCCCCACCAGACCTTCGTGTTGCTGCGGACGCCAACCATGTACAGCAGGCCGCGTTCGCTGAGCTGGTCTCGCCAGTGGGTCTCGGTGCCGTAGGCCGCATCGGCTAGCACGACGCCTGCCGCAATCCCTGTCGCCAGCGCGCTGTCGATCTGATCCATGGCCAGCGCTGTCTTGGTCTGAAACACGACCTGATCCGGAACGCCTGCCTTCTTGCGCCGCACAGTGTCCTGAGCCCACTGCTCGGGAAGATACAGCCGATAGCCCACTGGCAGGCTGCCGTGTTCGTTGGCGATCAACAAACTCACGGCAACCTGGCAATTGTCCGTCTTGCCAAGGCGGCCGCAGTACTGGCGTGCAACACCGACCGAATGCACCCCCTTCTTTGAAAATCCCGTGTCGTCCACGATCCAGTGACACGCTGCGCTCTTCCTGCTCAGGGTCGGCAGCACCTGTGCCGCCACCGCCGCCAGCAGCGCTTGATCGCTCCAGTCGGCATCGGCCACCAGATGGTGCATCGATTGATGGGCTGAGCGCACGTTCTGCGGGTGCACCCGCGCGGCCATGGGCTCCACGCTCTTGCGCCCTCCAGGCAGTAGCAACCCCTTCAGGTACCAGTGTGCGGGCTGTTTGCGATCCGCATGGGACAGGGCGGCAGCAACTACTTCCCCGTACTGTTCAAAACGCACTTCCAGTGACCTATTCAACACAGCTCTCCCACGCGGCCTGAAGGTCTTCCAATAGTGGCACAAAGATACGATTATTTGTAACACAGTGGAAATAAGGAAGGTCTGAACAACCCATCAAACCTCTAAAATTCCAGCTTCTTGCATTTCAATGACTGGAAAAATGCTGAGTCGGGTGCGATTTTTGCAACGTTCTGGCGGTTTTGGCTGCCGCCAGGCAGCATTATCCCCTGGCCGGCAGCAAGTGCCGGCGCACCATCCACAGATTCGACAGCGCAAATAACGTCTGCACCTGTGCGGTGTTCTTGGCCAGGCCGCGATAGCGCACCTTGGTGTAGCCGAACTGCCGCTTGATCACCCGGAATGGGTGCTCCACCTTCGCGCGCACGCTTGCCTTGAAGTGTTCCCAACGTTCTGCCCAAGCACGCGCGCGCTTGTTGCCAATGGCTTGAATCGTGGAGCGCTTGGCGGCAATGAAAAATGCAGCCTCGCAGCTCTGCAACTCGTCACGTTTTTCCGCACCGGTGTAGCCGCTGTCGCCGAACACGCTGTCTTCCTTGCCGTGCAGCAATGCGTGCGTCACCGTGATATCGGCCACGTTGGCTGCGGTGCACTGCACGTGGTGTACCAGCCCGGAAAATTCATCCACCCCAATGTGCGCCTTCATCCCGAAATACCACTGGTTGCCCTTCTTGGTCTGATGCATCTCAGGGTCGCGCGCACGATCGGCATTCTTGGTCGAACTGGGCGCAGCGATCAGCGTCGCATCGACGATCGTGCCCGACCGCAGGCTCTGCCCCTTGCGCGACAAATGGGCGTTGACCGCTTCCAGCATCCGAGCGGCAATGCCGTGGGTTTCCAGCAAACGGCGAAAGTTGAGAATCGTGGTCTCGTCTGGAACGTTATCCAAGCCGCCGAGCTGGGCAAAACGCCGCAGGGTCGGGATCTCGTGCAATGCCTCTTCCATCGCCGGATCGCTCAACGCATACCACTGCTGCAACAGATGAATCCGCAACATCGTCGCCAGCGCGTACGGCTGCCGACCCGGTCGTCCTGACACCGGATAGTGCGGCTCGATCAGGGCAAGCAGTCGCTTCCACGGCACGATGCGCTCCATCTCCGCAAGGAAGATCTCGCGCCGGGTCTACTTGCGCTTGCCCAGGCCCTCGGCGTCACCGAACGTCAGTTGCATGGATGCCTCCTCATTCCGAACAAATAGTGTCTCGCATTTGTGGTGCGTTGTTCAGAGGTTCCCTAATTCCACTGTGTTACAAATAATCGTATCTTTGTGCCACTATTGGAAGACCTTCAGGCCGCGTGGGAGAGCTGTGTTGAATAGGTCACTGGAAGTGCGTTTTGAACAGTACGGGGAAGTAGTTGCTGCCGCCCTGTCCCATGCGGATCGCAAACAGCCCGCACACTGGTACCTGAAGGGGTTGCTACTGCCTGGAGGGCGCAAGAGCGTGGAGCCCATGGCCGCGCGGGTGCACCCGCAGAACGTGCGCTCAGCCCATCAATCGATGCACCATCTGGTGGCCGATGCCGACTGGAGCGATCAAGCGCTGCTGGCGGCGGTGGCGGCACAGGTGCTGCCGCCCCTGAGCAGGAAGAGCGCAGCGTGTCACTGGATCGTGGACGACACGGGATTTTCAAAGAAGGGGGTGCATTCGGTCGGTGTTGCACGCCAGTACTGCGGCCGCCTTGGCAAGACGGACAATTGCCAGGTTGCCGTGAGTTTGTCGATCGCCAACGAACACGGCAGCCTGCCAGTGGGCTATCGGCTGTATCTTCCCGAGCAGTGGGCTCAGGACACTGTGCGGCGCAAGAAGGCAGGCGTTCCGGATCAGGTCGTGTTTCAGACCAAGACAGCGCTGGCCATGGATCAGATCGACAGCGCGCTGGCGACAGGGATTGCGGCAGGCGTCGTGCTAGCCGATGCGGCCTACGGCACCGAGACCCACTGGCGAGACCAGCTCAGCGAACGCGGCCTGCTGTACATGGTCGGCGTCCGCAGCAACACGAAGGTCTGGTGGGGATCGCACCAACCTGCGCCCATGCCGCCAGCCAGCCCTAAGGGCGGTCGGCCCCGCACACGACCGATGCGCGATAGCGCACATGCGCCGATCTCGGTACATGAAGTCGCGCAGAGCTTGCCCGCAAGGACGTATCGGCAGGTCAGCTGGCGCCAGGGCAGCGACGCAACGCTCAGTTCGCGGTTCGCGGCGGTGCGGGTTCGTGCCGCACACAATTGCCAGGCACATGACGAGCAGTGGCTGCTGATCGAGTGGCCGCCGGGAGAGTCCGAGCCCCGCCACTACTGGTTCTCGACGCTACCAAAGCAAACGCCGGTCAAGACACTGGTTGCCACGGCACAAGGCCGATGGCGGATTGAACGCGATTATCAGGAGCTGAAGTCGGAGTTGGGCCTGCATCACTATGAAGGGCGTAACTGGCGTGGTTTTCACCATCACGCCAGTCTGTGCATCGCCGCATACGGGTTCTTGATGCGCGAGCGCCTGCGCAGTAAAAAAAACTCCGTCGCATTCAAGATGCCTGCAGTATCCAAAAGTGTCCGCCCGCGCGGGTCTGGCCCCAATGCAACGTCACCATCCCAACTCGATTGCCACGCTGGCCTTCGGACTGGCTAGGCTTATCGCCAGAAGCCTCCCACACTGCCCGTGTTGCGGGGTCTCACCTTACCAACGGATTCGTATTTAGTAACACAGTAGAACTAACCCTGGAACTCACCAAAATGCGGATTCGCGAAGCGACTCAGTGCGCTGACGCTCGCGATGCCGGCTCTGTGCGCCAGCCACGCAGGTTCTTGTGGCTTCGATACATGAGAGCGCATCAAGCGCGTGATCAGCGGGTCTCAGCAGTCGTGCGTGTCAGCGGTATGTGTCTGTCGATACGCCGCGACACGGCGCGCTCAGGACGTGTTGCGCGGGCGTAGCGTTTGCACGCGATAGAAGGTGTGGTCGCCGATGGTGGCCACCTGATAGGCATTACGCCAGCTGGGGCTCGCAATTGCGCTTGCGGCAAAGTGACTGGCGCCCGGTACGATCTCTTTGCGCTGGCCAACCGGAAGTGCCCAGTTGCGCTGCGCCGCCAGTGCCACGTCCAAGGCCTTGTTCCAGGCATCGTCGTTTTTCAGCTGCGTGCCCGGCGCCACAATCGTCGGTGCGAACTGCTTGCGCGCAGTGACCACCTGACACATCGAATCGCCCCACAAACCACTATCGAGACGACGCAACGCAACTTCCGCAACGGCCTGCTGGCCACGCAAGGTCTGGTCGCGCGCTTCCAGATAAACGGTCGTACTCAAACACAGCGAATCTGCGGCTGGCTGCGGCAACACATGCGACAGCCAGAGTATCCAAACAAGTTTCATAGAACTCCTTACTCCGTATGGGCCGATCCGCAGAGCATCCAATGTGGATGCTCCAGTGCAGAGGGCTTGGCGTCATGGGGAGGCGGCCTGACACTGGTCGCCAAAGTCTCCGGCGAAAGAACATCTGCCGAAGGTGCCCACCAAATGCGGCGGGTCAAAAAGTTGGCGCAAGGTAGATGTCGATCACACAATCACGGCTGAATGAGTGCGCTGGACGCGGCCTGATGCCCTGTACTCCGGGCTGTCGCACGCTCTGTGTCATGCAGTACAGCACGATGGGCGCACCGCTAGACGCGCATCGATGGATAGACCGTGTGATGCAGGCGCGCAGCTGCGTAAAAGTAGGGGTGTTTATCAGCTATCGGCCGAAGCGGCATGCACGAACGTCGGGGATGTCGCAACGATCCCTGCTCGCTTGCAAGCGGCCCGCGCGTGCGATGGTCGTTGCGCCCCCCGAGTGGGGGCGCATTGGTGATGCGTTCGCGCATCGAAGCCGCGCGTGACGGCGGCCTTGATGAAGATGACGGCGTCAGCACTGCGGCGGGCAACTAAGGGTCCGCTGCGCTGGTGCGATCAGCGCTGCGCAGGTATTGCACCAGTCGAAGTGGTTGGTCGGTCTGGATCATGCTGATACCGCGTGCACGCAGCGCGCCCCAGATCGCATTCGGTGCCCGCAACGCCCGCGCGTCGGTGAAATCGCCAGAGAGATTCATTGGCTTTCCGCTGGCGATGTCGTTGCTCATCGTGTTGACGAACAGGCGGATCTGGCCGTGGCTAGGGCCTGTTAACACATCCGAAGCCCATCAACGACCAGAACGAAGCTGAGGAAGCCAAGGAACATGACATCCAGCTTCTCGAAGCGCGTGAAAATCCGTCGGTAGCCCTTCAAGCGACGGAACAGCCTCTCCACTTCGTTGCGCCGCTTGTACATTTCCTTGTCGTACTCCCAAGGATCGACCCGATTGGACTTGGGTGGAACCACCGGCACGAAGCCAAGATCGAGCGCCAACTGGCGGGTTTCATTGCCTTCGTAAGCGCGATCCATCAGCAGATGAACCGGCCGCTCCACTGGCCCCAGGTGTTCAAGCAACGCGCGGCCTGCGGGTGCGTCATGTGCGTTGCCAGGCGTCAATCCGAACGTGATGGCTGTTCGAGCATCTGCGGCAACCATATGAATTTTGGTGTTCCATCCGCCCCGCGATTTCCCGATGGATTGTGGGCCGTTTTTTTTAATGCGCCAGTGCCATCCGGATGCACCTTGATGCTGGTGGAGTCCAGCGAGACCGCTTCGATTTTGATGCGCACGATCTGGCAGGTCTGCAATTGGGCGAACATCCGGTCCAGCACACCGGACTTGGCCCAACGGTTAATGCGCGTGTACACCGTATGCCAGTTGCCAAAGCGCTCGGGCAGACCGCGCCATTTGCAGCCATGCTCTGCGACGTAAAGAAGGGCGTTGACTACCTGCAGGTTGGTCATGCTGACATTGCCGCGTTGCAAAGGTAGGCAATGCTCGATGAGTGCAAATTGTGCTGGCGTGATCTCCATGCCCAATAGTTTAATCGCTCGAGACATTAATGTTAACAGGCCCTAATACGTCGAGCGCTGTCGATGACTGAGACGTCGTCGAACATCAATTGCAGCGCTGCCGGCTGCATCGCCGCAGCCATACGAAACGCCTGTTCCGGCGTGTGCTGCGATTGACGTTGCTCATACAGCACCTGCAGCGCGATACCAGCGCGATGCGCGCGTTCGATTGTAGATGCCGGGGCATCCAGCGGCACGTTCATCAGGACATCGCGTTGTGCGCCTGCCGCCTGGACCTCATCCATCACCTGATCGAGCGAGGCTGCCTTGATGTCGAGATTGATCAGCGTTTTTCCGTGTGCAGCGGCCAGCGCCTGGGCGAACGTCGGCGGATGCCAAGCGGTGACCGCCGCTTGCGCGCCGCCGCCTTCTGCGCGGATATGCAAGGACTCGATTTGTACGGCCGTGAGGTCGGCGACGGCGCCCTCACCGTTGGTGATGCGATCAACGCGCTCGTCGTGCATCAGCACCAGCTGGCCGTCGCGCGTGGTATGCAGATCCACCTCCACCATGTCGATGCCATGCGCGATGCAGGCGTCGATTCCGGCGATGCTATTTTCCGCTGCCAGCATCCAGCACCCACGGTGCGATACCACTAACGTGCCGGCATGCGGATCGCGTAAACGGTCCGGTAGCGCGATATGTCTACTGGCAGGCGCGGCGGACAGCGTCGACGGTAACAGCAGCAGGCTCACCAATAGAGCTCGCAACATCGCGCTCACCATCGCCACGTCAGCGAAGCTGTGTAATTGCGTCCGAAGATTGGTCGCGCATAGATTGCTTCGGAAGTGCCTTGACCAGACAACGTATCCACGCGCGCATTGCCTTCCGTCAAGCCGACCGAGTTGCTCACATTGGCGACATGCAGCTGCAACTCCAGCCGCTGACTCAGGTAGCTGGACATGCCGATGTCGTAACTGGTGTAGGCCGGCAGTGCTGTGGCATTGGTGTAATCCAGGTAGCGTTGACCGATGCGATAGGCGGTTGCGGTCAGTTCGGTCTGCTTGCCGACGAGATCGAAGTACAGTGTGGGGCTGAGCGAGACGATGTACTTTGGAGTGCGCGAGATCTGCTTGCCATTCAGACCGGCAACTGCTGTGCCGGCATTGGACAGGCCGCGCGTTTGCGGATCCTGCAGCGTCATCGAGCTGGTCATGCCGAACATATCGGTCTGACGCCAAGCGAATTCCGACTCCAAGCCCAGGGTCTGGGTCTTGCCGACCAGCCCAAGGTTCTGCACGGCACCGGTGCCGTCGAGCACGATGGCGCTGATCGATAGGTCGTTGAAGCGGCTCCAGAACGCCACGCTGGAAAAGCTAAACGAAACGATTCGCCCAGTTTGCCGCGTAGACCGAACTCGCCCTGGTCGATCGCGGTGACCGGTGCGTTCTGTGTCTGAGACACGTTCTGCAAGCGCGGTAGACGTTCGGACGCTCTGTAGCGCGCAAACGCTTGCAGGTCGGCAGTCAGCGCTAGATCGCTGCCGATGGTCCATTGCAGTGCATGCCGGCGATCATCGCGCGCGCTGAAGGCGCCAGTGAGCCCGCCGACGTTGTCGTCTGCCAGCGTCGTGGCATCGCCGAGATTGCGCGTGCTATTGGCATAGACGCCACCAGTGGCGCTGTAGCGCGTGTAGCGCACGCCGGCATCGAGGCCGAAGCGACCGAATTTCACCGAATCCCATAGGTAGGGCGATAGGTAACTGCCATTGGCGAAGCCGCGGGTGACGCCGTTGCCGTAGCGCACGAAGCCGTTCTGCGTCACCGAACCGACCACGTTGCCGGAAGCGTCGTAGGCAAGTACGTCCAGACGCTGCGGATTATTGCGCAAGGAGGTGAGCACGGTGCTTTGCAAGCGATCTTGCGCGTATTCGAAGTGCTGGACGTTGACGCCGGCGGTGAGCGTGTGTTGCCCGGCGGCGGTCGCATCGAACGCCTTGCTCAGGCGCAGATCGTCAGGCAGCGTGCGCAGGTGTGTGCGTGCATTCCACAAGCCGCTTTCCAGCACCAGCCCATCGCTGCCAGCAGGGTCGTACAGGTTGCCTTCGGCGCTGACGACATATCCGGTGCGGGCGCCGCGGGCGCCGAAACCGCTGCGCGCGCGCGGACTGCGTGGCCAGATAGCTCGCGGCATCGGCTGGCGCCGAGTCGGAAAACAACGCGGTGTAATCGACTTGCGCGTCCACGAAGCGCATGCGGTTGCCCAGCGTAATGCCGTTGCCCAGCTCCCACTCCAGGTGCGTGCCGAGCTGTTTGACGTCGTTGTGGATGCCGTCTGCCAGATCCAGCGTGCGTCGTTCGGGACGGTCGCCGACATAGGTGGGGATACTGGTATGGCGCAAAACGTCCGATAGCAGGGTGCCATCCAGGGGATCGATCAGATCGGCGAGGGAGCGATTGGGTGCGCGCGGATCGGACAACGGAATCGGGTTATAGAACGCGGTGCGGTCGTTCAAGAGTTTGGCATCGACGTCCAGCACTGCATCGCCGAGCAAGAAGGTCTGCGTGCCGCGCAGCTGGCCGCCGTGGTCGGCGGTGAAGCCGGTCCTGCGCAGGCCATCGTCGCTACGATGGAAACCGCCGATGCTGTAAAGCACGTTGTCGCTCAGCGGGCCGGCGCTGTATGCATCCTCGCGTCACTGCCCGTTACTGCCGTTGGTCAACCGCAGCGCGCCTCCGGCGTGGCGGTGCCATGGGGGTGATCGCGTTGACGGTTCCACCGGGCGCATTCGTAGCGAACAGCGGCGACGTGCCGCCGCGGACCACGTCCAGGCGCTCGGTCATCATGTCCAGCGAAAACTAAGGTGTCGATGTTGAGGAAGCTCTCCTGCGGCGCGTCGAACAGGGTCATGCCGTCCTCCTGGTATTGCATGTAGAACCAGCCGCCGGCGGGCAGGCCACGCACGTAAAGATTCTGACCGCCACCCTGGCCACCTGACGGCTCGGCGGAGATGCCGGGCCCCGCACGCAACATGTCCACGCTGCTGGACGGCGCGCTGCGTTGCAGCGTCTGCTCGGACAGCACACTGATCGCGAAGGGCGCGTCCTTCCGCGCACACCCCTTGGGAGTGCCGGTGACGACAACGGCGTCCAGATCTGTGGCTTGGCGATCAGCGATCGGTACGTCCTGGGCAGCGGCATGCGGCGCGCCAACAATGGCCGCCAACGCAAGCGTGAGGTTGGCGACGCCCCCCCCATCCTGAGTAGCAGTCGGGTTTAGAGTCCGGGGTTGATGATATCGCTATTGGCCAACTGCTGGGCATAGGCCGCCGGCGTCATTCCGCCGATTGTTTTTTGGGGCGGTGTTCGTTGTATTCGCGGCGCCAGCGTTCGATCTCGGTGCGCGCATGCAGCAGCGTTGGGAACCAGTGTTCGTTGAGGCATTCGTCGCGTAGCCGGCCGTTGAAGGATTCGACGTAGGCATTCTGGTTCGGCTTGCCAGGCTGGATCTGGCGTAGCTGCACACCATTGGCATGCGCCCAGGCGACCATGGCCTTGCCACAGAACTCCTTGCCGTTGTCCGTGCGAATCACCTTCGGCAGGCCACGACTGTGTGCCAACCGATCCAGCACGCGTGCTACCCGGTGGCCGGAGATGGCGCGTTCCACGTCGATGGCGACTGCCTGGTGTGTCGCGTCGTCCACGATCACCAGAGACTTGATCGCCCGACCTTCGGCGGTGCGGTCGAACACGACGTCCATCGACCACACCGGGTTGGCCTTGGTGGGCCGCAGCAACGGCGTACGCTCGCCTACCGGCACCTTATTTACGCGTGCGGCGGCGGACCTGCAGCTGCTGCTCGCAATACAGCCGCTCCACCCGCTTATAGTTCACGAGACGCCCTTCCTGCCGCAGCTTGAGAGAGATCATCCCCACGCCATAGCGGCGATGGCGATGCGCCAACGCAAGGATGCGCTCGCGCAACTCAACGTTGCGGTCCTCGCGCGGGCGATAGCGCAGCGCACTGGCGCTCATGCCGATCGCTGCCAGGGCGCAGCGCTCGCTGGCGCCACCTTCGATCCACTCGCGCACCAGCGCACGACGCGCCGGTGCGCTCACCATTGTTTTTGCAGCGCATCCTTGATCAGGTCGTTCTGGAACACCTGCTCGGCCAGCAACTTCTTCAGTCGCGTGTTCTCGGCCTCCAGGTCCTTGAGCCGCTTGGCATCGGGCACGCTCATGCCGCCGAACTTGCTGCGCCACAGGTAGTAGGACGCCTCACTGAAGCCATGCCGTCGGCACAGGTCCTTGATCGGCATGCCGGCCTCGGCTTCGCGCAGGAAGCCGATGATCTGCTCTTCGGAAAAACGCTTCTTCACGTCCAATCTCCTCGGGTTAGGGAATTGGACTCCAAACTGAGGTGCTACTCAAACTTGGGGGGGACGTCGCCGCTGCAGCGGGCGTTTTTCGTCTGAGCGGCAAGGCCAGGCTACCGGCCCAGGCCAACAGCACGCACAAAAGGCCGCACACCACCGGACCCAACGCCATCGCCCATGCTAGCGCCTCGTGGCGACGGTCGCTGGAGTCGCAGGCACTCAACAACAGACCGATCAGTGCGCTGCCGATCGCCAGCGCCACCTGCGCGCTGGCGGTGAGGATGGCGATGCTGTTGGCCTGCTGAGCGGCCGAGTGGCTGCAGGCCAGTTCAGCATGCCGTGCCCAGACCCAGTGCCCAGCGGTGCCGGCCGCCATGCCCATGCCCAACGCGAGCGCTCCATCCAGCCACACGTGCCTGGCCGCATCCAGCGCAAACAGCAGCCCGAAGGCCGTCAGCACGACGCCGCTGGCTCCTAGGCGCCGCAAGGCGGTGGTGAGCCAGCGTGACGCCAGCGGCTGCACCAGGATCGTGCCTGCCGCATAACCGGTCAGCACCGCGCAGCTCCAGCCCGGCGAGCTGCGACCGGTTTGTGCCAGATACGGCGCGAGCTTGGTAAAGGTCGGCAGGGCCAGCGACAGCGCCGCAATCACCGATGGCGGCAGCAGACGCTGTCGTTGCCAGCGCAGCGTCGGAGCCGGCGAGGGCGCACCAGTGGTTGCCACCACATGCGTCTGCAGAGACTGCCGAAGCCACCATGCAGACAGCAGTGCGATCGCGCTGACGGTCGCCACGAAGGCCAGCGCAATCGATGCGGATGTCTGTTCGCCGGCGCGCAACAACAAGCCGATTGCCGCACTGATCGACAACGCAGCCAATCCGCTGCCGATCAGGCGCAGTGCGCTGACGCCGCGCGCGCCCCGCCAAGGCCAACGCGCCAACCCGATCAAGGTGTTCTGGGCGACATCGCCGACCGCGTAAGCGATACGGAAGGGCAGGCTGACAAGGAGCACGCAGACCAAGCGCATTGCCGGTGGCAGCAGCGGCGTCAGAAACAGCAGCGATAACGCAATCGCGGCCCAGGCAATGCCGTGCCATCGCGATCGTCCGGCCCAAGCCAGATTGGCCCCCGGGCGCCAGCGGCGCGCCGCGAAGACGCCCATCGCTGCGCTGATCAGCAGGCCGGCGGCCACTGAGAAGCCCGCCGCCACAGAACTCAGTCCAACATATTCGGTCAACGCAAAAATCAGCAGCAATTCGCCGATGTACCAGAGCAGGCTCTTGCCGAAATGCGCTGCCGCGTAGGCAAGCAATGCGGCAGACGGTAGTGCAGGAGGTAATGCGTGCGGTGGCAATGACATGCGAGTGGTTATAGCCGAGCCGCACGACAGGAAAAAGAAGGCGGCCAGTGCGGACCAGGGCATCCGCGCGCATGTTGGCGTTGGTCACGCCGCATGCAGGTCAGCATTGCAACCAGACCCGACCGCAGCGGCGGCGTCGTGACCCCGTCCTGGCGAAACCCTTACAACGTCGCGGCCAGCCGGCTCGCCTGGTTGATCGCGCGTTTGGCGTCCAGTTCGGCCGCCACATCCGCGCCACCGATCAAATGCGGCTGCTGGCCGTTGGCTTGCAGCGCGGCTAACAATGCGCGACGCGGCTCCTGCCCGGCGCATACCACCACCGTGCCGACGTCGAGCAACTGCTCGCTGCCTTCCGCGCGAATGCGCAGACCGGCATCGTCCACGCCCAGGTATTCCACGCTGCCGAGCATCTTGACGCCCTTGGCCTTGAGCGTGGCGCGGTGGATCCAGCCGGTGGTCTTGCCCAGGCGCGCACCGGGCTTGCCGGGGCTGCGCTGCAACAACCAGACCTGGCGGGCAGGGCGCGCCGGCTGCGGTTTGGTCAACGCGCCGCGTGTTTCGAAGCTCGGGTCCACGCCCCATTCGGCCATCCAGCGTTGCGGGTCCAGCGACGGCGATTCACCCGTGTGTACCAGAAATTCACCGACATCAAAGCCAATACCGCCCGCACCGATGATCGCCACCTTGTCGGCGGCCACGTGGCGGCCCAGCACGACATCGAGATAGCTCACCACCATCGGATGATCGGCGCCGGGGAAATCCACCTTGCGTGGCTCGATGCCGGTCGCCAGCACGATCTCGTCGAAGTCTTTCAGATCAGCCGCCTGCACGCGGGTACTCAAGCGCAGTTGCACGCCGGTCGCCTCGATGCGATGGCCGAAATAGCGCAAGGTCTCGTTGAATTCCTCCTTGCCCGGGATGCGTTTGGCGACATTGAATTGCCCACCGATCGCATCGCTTGCATCGAACAAGGTCACCCGGTGCCCCCGTTCTGCTGCCACTGTCGCGCAGGCCAAGCCAGCCGGGCCTGCGCCGACCACGGCGATGCGCTTGGGCGTGGTGGTCGGCGTGTAGTTGAGTTCGGTCTCGTGCGCAGCGCGTGGATTGACCAGGCAGGTGGCCAACTTGTTGTCGAAGACGTGGTCCAGGCAGGCCTGGTTGCAGGCGATGCACGTATTGATGGCGTGCGACTGCCCGGCGCGCGCCTTGTTGGTCCACTGCGGGTCGGCCAGCAGCGGGCGCGCCAGCGACACCATGTCTGCCGCACCGTCGGCCAGGAGGCGTTCGGCCACGTCCGGCATGTTGATGCGGTTGGTTGCGACCACCGGAATGCGCAGATGCGGCTTGAGCTTGGCGGTGACGCCGGCAAACGCGGCGCGCGGCACCGAAGTGGCGATGGTGGGGATGCGCGCTTCGTGCCAGCCGATACCGGAATTGATGATGGTCGCGCCGGCCGCTTCGATCGCTTGCGCCTGCGCCAGGATTTCCTGCCATTGATTGCCGTTTTCGACCAGATCCACCAGCGACAGCCGATAGATGATGATGAAATCCGGTCCACAGGCCTCGCGGATGCGCCGCACGATCTCCACGGCAAAACGCATGCGCTTGCTGGCATCGCCGCCCCACGCGTCGCTGCGCTGATTGGTGCGCGCGGCGGTGAATTCGTTGATCAGATAGCCTTCCGAGCCCATCACCTCGACGCCGTCGTAGCCGGCCTCGCGTGCCAGCCGCGCGGCGCGTGCATAGGCGACGACCTGCCGGTCCACGGCGCTGGCCGACAAGGCGCGTGGGGTAAACGGGGTGATCGGTGCCTTGAGCTTGGACGGCGCCACCGACAGCGGGTGGTAGGCATAGCGCCCGGCATGCAGCAGTTGCAGGCAGATCTTGGCCCCGTGTTCGTGGACGGCGCGGGTGACCTGGCGATGTGGGCGCACTTCCCACGGCCAGGACAACTTGCCACCGAATGGCTTGAGCCAACCCACCACGTTCGGCGAGAACCCGCCGGTGACGATCAGGCCCACGCCGCCGGCAGCGCGCTCGGCGAAATACGCCGCCAGCTTGGGGAAATCGCGCGCACGATCTTCCAGGCCTGTGTGCATCGAGCCCATCAGAACGCGGTTGCGGAGTTGGGTGAAGCCCAGGTCGAGCGGGGTGAACAGGTGCGGGAAGGGCGAGACGGACGGGCCGGTGGCGGGCGACATGATGTGGATACGCTTGCGTACGGAGTGCGCACGATGCCGTCAAACGCGGCAGGCGGCAAGTCCTCAGGCATCCAGCGCTGCCGTTGGGCGCCGCGGGGCTCGGTCAGCAATACGCCTTCGCTGCCGCCTGCACAAACCGCGCCCCGATGCGCCGGCGCTCTGCGCACCGAGGCGCAGAGCGCCGGCCAACCCTGCCCGGCCGGTGCATTACCAACCGGCCAGGACTAACTTACCGATCGTGTTGCCACTTTCCAGACGGCGGTGCGCCTCGCGCAGGTGTTGCGCATTGATCGGCGACAGCGTTTGCGTATGCGTGGTGCGCAGCTCGCCGGCATCAATCAGGCTGGCGGCCCGGTTGAGGATGCGGTGCTGCTCGACCATATCCTCGGTCGCGTAGCGCGCGCGGGTGAACATCAGTTCCCAATGGATGCCGATGCACTTGGACTTGTAGGGGTCGCCGATCGATAGCGGCCCGCGCGGCTCCACGATCAAGCCCACATGCCCCTGCGGCGCGAGCACTTCACCCAGTTGCTGCCAGTAGCGGTCGGTGTCGGCCAGATTGAGCGCTGCATCCACTGTCTCCATCCCCAGCGCCTGCAGCTGCGGTTGCAGTGGTTGGTGATGATCGATCACGTGGTGCGCGCCCATTTGACGTACCCATTCGATGCTCTCCGGCCGCGATGCGGTGGCAATCACCGTGAAGCCGGCATGCCGCGCCAACTGGATCGCGATGGAGCCCACGCCGCCAGCGCCGCCGATGATCAACAGATGCCTGCCGCGATTGCGCGCACCGTCGAAGGCAAACGGCATGCGCTGGAACAGCAGCTCCCATGCGGTCAGGGTGGTCAGCGGCAGCGCGGCCGCCTGCGCGAAGCTCAGTGAGGTCGGCTTGCATCCGGCGATGCGTGCATCCACCAGCTGGTACTGCGCGTTACTGCCTTGCCGACCGATATCGCCTGCGTAGTAGACCTCGTCGCCGACGGCGAACGCCGTGACCTCCGGGCCCACCGCCTCGACCACCCCGGCTGCGTCGTAGCCCAGGATCTTCGGCGCCTGCAGCGGCTGTGGCTTGGGCGCGCGCACCTTTGTATCGACTGGATTCACCGAGATCGCTTCCACCCGCACCAACAAGTCATACCCCGATGGCGCTGCAGGCGTCGGAAGTTCCAGGTCGAGTAACGACTCGGGGTCATCGATCGGAAGATGGCGGGTGAGGGCGACGGCTTTCATCGGGGCGCTCCGGAGCGGGAAGTTCAGGGTGCGTTGTGGAGTAAGTCGTCTGCAACCATCAACCCCACACTTCAGCTCGAACGGGGCTTGGCGTTCACCAATGTGGTTTTCGGCAGCGCTTGGAACGCTAAATATCAGTCGGTCTGGAAGCCTCTTCAGTCAGCTTAATTGGGCTGCCGTTCATGCAGGTCCGACCCCCGAATTGGATGCCCGGTCCTTTCCTTCATGAAACTGTATACGTAGTATTGCGTGGGATTGCGGGACCTGGTGATTGCTTTCACATGTTATATGACCGTTAACGCGATCTTCACCGAGGCCGGCTTAATCTGCGCCCCGATGGCTCTGGATGTGACGAGCATCTTTACCAAGAACAATGTCTCTATCGGTTTTATCTCCCAAAGAAGGAGCTGTATAAATGAACAAGAAAATTCTCACTGCCGCGTTGCTTGGCGGTCTGGCAGTTGCCCAGGCTGCTTCCGCGCAGGAGTTCGACGACCGTTGGTACCTGACCGGTAGCGCTGGCTTCAATTTCCAGGACCGCGATCGTTTGACCAATGATGCCCCGTTCGTGACCCTGGGCCTGGGCAAGTTCGTGAGCCCGAACTGGTCGATCGACGGTGAACTGAACTATCAGAACCCGAACTTCGACGCCAACCAGGATCTGAACTGGAGCCAGTACGGCATCTCGTTCGACCTGCGTCGCCACTTCATCCAGGAAGGCCGCGGCTGGAACCCCTACCTGCTGTTCGGTCTGGGCTATCAGCGTTCGGAAGAAGAATTCGACGCGACCCCGAACCCGGTGTCGCCGGGCCAGCGTAAGGACGGCAACTTTGCCGCCAAGGCTGGTGTCGGTCTGCAGACCACCTTCGACAAGCGCGTCGCCGTGCGTGCCGAGTTGGCCTATCGCGCTGACTTCAACGACCAGAGCGTCGCCGCTCCGCGCGAAAACTGGTTCGGCGACGTGCTGGCTTCGGTCGGCGTCGTGATCCCGTTGGGACCGGCTCCGTCGACCGCTCCGCCGCCGGCTCCGGCTCCGGTTGCTCCGAGCTGCGCCGATCTGGATGACGACGGTGACGGCGTCAACAACTGCGACGACAAGTGCCCGAACTCGCAGCCTGGCCAGACCATCGGTCCGGACGGTTGCCCGGTGCCTGTCTCGATCGACCTGAAGGGCGTGAACTTCGACTTCAACAAGTCGACCCTGCGTCCGGACGCGATCTCGATCCTGAGCGAAGCGACCGAAATCCTGAAGCGCTACCCCGACCTGAAGGTCGAGGTTGCCGGTCACACCGACTCGAAGGGTACCGACGCGTACAACCAGAAGCTGTCCGAGCGTCGTGCGACCACCGTGTACGACTACCTGACCAAGAACGGCGTCGATGCGTCGCGTCTGGTCGGTCCGATCGGCTACGGCAAGAGCCGTCCGATTGCTCCGAACACCAACCCGGATGGTTCCGACAATCCGGAAGGCCGTGCGAAGAACCGTCGTACCGAGTTGAACGTCCAGAACTAATTGGACCGCTAGCGTTGTTGCAGACAAAACCCGGCCTTGCGCCGGGTTTTGTCTATGCAGGCCCTGGAAAAGCGCGCTCAAGCGCTGCTGATCCTGTCTGTGTTGTCATCCCGGCACGGTTCCTGTTGAAACAGCGTTCATCGCTGCCTACACTCGCCGCGTCAAAACCACACTCATACTTGGAAGAACCCGATGCTGCGTACCGCTACGGCAGGACTGCTCTGTCTCGCTCTGATTCCCGCCGCCTACGCCGCTACGAACTGCGCTGGCAGCACGGTGTCCCAGCCACTGCCGTTGCCCGCTACCGTCGTCGCACCGGCGGCTGCCGAGTTCTACACCCGCAGCGTGCAGTTGGGTATGCCCACCGGCGTGCTGGCACAGCCCTACAGCAGCGACCAGTCGGTGGACCGCGTACTGCTGCGCCTGCGCGTGGAAGGTTGCCAGGATCTGGCCAAGGTCATTCCGCCCGGCGGCACCGTCAACCCGAACGATCCGGCGGCCTACAAGGCCAAGACGGCGTTCGACAACACCCCGTGGCGCTTCGACATGAGCCAGAACGGCAAGCGCATGACGGCAGAAGAATTCGATGCCTGGATGAAGGCGCGCGGTGTGCGCGTGGTCAAGGCACGTCCGGCCGCTGGCGCGGCACCGGCAGCGCCCGCCGCACCTGCGGCCGACGCCAAGCCGGTCGAGAATAAGTAAGCCGCGCGGTCGGGACGGCATGCCCCGGCGGCCACCGCCGGCAACGTCCCGGCAACGTCAGCGTGGTCCGGGAGCGGCAGGCGCAACGCGTGCCCACGTTGCTGCACCCGCCAATGCCGCGCCACGCCATGGGCTGGCGCGCGTGTTGTCCAAGCTCGGTGTGTGTTCGCGCACCGAGGCGGCGCGTTGGATCGCCGATGGCCGCGTCAGCGTCTCGGCACGCGTGGTGCGCGATCCCGAATTTCCAATCCGCGCCGATCAGCAATTCTCAATCACCGTCGACGGGCAGCCGCTGACAGGGCCGGCGCGTTGCTATTTGATGCTCAACAAGCCGCGCGGCGTGGTCACTACCGTGCGCGATGAGCAGGGCAGGGACACGGTCTATCGCTGTTTCGATGGTGCCGGTTTGCCGTGGATCGCCCCGGTCGGGCGCTTGGACAAGGCCAGCGAAGGCCTGCTGCTCTTCAGCAACGATCCGCAGTGGGCGGCGACGGTGACCGACCCGGCGACCGGGCCGGACAAGACCTATCACGTGCAGATCGATTGCCTGCCTAATGTCGCGCAACTGGCGCAGCTGCAGGCCGGTGTGGTCGACCCGGATCCTGAGGGCGAGGGTATGCTGTTGCGCGCCAAGCAGGTCAGCGTGCTGCGCGAAGGCGAGCGCAATGCCTGGCTGGAAATCGTGCTGGACGAAGGCCGTAATCGGCAGATCCGCCGGCTATTGGCTGCCGTGGACATCGGTGTGCTGCGGCTGATGCGCGTGGCGATCGGTCCGCTGGCGATGGGCGAGCTCGGCAAAGGCGCGTGGCGGATGCTGAGTGCCGAAGAAGTCAGGGCGTTGGTACCGGCGGCGCACGCCAGCGCGCCAGACGCGCGCTGAGCAGGGCGCTGACCACCTCGTAAGCGCGCGGGTCGCCGGCGCCGTTGGCATCGTGACGGCGGCCTTTGGCGTGATTGCAGCCGGCGCAGGCCAGCGCCAGATCGCGCGCATCGTTGGCATCGTCGCCCACCAACGCGCACAGCGCCGCCGCTGCGTGCCGCCCAAACCAGGCTTGCGGCACCACGTGTTCCAGCGTGGTGTGGCCAAGCGGCTCGCCGTCGGCGCGCACCTGCAGATGCAGGCGGCAGTGCAGGCAGCGCGTATGCCAATGACCGTCGAGCAGTTGCGCCTGCGCATCGGTCTGCGCCGCCAGCAGCAGCCGTTGGCGCAGCGCCGTGCGCATGCTCAGGCGTCGATCACCTTCAGTTCGCGCCCGATCTTGATGAATGCGGCGATCGCTTGATCCAGGTGCTCGCGCGTATGCGCCGCGCTGATCTGAGTGCGGATACGCGCTTGCCCGTTGGGTACCACCGGGAAGAAAAAACCAATGGCGTAGATGCCTTCTTCCAGCAAACGCTCGGCGAATTTTTGCGCCAGCGGTGCCTCGTACAGCATCACTGGGCTGATCGGATGCACGCCGGGTTTGACGTCGAAACCGGCGGCGGTCATGCGTGCGCGGAAATACGTGGTGTTGTCGACCAGCTGCGTGCGCAGCTCGCCGGCGGCATCCAGCATCTCGAAGGCCTTGATGCCGGCGGCCACCACGTGCGGTGGCAACGAGTTGGAGAACAGGTAGGGGCGCGAACGTTGGCGCAGCAGCTCGATCACCTCTCGCTTGGCGGTGGTGAAGCCACCGAGAGCGCCACCCATGGCCTTGCCCAGGGTGCCGGTGAAGATATCGATCTGGTCGAGTACGCCCTTGACCTCGGCCGAGCCGCGGCCGGTGGCACCGAGGAAGCCGGTGGCGTGGCATTCGTCGATATGCACCAGCGCGTTGTACTTGCGGGCCAGGGCAGTGATTTCGTCCAACGGCGCGATGAAGCCGTCCATCGAGAACACACCGTCGCTGGTGATCAGCTTGGTCTTGCAGCCGGCGGCGTCGGCGGCCTGCAACTGCGCCTCCAGGTCGACCATGTCGCAGTTGGCGTAGCGGAAGCGCTTGGCCTTGCACAGGCGCACGCCGTCGATGATGGACGCATGGTTGAGCGCGTCGGAAATGATCGCGTCGTGCTCGCCGAGCAGCGGCTCGAACAGGCCGCCGTTGGCATCGAAGCAGGCCGCGTAGAGGATGGTGTCTTCGGTACCGAAGAACTCGGCGATGGTGCGTTCGAGCTGCTTGTGCAGATCCTGGGTGCCGCAGATGAAGCGCACCGAGGCCATGCCGAAGCCGTGGCTATCCAGCGCGTCCTTGGCGGCCTGGATGATGTCCGGGTGATCGGCCAGGCCCAGATAATTGTTGGCGCAGAAATTCAGCACGCGGCGGCCATCGGCCAGGGTGATCTGGGCCGACTGCGGGCCGGTGATGATGCGCTCGGACTTGAACAGGCCCTGGGCCTGGATCGCGTCCAGTTCGGCGGCGTAATGGGCGGTCAGCGCGGCGGGAGCGGTGGTCATGGCGGTCGCAGTGGCAGAAAGAAGCGCAATGTTAACGATCACGGTGGCATACCACTACGTCATACAAAATCGGCATAAGCGGCGGCGCTGATGTCATTTCACCGCCTGCGTGACGCTGCGCAGCATGGCATGCTTGCTGTTCAGCTGTGCTCAACCGGCCAGGAGATTGTCGTGACATACCCCCGTATCCGTCTTGCTTGCCTTCTTTGCACCCTGCTGGTCCTGGCCGGCCCGGCAGGCGCACGCGAGATCGGGCTGCTTAACGTGAGCTACGACCCCACCCGCGAGTTCTACCGCGACTACAACACCGCTTTTGCCGCGCACTGGAAACAGCAGCACCCGCAGGACGCCGTCACCGTGGAAACCTCGCACGGCGGCTCGGGCAAGCAGGCGCGCGCGGTGATCGATGGCATCGAGGCCGACGTGGTGACGTTGGCGCTGGCCTACGACGTGGATGCCATCGCGCAAAAGGCCAAGCTGATCGATACCGATTGGGAAGCGCGCCTGCCCGACAACAGTGCGCCGTACACCTCGACCATTGTGTTTCTGGTGCGCAAGGGCAACCCCAAGAACATCCATGACTGGCCGGACCTGCTGCGCTCGGGCGTGTCGGTGGTGACCCCGAATCCGAAGACCTCCGGTGGCGCGCGCTGGAACTATCTGGCCGCCTGGGCGTACGCCGACCATATCTTCAAGGGCGACCGCGAGCGCACCCTGCGCTACATGCAGGCCTTGTTCCGCAATGTGCCGGTGCTGGATACCGGCGCGCGCGGCGCAACCACCACGTTCGTGCAGCGTGGGATCGGTGATGTGCTGCTGGCCTGGGAAAACGAGGCGCTGCTGGCGCGCGAGGAATTGGGCAAGGACAAGTTCGAGATCGTGGTACCGAAGTTGTCGATCCTGGCCGAGCCATCGGTGGCGCTGGTCGACAAGAACGTCGACAAGCATGGCACCCGCGAGGTGGCCGAAGCCTACCTGCGCTATCTGTACGCGCCGGAAGGCCAGAAGCTGGCAGCCAAGCATTTCTATCGCCCGCGGCATCCGGAATTTGCCGACCCCGCCGACATGGCGCGTTTCCCGGATATCCAGCTGGTGACCATCCAGCAGGCGTTTGGCTCTTGGGACAAGGCGCAACAGGAGCACTTCGCCGACGGTGGTGTGTTCGACCAGATCCAGGCCAACAAGTAGGCGATGGCGATGTCGGTTGCACCCCACTCAGCGCCGTCATCGCGCCGACGCGTGATGCCGGGGCTGGGCCTGAGTTTGGGTATCACCCTGACCTGGCTTGGCCTGATCGTGCTGATCCCGCTGCTGGGGATCTTTATCAAGACCAGCGGCCTGGGTTGGGAGGGTCTGTGGCGGATATGGAGCGAGCCGCGCGTGCTGTCGGCATTGCGGGTGAGCTTCGGTACGGCGCTTGCGGCTGGCGCTTTCAATGCGGTGATGGGCACGTGGGTGGCGTGGGTGTTCGTGCGCTACCAGTTTCCGGGCAAGCGCTTCCTGGATGCGGTGATCGATCTGCCGTTTGCGTTGCCGACGGCGGTGGCCGGCATTGCGCTGACCGCGCTGTATGGCGGCAAGGGTTGGGTCGGCCGCTGGCTGGAAGCAATCGGTATCAAGGTGGCTTACACGCAGCTGGGCATCGTGCTGGCGCTGGTGTTCGTCGGCTTACCGTTCGTGGTGCGCGTGGTGCAGCCGGTGCTGGCCGAGAGCGATCGCGAAGTAGAGGCTGCCGCTGCCACATTGGGCGCCTCGCGCTGGCAAACGGTATGGCGGGTAGTGCTGCCAGGCGTGTGGCCAGCGGTCCTGACCGGATTCGCGCTGGCGTTCGCACGTGGCGTGGGTGAGTACGGTTCGGTGATCTTCATCGCCGGCAACTTGCCCAATTCCACCGAGATCGCGCCGCTGCTGATCACCATCCGGCTGGAAGAGTTCGACTATGCGGGCGCGACTGCCATTGCCGCGGCGATGTTATTACTGTCATTCGTCATTTTGCTGGTGGTCAATACCTTGCAGGCACGCCTGCTGCAGTATCAACGGAGGCCCGCATGAGCGATGCTGTTTCCTCGCTGCCCTCCATGTTGCCGACCCATGCCATGACCAGGCAGGCGCGTCGCATCACCGAGTCGGCCAGCAACGAGCCGCGTTGGGTGCAATGGCTGATGATGTTCGGCGCGGTACTCTTTTTGTTGGCGTTTTTGCTGCTGCCGCTGGTGCTGGTGTTTGCCGAGGCGTTGCGTGGCGGTTGGGAGACCTTCCTGCGCGTAGTGGTCGACCCGGACGCGTTGTCGGCGATCAAGCTGACCTTGCTGGTGACGGCGATCGTGCTGCCATTGAATCTGATATTCGGCGTGGCCGCTGCGTGGGCCATCAGCAAGCACCAGTTCTGGGGCAAACGTCTGCTGGTCAGCCTGATCGACCTGCCGTTTTCGGTGTCGCCGGTGGTGGCGGGCTTGATCTTCGTGCTGATCTTCGGCCGCAGCGGCTGGGCCTGGCCATTGATCGACGAAGGCTGGCATGTGCAGTTGCCGGCGCTGGGCGAATGTGTGATCCAGCTGCCGCGGATCGTGTTCGCGTTGCCGGGCATCGTGCTGGCGACCACGTTCGTGACCTTCCCCTTCATCGCGCGCGAACTGATGCCGCTGATGGAGCAGCAGGGCAGCGACGAAGAACTGGCGGCACTGAGTCTGGGCGCGAACGGCTGGCAGATGTTCTGGCGAGTGACGCTGCCCAATATCCGTTGGGGCCTGTTGTATGGCGTGCTGCTGTGTGCGGCGCGTGCGATGGGCGAATTCGGCGCTGTGTCGGTGGTGTCCGGGCATATCCGTGGACGCACCAACACGCTGCCGCTGCATGTGGAAATTCTCTACAACGAATATGCCTACAGCGCCGCATTCGCCTGCGCCTCGCTGCTGGCACTGACCGCGCTGCTGACCTTGGCGCTGAAGACGTATCTGGAATGGCGGCACGGCGATTCGCTGGCCGCCAACCACCGCCACTGAGGTGACCATGGGCATCCGCATCCACCATCTGCGCAAGCAGTTCGAGACCTTTACCGCGCTGGACGACATCACCCTGGATGTGCGCCAGGGCGAGTTGCTGGCGTTGCTCGGACCCTCCGGCTCGGGCAAGACCACGCTGCTGCGCATCATGGCCGGGCTGGAGCATGCAGATGGCGGGCAGGTGCTGTTCGGCGATGAAGATGCCACCCGCATGAGCGTGCAATCGCGTCGGGTCGGCTTCGTGTTCCAGCATTACGCACTGTTCAAGCATATGGACGTGTTCGAGAACATCGCGTTCGGCTTGCGCGTACGCCGCGGCAACGAGCGTTGGGCCGAAGCGCGCATCCGTGCACGCGTGGAGGAACTGCTGGCGCTGGTGCAGCTGCAGGGTCTGGAACAGCGTTATCCCACCCAGCTCTCCGGCGGCCAGCGGCAGCGCGTGGCGTTGGCGCGTGCGCTGGCAATCGAGCCGTGCGTGTTGTTGCTCGACGAGCCGTTCGGCGCGCTGGATGCGCAAGTGCGCCGCGATCTGCGCCGCTGGCTCCGCGAGCTGCATGAACGCACCGGCCTGACCACGGTATTCGTCACCCACGATCAGGAAGAAGCGCTGGAACTGGCCGATCGGGTGGCCATCCTCAACCGCGGCCGCATCGAGCAGCTCGACACACCGGCAATGATCTACGACAAGCCGGCCTCGCCTTTCGTGTATTCGTTCGTTGGGGCAGTGAACCGGATCCCCGGGGTGCTGGCGCAGGGCCAGATCCAGGTGGCTGGGCACGCACTTCCCTTGGCCAATGCCGCGCTGGCTGCAGGGCCGGTGGAGGTGTACGTGCGGCCGGAAGATCTGGTGCCCGATGAGGCCGGCTGGCCGGCGACGGTGGCGTGGTCGCAGCGCAGCGGGGCACGCCTGCGTCTACGCGCAACGCTGGAGCCGGCAGGCAACGAAGTGGAAGTGGAACTGCCTGCCTCGGCCGGTAGCTTTCAGCCAGGGCAACAGTTGCGGCTGGCGGCGCGGCAGTACGGGGTCTTTCCTGCCGTTTGATCGTCAGCGATGCTCTCCCGCGCATGGGCGAGGATACCCGCCGTGCGAATGGGTGAAGCGCTTGGCTCGACCAGCAGACGGGCGCAAGCGGCGACGATACCGGAACCTGGCGGACTGCGGTCTGGCCTGACATGGTGTAGGGGAATGCGGCGATGCAGACTGCGTCTCAAGAAGCGGTTTCTGGCGTCGATGACGTTGCCGGTAGCACTCCTATCGGCCTCTGACGCGCCGAAGGTGTGCGCTGTGTCAAGCGAGCGATACTTTTATGTTGTGCTGCTATGGCATTCCAACTATGAAGTGAAGGCAATTCCGATTCGCGCGATTCGATCACCCATCGCTCTAGGAGATGCCCGATGAAGATGTCTACGCTTGCTTGTTGTCTCTTGCTGTCGCTGAGTGCCGCGCCGTTGGCGCAGGCGCAGGAAGAGGAAGCCCCCCTGTCGCCGTTCACCGGCACCTTTGCAGTCACCAGCGACTACGTGTTCCGCGGTGTGTCCCAGACCAACGGGGATCCTGCATTCCAGGCCGGGCTGACCTACAAGCATCCTTCCGGCTTCTACGTGGCCGCCTGGACATCCAACGTCGATCCCGGCGAAGGCGATCCGGATTGGGAAGTGGATACCACGGTCGGCTATGGTGTCGAACTGGGCAAGCAGTGGGACCTCGATGTCGCGGTCACCCGCTACAACTATCCGGGCGCGGGCAAGACGAACTACAACGAACTGGTCACCAAGACGACGTTCCTGAAGACCTACAGCCTCACCGTCGGATACACCAACGATCTGTACGGCACCAAGACCGACGGCTATTACTATGCGCTGGATGCCAACTGGCCGTTGCCGCACAAGTTCAGCATCGGTGCGCATGTCGGGCACACCCGCTACACATCGGCGCTGAAGCAGGTGGATCACGACTACAACGATTACGCGATCACCGTCGGCAAGAGCTTTGGCCCGCTTGCGTTGAACATCGGCTACTACGACACCAGCGAGCCTGCCGAATTCGGTTTCGGTCGTCCTAATACCGAAGGCCGGACCGTCGCCACCGCCACGGTGACCTGGCCGTGACACGGCTGCACTGAGCGAACACGCAAAAGGCGCCCTCGGGCGCCTTTTGCGTTCAAGCGGTTTGTGCGGTCAATTCCAGCTCAGCACGACCTTGCCGGCCTTGCCTGCTTCCATCAGGTCGAAGCCCTTCTGGAAATCGTCGATCGGCAGCTGATGGGTCAGCACCTTGTGCAGCGGAAAACCCGACAGCACCAGCTGCGTCATCTTGTACCAGGTCTCGTACATCTTGCGGCCGTAGATGCCCTGCACGGTGAGGCCCTTGAAGATGATCTTGTCCCAGTCGCAACCGGCGCCGCGCGGCATGATGCCGAGCATGGCGATCTTGCCGCCGTGGTACATGCAATCGAGCATGTCGTTGAACGCGCGCGGGTTGCCGCTCATTTCCAGGCCCACGTCGAAGCCTTCCATGTGCAGGTCGGCCATGACGTCCTTGAGCGAGGTCTTTGACACGTTGACCACGCGCGTGGCACCCATATCGGCGGCCAGCTTGAGACGGAAATCATTGACATCGGTGACCACCACATTGCGCGCACCGATATGCTTGCAGATGCCGGCCGCAATGATGCCGATCGGGCCGGCGCCGGTGATCAGTACGTCCTCGCCGATGACGTCGAATTCCAGCGCGCAATGCGCGGCATTGCCGTAGGGGTCGAAGAATGCCGCCAACTCGGACGGAATCTGGTCCGGGATCGGCCACAGGTTGCTGGCCGGCATCACCATGTATTCGGCGAAGGCACCATTGACGTTGACGCCGATGCCCATGGTGTTGGGGCACAGGTGCGGGCGGCCGCCACGGCAGTTGCGGCAATGGCCGCACACGATGTGGCCTTCGGCCGACACCCGTTGACCGACCTGATAGCCGGTCACTGCCGAACCGAGCTCGGCCACGCGACCGACGAATTCATGGCCGATGGTCAGGCCCGGCTTGATCGTGCGCTGGCTCCACTCGTCCCACAGGTAGATGTGCAGATCGGTGCCGCAAATGGCGGTCTTTTCCAGCTTGATCAGCACCTCGTTGGGGCCGGGCGTCGGCACTGGCACCTGTTCCAGCCAGATGCCCTTGTTCGTTTCGCGCTTGACCAGCGCCTTCATCGTCTGCGCCATCTGGCGGAACCTGCTGAGTGAACGTAAGCCGGCGATTATAGGCGTCGCGGCCTCTATGCCATGCGGCGGTGCAATGATGCCGCCCTGGATCCACGGTAGGGCAGGGCCGATCTGGCCCGTGCCCGTTGAGACGACGTTGGCACCTCAGCACAGGATGAGAGCCGCCGCCCACACCTGTCGCCGCCTGCGCGGGTAGCGCGTTCGCCAAACATCGCAGGCGTGAGTCATCGGCGCCTGCATCGCTCCAATGCCCTTGCTCCGCGCTACGGCCCCATCGACGGCGCGGCAGCGCTGGCTTGGATGCATGGCGCGCAGCCTGGTCTTTTTGGCCCGGCAGGCGCAAGGAGCAGGCAGCGGGGCCAGAGCAGCTATTGATCCGGCATCAACCAACTTGAATCAAGCCGCATAGCGAACCGGCCCATGCTCGAAGTATTTGCGAATCCGCTCAGGCTGGCGCTGCACGCTGCGAAGGTGGCGTGCGGTGGCCTTGACCAGTTGCAGCTTTGTGCGCGCTGGCGCCAGCGTCGTGACGGCTTGCTTGATGTCGGCGTTGGCCATTTCGTCGGGGTTGAGTTCGGGGCTGTAGCTGGGCAGGTAGAACACCTCGATCGCATCGGCGTGCTCGGCCAGCCACGCCTTGACGGGCTTGGCGTGGTGTACCCGCAGGTTGTCCAGGATCAGGAACAGCTTCTTGCTCGCCCCCTTGATCAGCCGGCGCAGGAAGTCGATCAGGATGTTCGTATTGAGCGCGCCGTCGAAGATGCGCCAGCGCATCTGGCCCTTGTTGGTCACGGTGGAGATCACCGACAGGCCGTGGCGCTTGCTGTTGACCCGGATCACAGGCGTCTGGCCTTTCGGGGCGAAGCCGCGCCCGCGCACGTCGTCGCTGCGCAGGCCGCTCTCGTCGCCCCAGTGAATCTCGGCGCCCTCGGCCTTGGCACGAGCGGCAATGACCGGGTAGTCCTCGTCGAGCCACTTCCGGACTGCGGCGGGTGATTGCTCGTAGGCCTTCTTCATCGGCTTTTGCGGCGTGAAGCCCCAGCGCGCCAGGTACAGCCCCATCGTGCGCACCGGCAGGCGAATGCCAAAGCGCTGCTCGATGAGCTGCGACACCGCCGCGCGCGTCCACAGCGCGTAGGGCATCTTCAACTGGTCAGGCGTCTTGTCGGTAATGAGCTTGCGCACCAAAGCTTCCTGCGCCGCGTCGAGCAGCCGGCCGTCGCCGCTGCGACGCCCGCTGGGCGCGTCGCGCAAAGCCTTGGCCCCTGCCACATCGTGACGCTTGCAGATGTCGAACACACCCGTGCGGCTCAACCCAGTCTGCGCCGCGATCTCGTCGTAGGTCTGGCCCGCCTTGCGCAGTCGAATGACCTGCACGCGCCTTTCGTGCCGCGCGTCGCGCGACAACGATCTCATGTCGGTTGCTTCCATCATCCTGAGATGATGGCGTCCACGAGAAGTTCAAGTTAACTACTTCCTAATCAATAAAAAACCACTGCACCGTCGCCATGCGGGCGCGCCCGCCACTCCGAATCGGCGTGTACCACGCGTACATTCCGGTGGTGAGCGCGCCGTCCATGGCCATCTGCCCGCTGCTCGCGACGTTGCTCGGCCGCGCTTAGAACCTGTTCACGATCTCCTGAGCAGCAGTGCCAGGAACGCCAGATGGATGAACTGCAAGCTGGTATTGAGCCTTCGCTCGCAGTTCTTCCATAGCCTCCGGTTCTTCTCCAGCCAGGCAAAGCTGCGTTCGACAATCCAGCGCTTGGGCATGACCTTGAAGGTATGCAGCTCGCTGCGCTTGGCAATCTGTACGGTGACATGCTTGCCCAGAATGTCCTGTACGCCCTCGGCGAAGGGATCTCCAGTGTAGCCGCTGTCGCACAGCAGGCGTTTCACCCGACCTAAACCCGATCGGCAGCGTTTCAATGCCTCCAGCGCACCTTGACGATCGGTGACTTCCGCCGTGGTCACCGCAACGGCATGTGGAAAGCCTTGCGTATCCACCGCGATGTGGCGCTTGATCCCCGATACCTTCTTGCCCGCGTCATAGCCTTTCTGGCCGGCTGTATCACTGTTCTTCACGCTCTGCGCGTCCACGATCAAGAACGTACTGCAGGCCTTGCGCCCCTGTTTCTCGCGGGCCGCGCCAACCTGATTTTTTAAGCGCCCGCTCCAGCAGGCTCATTCCTTCATCGTCCACTTCGCTCCACTTGGCAAAGTAGGAATGCACCGCGCGCCACTTCGGAAAGTCACTGGGCAACGCACGCCACGGGCAACCTGTCCGTAGCAGATACAGCACTGCGCACCACACCTCATACATATCCACTGTCACAGGCTTGGTTCGCTTGCGGGCTTGCTCCAGAATCGGGCGGATTTGCTCGAACCGCTCACGGCTCACGTCACTTGGATAGTTCTTCTCGCGCATTCGTGGAGTTTGCACGGTTTGAATAAGATCGTGAACAGGTTCTTAGAACTTCACATCCAGACTCATGAAGTACTGCCGTGGGGCGCCGACCACCATGGTCTGGTTGTAGCCATCCGGATCGGAGGCGACATAGCCGTTGGTGCCGGTGCTGGCGAAGTAGCGCTTGTCGGTGAGGTTACTGACGTTGAGCGCCAGGGCGACATCCGCCACGCCGCCGACGCGGCCGAAGTCGTACCGCGCGCCGGCATTCAACAGCCAGTACGACGGCACCTGCGAGTCGTTGAGGAACGTGATGTAGCGCTTGTCCACGTACTTGCCATCCAGATCCAGACGCAGATTGCCGATCTGGTAGCTGGCGCTGGAAGAGAACATCAACGCCGGGATGCCGACCACATCCTTGCCGGATGTCGCGACCACACCGTTGTTGAGGTAATTGTCCTGGTAACGCGAGCGGTTCCAGGAGAGCGAGTTCAACCAGCTCAAGCCTTCGGTCGGGTGCCACATCAGTGCCAGATCCGCACCGGCGCTATGCACTGCGCCGATGTTGCTGAGGATCGCGGCGCAGGTCTGCACCGCGGTGCACGGCGAGGTGGTCAGCAGGCGATTGGAGAACCTGGTGAAGTAGGCATCGGCCGACAGCTGGAACTGCGCATCCTGCACGCGATAGCCCACCTGCACGGTCTGCGATTCTTCCGGCTCCAGCGTGGAGCGGCTGCGGTCGAAGGCGGCCTGCGAGGTGGCGAACGGGGTGAAGCCGAAGGCGGCGATGTTCTTGCTAAAGGACGCGTAGAGGTCCTGGCGCTCGTCGAGTTTGTAGTTCACGCCCACCTGCGGCAGGAAATGATCTTCGGCGGGAATGCGGCCTTGCGCCAGTGCGGTGGTCGGCACCAGCGATTGCGCGCGCGTGGTGGTACTGAGCGCTTTTGCGCCGTAATTCAGCGTAAGGCGATCGTCGAGCAGGCGCACGGTGTCCTGCAGATACAGCATGCGCGTCTGCGTGGTGTAGCGCTGCAGGAAATCGCGGCGGAACGGGATCTGTGCTTCGTAAACGTTGTACAGCGAGGTCTGCCCCTCGTTGCCAAGCGCGAAGTAATTGCGGCCCTGCGAGGTGCGCGCGTTCTCTGCCCAGGCGCCCACTTCCAGGTCGTGATTACCCCATGACCATTTCAATGCGCTGGTGCCGCCGAAGCGATCCAGGCGGTAGTCGGTGGTGCGCATCGACAATGGAATGTCTGCGGAGGTGCGCACGTACGGCGTCACCCATTGGCCTTCGCCACGATTACCGTGGTAGTACCCACTGCCATCGAGCGTGGCGCCGCCAAACACGAACGTGCCCGACAAGCCCGCCAGGTTGTCGCGACGCAAGCCGCCGCCGGCGTAATACATGGCATCGAGCCAGCTGTAGTCGCTGGGCAGGCCGGCCAGCGATTGCGGGTAGCCGTTCGCCACGCCGCTGGTGGCGCCGGTGTTCTGATACGCGCGTGCCATCTGCACGGCGGTGGCCCAATCCGGCTGCAGGTAATCGTAGTCCCAGCCAAGCGCGCGCTGGCTGGTCAACGACAGATCCATGTAGTCGTATTCCTTGCGCCGCGAGGTATCCACGAACAGGCTCAGACGGTTGCCGTCGCCCCATTGGTATACCGTCTTGAGATTGGCCTGCTCGGATGTTTGATCGCCGTCACCCTTCCACTTGTCGGTGCTGGCATTGGCGTAAGACAGATATGCCGACAGCCCATCGCGATCGCCGGTGTCAGCGCGCACGAAGGTACGCCGCGTTGCGTCGCTGCCCATCGTCTGTACCAACCGCGCACCCGGGGTGGTCTGCGGATCGGCCGAGTAGAACTGCATCGTGCCGCCGAGATTGGTGTTGGACGCTGTGCCAAGTGCGCCGGCGCCTTGCGCAATCTCCACCGAACCGAGGTTTTCCGAAATGATGGCGCGCGTGATGTGCAAGCCATTGGTCACGCCGTAGCTCATGTTGCCGAGCGGAATGCCGTCGAGCGTATGACCCAGGCGGCTTTGATCGAAGCCATGCAAGGTGACCTGTGTGGACCACTCGTACGTGCCAAACGGATCGGCCGACTGGAACTGCACGCCCGGTAGTTTCTCCACCGCCTTGAATGCGCTGCTGCCGGGTGTCAGCTGCTCGATATCCTGCCGGCTGATGCGCTGCACCTGGCGCGTGCTGCCTTGCGATACCACATTGATTGCATCCAGCTGCGTGGCATTGGTGGCGGCATCGGCGGGCGCCGCTGCTTCCGCTGCAGGAGCAACAGTAAACGGTTCGGCCGGCGACGCGGCCTGCGCGACGACGGGAAGCAGCGTTGCCAGGGCGAGCGCCAGCGGAGTGACATGAAAGCGACGAGTGGAAATCATGGGGGGGAGTCCTGTTCGGGCACGGCTGAGAGCGGACGCACGGTGCAATGCGTTTGCGCTGCCAGCCAACGCGCGTACCGGCACGCTGCGCGATCTCGAGCATGTGGTGATCCTGATGCAGGAAAACCGCTCGTTCGATCATTACTTTGGCGTGTTACGTGGCGTGCGTGGGTTCGGCGATCCGCGCGCGCTGCAGCTGCGCGACGGTCACCCGGTATGGAGTCAGCCCGCAGCCGATGGACGACGTCTGCTTCCGTTTGCGTTCGATTCGCAAACTACCTGCGCGCCCTTGATCAAAAGCCTGGATCACTCCTGGAAGGCCTGCCATGGGCAAGACCCGGCACGCTGGGCCGAATACGATGCGTGGGTGCCGTACAAGGGCGAATTGACGATGGGATATTTCCAGCGTCATGACATCCCGTACTACCACGCGCTTGCCGACGCGTTCACCATTTGCGATGGCTACTACTGCTCGCTGCACGGGCCGACCAATCCTAATCGCATGTATCTGTTCACCGGTACCAGCGGCCAGAGCATGGGCAACTTCGGTGCGCAAGCAGTGACCAACGCCGACGACAGCAACTGGACCGCCGATATGGCGCGCGACAAGCCCGGTTACGCGGCGTTGGAGTGGACCACGTACGCGCAGCATCTGCAGGCGGCCGGCGTGGACTGGCGCGTCTATCAGGAATACGACAACTTCGGCTGCAATTCGCTGGCGTATTTTTCGCACTATCGCGATCTGCACACCGACGACGAACGTTACCAGCGTGCCCGTGCATGCGTTCCCGGTTCCACTGCTGAAAATGCCGTCATCACCCAGGCCGAGCATCTGGTTGCCGCAATCGCTGCCGATGTGCAGGCCAATCGTTTGCCGCAAGTATCGTGGGTCATTCCGCCCACCGCATATTGCGAACATCCGGAAGCACCGCCTGCGTATGGCGAGTCGCTGGTGGCGCGTTTGATCGCTGCGCTCACCGCCAACCCCGAGGTGTGGGCAAAGACCGCGCTGATCATCAACTACGACGAAAACGACGGCTTCTTCGATCATGTGCCCGCGCCATTGCCGGCACTGGACGCACGCATGGGGCGCAGCAATGTCGACACGCGTGGCGAGGTCTACGACGGCTTGCCGATCGGCCTGGGCATTCGCGTGCCGATGCTGGTGATTTCACCTTGGACGCGCGGTGGCTGGGTCAACTCGCAGGTGTTCAATCACACCTCGGTGTTGCGCTTGCTGGAACGGCGCTTCGGCGTGGCCGAGCCGAACATCAGCCCATGGCGGCGTGCGGTCAGTGGCGATCTCACCAGTGTGTTCGACTTTCGCAAGCCGGACGATTCGGCATTGAGTGCGTTGCCGTCGGTCGATGACTATCGCGCACGCACAGCTGCCGTGCGCGATAAACCGCTGCCGGTTCCGCCCACCGCCGCAACGATGCCGAAACAGGAGTCAGGACAACGTCCCGCGCGCGCATTGCCATACGCATTGCAAGTGCACGCACGCGTGCACGCTGCCACCGGCCTGCAATTGCAGTTCGTCAACAGCGGCGCAGCTGCAGCGGCGTTCAACGTTTACAGCAGCGCTGCCAACGGCGGCCCGTGGTACTACACGGTGCTACCCGGCACGCAGCTGGATGATGCGCCGGTCGATGCCACGCAGAACGATGCGTACGCCCATGCGTTTGCATGGGCCGAATGGCTTTTTGCGCGAATTCGCGGGCGAGGTGTCGCAGGCTTCCCCTCCATCGGCAGTGCCGTGGGTGGACGCGCGGCAGGATGGCGACGCCTTGGTGCTGGAGATCGGCAATGCGGGGCAGCGCGCATGCACCTTGCAGCTGCGTGCGCTGGACTACGCAGATCCAACCGCGCGCACGTTGCGGCTGGCCGCAGGTCAGCGCGAGACCATTCGCTTCGCGCTCGCCGCCAGCGACCACTGGTACGACCTTGTAGTCGAGCAACCGGGTAGCGCCTTCCGTCGCCGGCTGGCCGGGCATCTGGAAACCGGCAGGCCCGGTCGCAGCGATCCCGCGTTCTGCCGCGTCTAAGCGCGGCCCACGCCCAGCCCCGCACGCTGCAGGCCGATCAACTGGCGCGTGCTGCGCGCCGCCGTATCTGCGTGTCGAGAGCGTGCGCGCAGACCCTGCCATCAGTCATGGGTTGCGCCGCAGACACTGGCGTTACACTGTAACGAAAATGACTCTGGGGCTTTCGATGCGTCCAAACCTGTTCGCTGTTTCCATGCTGGCCACGCTGGCAGTGGCGTCATCTGCACAAGCCGGCGAGGGAATGTGGGTTCCACAACAACTGCCGGAGATTGCCGGCCCACTGCAGCAAGCCGGCCTGCGTCTGTCGCCGCAACAACTGGCCGACCTGACCGGCGATCCGATGGGCGCCGTGGTGTCGCTGGGCGGCTGCACCGCCAGTTTCGTGTCGCCGCAAGGGCTGGTGGTGACGAACCACCATTGCGCCTACGGCGCGATCCAGCTCAACTCCACTGCGCAGAAGAATTTGATACGCGACGGTTTTAGCGCCACCAGTGCCGGCGCGGAACTGAGCGCCGGACCGAACGCGCGCATCTACGTGCTGGACCGCATCACCGACGTCACCGCGCAGGCGAAGGCGGCGATCGTCGGCGCCGGCAGCGATGCGCTCAAGCGTACCCAGGCGCTGGAAACGTTCGACAAGGCACAGGTCGCGGCCTGCGAGTCCGAGACCGGTTACCGCTGCGAGCTGTATAGCTTTTCAGGCGGCAATACCTACCGCTTGTTCCGCACCCTGGAGATCCGCGACGTGCGCCTGGCCTACGCGCCGCCATCGGGGATCGGCAAATTCGGCGGCGACATCGACAATTGGATGTGGCCGCGCCACACGGGCGATTTCTCGTTCTACCGCGCCTATGTCGGCAAGGACGGCAAGCCCGCCGCCTATGCCAAGGACAACGTGCCGTACCGGCCCCAGCACTTCCTGAAATTTGCCGACCAGCCGCTGGGCGCTGGCGACTTCGTGATGGTGGCCGGCTATCCCGGCCGCACCAATCGCTACGCGCTGGCCGCCGAATTCGACAACACCGCCAACTGGGCGTATCCCACCGCCGGACGGCAGTACCGCGAGCTGATTGCGCTGGTCGAGCAGGCCGGCAAGCAGGACCCGGACATCCAGGTGAAGTACGCCGCAGCCATGGCCAGCTGGAACAACGCCGCCAAGAACTACGAAGGCCAGCTGCAGGGTTTCAAGCGCATCGACGCGGCCAGGCAGAAGCAGGCCGAAGAACGCGCGGTGCTGGCCTGGCTCAAGCGCCAGGGCCGCGACGGCCGCGCCGCGCTGCAGGCACATACGCAACTGCTGGCACTGGACGAGCAGGCCAAGGCCACCCGCGACCGCGACTTGATCCTGCGCCAGATGCGCCGTACCGGTGTGCTCGGCAGCGCGCTGTCGCTGTACCGCCTGGCAATCGAACGCGCCAAGCCTGACGCCGAGCGCGAACCAGGCTACCAAGCGCGCGACTTGCCGGAGATCGAGGGCGCGCAGAAGCAGATGGAGCGTCGTTACGTTGCCTCGATGGATGGGCAGTTGCAGCGCTACTGGTTCGATCAGTACCTGAAGCTGCCCGCCGCGCAGCGCTTGCCGGCGCTGGACCAATGGCTGGCCGGCGCCGACGCGCAGGCCGCTGCGGCGCGACTGACCGGCACCAAGCTTGGCAGCACGGAAGAACGCTTGAAGTGGCTGCATGCCGACCGCGCCGCGTTCGAGGCCAGCGACGATCCGGCGCTGCGCTATGCGGTGGCGCTGATGCCGTCGCTACTGCAGATCGAGCGCGACGAAAAGCGCCGTGAAGGCGAAGAACTGCTGGCGCGTCCACGCTATCTGCAGGCGCTGGCGGACTACAAGAAGAGCCAGGGTGAGTTCGTCTATCCGGACGCCAATTCCTCGCTGCGCATCACCTTCGGTAACGTCAAGGGCTACACCCCCAAGGATGGTGTGGCCTACACGCCGTTCACCACCCTGGAGGGAGTGGCCGCCAAGGACACCGGCGCCGATCCGTTCGATTCGCCCAAGGCCCTGCTGGATGCGGTCAAGGCCAAGCGCTATGCCGGCCTGGAAGATAAGCGCCTGGGCACGGTGCCGGTCAACTTCCTGTCGGACCTGGACATCACCGGCGGCAACTCCGGTTCGCCAGTCATGGACGCGCAGGGCAAGCTGGTCGGCCTGGCGTTCGACGGAAATTGGGAGTCGGTGAGCAGCAACTGGGTCTTCGACCCGGCAATGACCCGCATGATCGCCGTAGATAGTCGTTATCTGCGCTGGATCATGACCGAAGTCGCCCCGGCGCCACAGCTGTTGAAGGAACTCGGCGTGCGCTGACGCGGGCGGCCGGCGGGGCGGCGTCAGGGGTATGATGCGGTCCGGTTTCGCTGCGGCGAGCCGGTCCCTCCCCCCAAGGAACTCCCAGCGCATGCGCATCCTGCTTGCTCGTCACGGCGAGACGCCGTGGAACGCCGAAGGCCGTTACCAGGGCCAGATCGATATTCCGCTGTCGCCGGTTGGCGAAGGTCAGGCGCGCGCGTTGGGCGAACGGCTACACGCGCTGCAGATCGACCGCGCAGTGGCGTCGCCGCTGTCGCGTGCGCAGGCCACTGCCAAGGCTGCGCTGGGCGTGTCGCGCGAGGCGCTGTTGCAGACCGATGCCGATCTGCAGGAAATTGCGCACGGCGAGTGGGAGGGCCTGCTGGCCAGCGAGATCAACGACAAGGATCCAGCACGTTTGCGCGCCTGGCGCGAAGAGCCCGACACCGTGCTGATGCCGGGCGGCGAATCGTTGCGTCAGGTGCTGGACCGCAGCTGGCGCGGCCTGGTGCGCGCCGCCGATGGACTGGGCGCCGACGACACCTTGCTGGTGGTCGCACACGATGCGGTCAATCGCGTGATCCTGTGCAATATCCTGGGGCTGCCGCTGTCCAAGCTGTGGAGCTTCCGCCAGGCCCCGACCACGCTCAATCTGCTCGAAGGCGATGACGTCGAGCACCTCGAAGTGGTCCGCCTCAACGACTGCGCCCACCACACACCGTTCTTTGGTGAGGCCAAGCATCGGGCGTTGTAGCCTCTGGCAACCTCAGCGCAGGTCTACCAGGACGGAGACGAGTCATCATAGGCATGTTGCGAGACACAGGACGTCTGCAGCGCGTCTGCCTCTTTCTGGCATTCTCGTTTTTTTCTGTTGGTCCACTACTCCAGGGTTCTTCCGCCGACGAATGCATTGGTCGATCTGACCTTTGTGGTCGCATGTGTTGCAGTTGCGATGTTTTTTCCTTGTTGCTCTGGGCCAATGCAACTGGCCGGCTTCAACGTCAGATCGAAGGACATGGTGTCGGCAGCGTCGTGTTCCGATGGTCGTTGCTGGGCAGCGTCGTTGCGATGCTGGGATGGGCATTGATCGTCAGACTCGGTCCCTGGGTATGGACAGAAGTCTTTGGCGATGTGTCCTCAGAAGATGTCGTGGTCCGCTCGGCGTCCGGGAGTTTGCCATGCCCGCATGCGGTAACCGTGGACCCCTGCCGCGTGGGGCCCCGCAACGGCTTTGCATGTTGGTTGGTGAAGCTCCTGATTTGGGTGGCGGACATGGACAGGCAGTGATCGAGGGAAAACGCTCCGCTGCTGGCTCCACAGTGCGCAATCTTCATCTCAATGCCACCCATCAGTGATTGGGTCGTGACCTGCCGTCCTGACGGATGGCGTGAGGTGGTCGCTCAAGCCATGGCTTGCGATTTCATCTTTGCCTCATGCGCACCAGTGCCCGTCAGCAAACCAAGAGCGGCTGGCAGGACGTAGCGAGCAGTCGTCAGTTGGGTGTGGGCGGCGCGCTCAGAACCGCAGTGGACGCGTGGTCCATCCCGATTCCGAGCACCGACCGCGCCCGCCTGACGGCTGTGCAGTAGCTTTGTTAGCCGCTCTAAGGTGCGTTGCCTCGCCAGCGCCATCTGCCCAGGCAATGCATCCAGTGTTGCGACCGTTGGTAGGCCACGCTGGCGTCACGCGCGCGATAATCTCGCTCGCACGGCATCAGGTAACCCCATGACCACCCCCACCACACTCTCCGAGTGGCTCGCCTACATCGAGCAGCAACACCCCAGCAGTATCGCGATGGGATTGGAGCGCGTGCGCGAGGTGGCTGCGCGCCTGCAGATCGCAGCGCCAGCCAAGCATGCCATCGTCGTGGGCGGGACCAATGGCAAGGGCTCGACCGTGGCCTTTATCGAGGCGATCGGGCGTGCTGCCGGCTGGAAGATCGGTGCCTACACCTCGCCGCATCTGCTGCGCTACAACGAGCGCGTGCGTATCGATGGCGAGGAGGCCAGCGACGCGCAGCTGGTCGATGCGTTTGCTGCGGTAGAGGCAGCGCGCGGCGACACCGCGCTGACCTATTTCGAATTCGGCACGTTGGCGGCCTTGTGGCTGTTCCAGAGCGCCGCGCTGGATCTGGCAGTGCTGGAAATCGGCCTGGGCGGGCGCCTGGATGCGGTCAACATCGTCGATGCGGATGTGGCGGTGATCACCACCGTCGACATCGACCATACCGATTGGCTGGGCGAAGACCGCGAGGCCATCGGCACCGAGAAGGCCGGCATCATGCGCGCCTGGAAGCCGGTGGTGCTGGGCGAGATCGACCCGCCATCCAGCGTGTTGCGGCGCGCCTACCAGCTGGGTGCCAATGCGATCCGTGCCGGCAGCGATTATTTCTTCGAGCCGATTGAGGTGCAGCACCCCGAAAACCCGCAATCCGACGCGCCGCAATGGCGCTGGCGCGATGTGGCAGTGACATTGGAATTGCCGATGCCGGCATTGCACGCGCCGGTACAGCTGGCCAACGCAGCCGCTGCGATCGCCGCATTGCAGGCGTTGCCGGTGGAGGTGCCCGCTGCAGCTTGGGTGCAGGGCATCGGCAACGCGCAAGTGGCCGGGCGATTGCAGCGCCTTGCGGTCGATGGCCTTCAGGTGTTGCTGGATGTCGGCCACAACCCACAGGCCGCACGCGCGCTGGCCGCCGCGCTCGGTGCGCAGGCGCACGCCGGCAGCACCTACGCGATCTACGCTGCTCTTGCCGACAAGGATGTCGTGGGCGTGGTGGAGGCAGTCGCTGCGCAAATCGACCACTGGGCATTGGCGGGGCTGGAGGGCGCGCGTGGACAATCGGCGCAGGCGCTGCACGCACGCCTGCAAGGGACTGCCGCCGCGCAGGCGCTGTGTCACCGCGACGTTGCCAGCGCAGTGGAGGCGGTCCTGGCCACAGCCAGCCCCGGCGACCGCGTGCTGGTGTTCGGCTCGTTTCACACCGTGGCCGACGCGCTTAGCGCACTTCATTCAGCCTGTTGAGGTCGTCGAGGTGGCGCCGGCCTTATAATCGCCGCGGCACCCCGCCACGCCGCCTCTCGTCTCTTCCGTGGATACTGCTCTGAAACAGCGACTGATTGGCGCCATCGTTCTGGTGGCGCTTGCCGTGATCTTCCTGCCGATGCTGGTCAAGGGCCCCGCGCCGTCGAGCGGTGTGGCCGATGTGCCGCTCCAGGCACCTGCAGCACCTGCCAAGGGCGAGTTCGAAACCCACGAATTGCCGCTGGTCACCCCGGGCAATGCGCCGGCCGGTGGCGCGCTGGGCATGGCCGGTGCGCCGGCGTCGGTGCAGAACAACCCCGATGCCGCCGATCTGGCCGCCCCGTCCAGCACGCCTTCCGCACCGGAAGTGGCCGCCGGCAATTACGCGGTCAATTTCGGCGCCTACGCCACCAGTGCCGATGCCGATGCGGTGATTGCGCGACTCAAGCAGGCGCAGTTGCCCGGCTTCAGCGAAAAAACCCAGATCAACGGCCGCCCGGCCTGGCGCGTGCGCGTTGGGCCGTACGCCGACCAGGCCCAGGCCGAATCGGCGCGCCTGCAGGCAGTGAAAGTGCGCAGCGACGTGAACGCCCAGGTGGTGACGTTGGATGCCAACGCCGCCGCTCCGGCGCCTGTGGCCACCCCGCCCGTGCACGCACCGGCCACCAAGCCAAGCAGCAGCGTAGCCGCCGCGAGCACCACGGCACCGACCAAGACCGAAAGCCTGCCGCCGGAGCCTGCCAAGCCGATCGCCGCCGCGCCCAAGCCGGCTGAAGCGCCCAAGCCCGTGCCGGCCAAGCCTGAAGTCACCAAGCCTGCAACCGCTCCGCCTGCAGCCGCCAAGCCGGAAGTGGCTGCCAAGCCTGAGCCTGCCAAGCCGGTGGCCACCGCACCGGCAGCGCCTGCGGCCAGTGCGGTCGGTTTTGCAGTACAGCTGGGTGCGTTCGCGCGCGCCGAAGACGCCGACGCCTTGCGCGACCGTGTGCGCGCTGCCGGCTTCAGCGCCTTCGTCGAACAGGTGCGGACCGACAAGGGCGCGCTCAACCGCGTGCGTGTCGGCCCGGTCGCCAATCGCGGCGATGCCGAACAGTTGCGTGCCCAGGTGGCAGCCAAGGTCGGGATTTCCGGCATGGTGCGGCCACATCCGTAATGTCTGTACCAGCTGCAAGCACACGCGGCCACTGCGGACGTGGCAGCCGCCCGTCCACTGCGTTGCTGGCGCGCCGTCATGTGTCGTCTAACTGCCTGCACTGCGCAGTCCGCAGGCACTGGAATTGCGAACGCCTCGCACCCATGGAGGGGAGGGCAATGACTACCGAGCCAGATTGCACTAGCGGCGTACGCGCCGCGCGGAGAGCTTGCCGATGATCGACATGGTGCTGGGCGTGATCATTCTGGTGTCGGCGTTGTTGGGCTTGCTGCGCGGCTTTGTGGCCATCGTGGTTGGCACCTTGTCCTGGTTGCTGGCCGGCTGGGCCACGTTCATGTTCGGCGGCGCGACCGCGCACTGGCTGGCCGATGGCAAGCATCCCTCTGCCACCGAATCGTTCGGCGGTTACGCGATGGTGTTCGTCGGCGTGTTGATCAGCGTGGCTGTGATCGGCATGGTGATCCGCGCGGGCGTGGAGGCGATCAAGCTCGGCGGCACCGACCGCATGCTCGGCTTCGTCCTGGGCGTGGTGCGCGGGGCGTTTCTGGCCAGCGTGCTGGTGCTGCTGATGGACTTCACCCCACTGCCGCGCGAGCCGGCATGGCGCCAGTCGGTGCTGCTGCCCATGCTGCAGCCAGGCGCAGGCTGGATGCGGGCGCAATTGCCGGCCTGGCGGATGCCGTCGATGGAAATGCCATCAATGGAGCTCGGCGACTTGCCAACGGAGTTGGGGAAGTTGCATTCGGCAGGCGATAATACGGACCTGGGCAAGGCACTTGGCGGTTCCGGGCTGCGCGACACCATCACGCGTGCGCTTGGCAAACCCGGCAAGATGGCTCGCGACGGACGCGATTCGACCCAGGCGATGCCGGCCAACATCGATCCGGCGCAGGTTCGCGGCGGAGAAAGCGACCCGGCTCGGGTCGAGTCCCCAGGCCAGGCACGGCCACCTTCACAGTAACGGCGCAAGCCGAAGCGGAGAACGCGCACCATGTGTGGCATCGTCGGTATTGTCGGCAACCAGAACGTCGCCGGGCAGCTGTATGACGGCCTGACCGTCCTGCAGCATCGTGGGCAGGACGCCGCAGGCATCGCCACCGCAGATGGCACGCGCCTGCGGGTGCAGAAGGCCAATGGCCTGGTCCGCGACGTCTTCGACGAAAAGAAAATGGCGGTGCTGGAAGGCCGCGTCGGTATCGCGCATTGCCGTTACCCGACCGCAGGTTCGGAAGGCATGGACGAGGCGCAGCCGTTCTATGTCAACTCGCCTTATGGCATCGCGCTGGCGCACAACGGCAACCTGATCAACACCGAGGCCTTGCGCCAGCAAGTGTTCGAAGCCGACCGCCGCAACATCAATACCGATTCGGACAGCGAAGTGCTGTTGAACGTGTTCGCCTACGAGCTGGACGCGCAGCGCATGCTTACCCCCGAAGCGGCCATCCGCGCGGTGGCCGGCGTGCACCGCCGCTGCAAGGGCGGCTACGCGGTGGTCAGCGTGGTGTTGGGCCTGGGCCTGGTCGCGTTCCGCGACCCGCACGGCATCCGCCCGCTGGTGCTGGGCAAGCGCGAGCATGCCGAAGGCGCCGAATACATCGTGTCTTCCGAATCGGCAGCGCTCGACATCCTGGGGTATCAGCGCGTGCGCGACGTGCGCCCGGGCGAAGCGTTGGTGATTACGGCGCGCGGCGAGCTGTTTTCGGAAATCTGCGCTTCGCCGACCAACAACGCGCCGTGCATTTTCGAGTACGTGTATTTCGCCCGTCCCGATTCGATGATCGACAACATCTCGGTGCACAAGGCGCGCATGCGCATGGGCCTGAAGCTGGGCGAAAAGATCCTGCGCCTGCGCCCGAATCATGATATCGACACCATCATTCCGATCCCGGACACCTCGCGCGATGTGGCGCTGGAGATGTCCAACGTGCTCGGCGTGAAGTACCGCGAGGGCTTCGTCAAGAACCGTTACGTTGGCCGCACCTTCATCATGCCGGGGCAGGGCGAACGGCAGAAATCGGTACGCCGCAAGCTCAACCCGATCCACCTGGAATTCCGCAACCGTGTGGTGTTGCTGGTCGACGATTCGATCGTGCGCGGCACCACCAGCCGGCAGATCGTGCAGATGGCGCGCGACGCCGGCGCGCGCAAGGTGTACCTGGCCTCGGCTGCGCCGCCGGTGCGTTACCCCAACATCTACGGCATCGACATGCCGGCGGCCGAAGAGCTCATCGCGCATGGCCGCAGCGAGCTGGAAATCCAGGAGTTTCTGGGCTGCGACTGGCTGATCTACCAGGATCTGGAAGACCTGGAAGTGGCGGTGCGCGAAGGGAATCCGGACATCAAGCAGTTCGACTCTTCGTGCTTCAACGGCGAGTACATCACCGGCATCGAGCCGGGATATTTCGAACGCATCCAGCAGCTGCGCTCGGACGATGCCAAGAAGCGTCGTCGCGCCTGAATTACCGCGGCGACGCGGCCGATTGGTCGCGCCCGCCGGGCTGGCGCTGCCGGCTGGCTGTGCAAGGCAAAACGCGTGTAAGCGCATGCCGGTGCGCTGCGTTTCTGCAGCGGGCCATCATCTGCTGTGGCCGACATCATGAGCATCGGTCTATTCGAAAGCACCGATGTGTTCGATGCTGCTCGCCTGTGTCTTGACCAGGCCGACCCGCTGCAGAAAGTCGCGTTGACCCAACACTACGCAGCAGCCTTTCGCGCAGGCCGTCTTGCGATCAATCCGACAGCGCCTGCGCCGGATCCGATTCGCATGCCGGGCCGTCCGCCGACGCCGCCGCTGGTGCATCCGCGCGAGTTGCCACGCCGCGGATTGGGTACGCCAGAAGGGCGCGCCGCATTTATCCATGCCATTGCGCATATCGAACTCAATGCCATCGATCTGGCCTGGGATGCGGTGTATCGCTTCCGCGGTCTGCCGCAAGCGTTCTACGCCGATTGGGTGGCGGTGGCCGATGACGAATCGCGGCATTTCATGCTGTTACGCGCGCGCTTGCAGGCGCACGACCGCGACTACGGCGACTTCGCCGCACATAACGGGCTGTGGGAAATGTGCGAGACAACCGCGCACGACGGCCTGGCCCGCATGGCCCTGGTGCCGCGCGTGCTTGAAGCGCGCGGCCTGGATGTGACGCCGACGATGATCGTCAAACTACGCTCGCTCGGCGACGCAGCCACTGCCGAAGTGCTCGAAACCATCCTGCGCGAAGAAGTGGCGCACGTCGCCGCGGGTTCGCGCTGGTACCGGTGGTATTGCGAGCAGGCCGGCGTCGAGCCACGCGCACGTTTCAAGGCGTTGCTGCGCCAATACGCTGGCGGCTATCTGCATGGGCCGTTCAATCTGCAGGCGCGCCTGCTTGCCGGTTTCGACGAAGACGAGCTGGCAGATCTGGTGGAGCAGGCTGGCTGAGCGTGGCGGCGGTGTTTGCGTAGCGAATAAGAGCGGCTCACAAAACGAAGCGAGCAGCTGTCAGGTGGGCGCGGACGGCGCGCTTAGAACCGCAGTGTACGAGTTGGTAGATGCCGATTCCGAGCACCGGCCGCGCCGGCTTGGCGGTGAGCGCAGTCGTTTTATTAGCCGCTCTAAGCAGTCGTAGCCTATGGCCTGAATTTTTCTTGCGCGTTCGTGCGCTGGCGCCGTGTCACCTGAGCGCGCCTGGCGATGCTCGGCGGATGAGTTCGCTTTCTCAACGCGCATGGCAGATTGGACGTGCGCAATCCACGCTGCCCCACTCAGTCAGGACGACCCGGCGCGAGCCGCCGGCGCCGATACGGCAGGCGCCGCGGTGTCTTGCACCCTAGGGAAGATTCGCGCAGCCCATCGCGTGGCGGAGGCGAACAGGTCCATGCAGAGCGATCTCCATAACGACGCGATGTCGCCGTGTTACGCATGAATGCGGCTAGCTGTGTAAACCCACCGCGTTTTTTCCGCAGGACTGTGCGATGGATCCTGCGTGATCGCTGCTGGAATCGCATCCAGGCGTCGGCAAACATCGCAGAACCGTAATTTTCTATTGCAACAACCTGCATTCGGTCCGGTGCAACGCGCCCTGATGGCGTCCCGTGGGCAGGGGGCAGGAGTTTCACATCCGTAACTTTCATGTCTTAGGAGAGAAAGACGATGAAGTCGAAGTCGATGTGCACCGTGGTGGGTCTGATCGTCATGTGCCTGGCCGGTTCGGCCGTCGCTGCCGGCAAACCGCTCTATCAAACCGGGCCTGCGCCAAGCCGCAGTGCCGCCGCCACCGACTGCTCCGGCTGCACTGTTGGTCTAACCCCAACATCAGCTACAACGGCGTGCCCATGGGCAATGCCAGCACCGCCGACAACCAACGCGCGCTGGTCAACACCAAGGCCACGATTGCCGGCTTCCGTTCAGTCTCGTGGAGTGATCCAAACCTGGCCCGGCACCGCACGTGCCGGGCGTTTTTACGCTACACCCACGCGCGTGGATCGCGCAGACTAGGCGCACCGCCGGTCACTGCCGGCCCTGTCTTGTCGAGCGGAGCCTTCATGTCCACGCCCCTGCGTTATGCGCTTGTCTGCCTGGCCGCACTGGCGGTTGCCGGATGCAAGCAGCAACCGGCCGAGCCCGTTGCCACGCAGCCCAAGCCTGCCGTTACCGCGCCTGCAGCGCCCGCCAGTGAGGACGCGCAAACCCGCGCGCTGCATGTGCTTGAAGCCCGTTTGCAGAGCGACCATGTGTACCCGGATAACTGCATCGGGATCATGGCCGAGGAAGGCGATGCGCCTTCGCCTGACGCTTTCGATTTTGCAGTGCGCGAACGCCACGGCGACGGTTGCCCCGGTGATCCGCAGACCAGCCCGGTACGCGACCGTTTCCGCGTGCAGGCCGATGGCACGTTGCTGTGGTACGACGTAGTAAATGCGGATTTCTTCGACTACGCGCAGCGTGCGCGAAGCATGCAGTGATGCTTTGTGGTCATTGATCCAGTGCAGACTGACTGCGCGCAGATGTCAGCAAGCGCCACGACAGCCGTTGCGTAGCGGCGAGGCGGTCGCGTAAGGCGCGCTTGAGATGACCCGGCGCGCGCATGTCATTCAGCGTCACGGTGTCTTGCGTTGCAGGCACAGCGTGTGGATGCGCTGCCTTACAGCGCGAACTGCTCCAGCGACACACCATCGGCATCCAAACGCAAGACCGAGCCTTGTTCGTACCAGTCGCCCAGCACGATGCGCGTGCAGGTGTTGCCGCCGGCCTGTACGGTGTGGATGGCAGGGCGATGCGTGTGGCCGTGGATTAGCCGATCCAGCCCGTAACGCACGAAGGTGGCTTCCACTTCGGCCGGCGAGACGTCGGTGACGGTTTCAACGTTCGACTGGTCGCCCTGCTTGAGTTCTGCATGGCGCGCCTGGCTGGCCGCGCGCGCCTGCTGCGCGAACGCCACGCGTGCGGCCAGCGGCTGGGCCAGGAACTGCGCCTGAAATACCGGATCGCGCGTCTGTGCGCGAAACGCCTGGTAGGCAGTGTCGTCGGTGCACAGCAGGTCGCCGTGCATCAGCAGCGTGGTGTGCCCGTATAGATCGATCACGGTGGGGTCGGGCAGGATGCGGAAGCCCGCGCGCTGTGCGTAGGTTTCGCCCACCAGGAAGTCGCGGTTGCCGGCCATGAAGAACACCGGCACGCCGGCATCGGCGACCGCATGCAGCGCCACCGCCACCGCATCGGCGGCCGTGGACGGGGTGTCGTCGCCGATCCAGGCTTCGAACAGGTCGCCCAGGATGTAGAGCGCGTCGCTGCCCCGCACCTGCGTGCGCAGGAAATCCAGAAACAACTCGGTAATCGCCGGCCGGGCCGGATCCAGATGCAGGTCGGAAATGAACAGGGTGGTCATTGCGCCATTGTACGGCGGCAGCGCGGGGCGGTCAGGGGCAAGGATGCGAGATTTGTGATTCGGGAGTGGAGAGTCGAGATTGGCGGATCACGGTTGATAAGTGATTTGGTATCAGAAGTTGGGCTTGTCGATCTGCTATTGGTGGCACGCGTCAGTCATTGGCTTCGAAGCGACTGGCGATCCGTGTCAGTTGCCCAATGCCCGACGTCTGATGCCTCTGATCAGTGGTCACGCAGGCGTGGCGCTCGTGAGCATGACTCGGCACCAGAGCGTCATGCGCAGCGGCTATCGTCAAGAGCGAAAGGCAGCTCGCAGCTCGCCCCTCTCCCTGCGGGAGAGGGTAGGAGTGAAGGTACGGGGCGAAGCCACACGCTGAAGTCGCACCGCTGCGCCATACGGTTTCATTATCAACCTCCGTGCAAGAACAATTGATCGTGCCAGACCAATCGACGGCAAGTGCATGAGGCCTCGCACCTACCCGCATCCGTCCCTGCAGGGCGCCTTCTCCCCCATCAAGTAGGACAATGTCCCGCAGGGAGAAGGGTGAGGCGAAGAAGCGCTGCTGCCTGCTTGGTTCCGTCCGGGTTGCTCGTCGGTCTCTCTTTCCGCCTGCCTGTCAGTCAGCCGCGCCTCGCCATGGCTGGCGCTTAGCCCAACACCACCGGCAGCCCCCACAGCGACAGGCTCGCCAGCAGCACACCGATCACCGTGGCGGCGAGTACGTCGCTGGGATAGTGCAGCCCCAGTACCACGCGCGAAAGCGCCACGCCGGCCGAAAACGGCACCAGCAAAGGGGCGAGCCAGGGATAATAGGCCAGTGCCACGATGCTGAAGGACACCGCATGCAACGTGTGGCCGGAGGGGAAGCTGAACTCGTCCAGCGGTGCCACCCAGGCGCGAATGCGCACGTCCGCCGCATACGGGCGCGGACGCCGGGTCCAGCGTTTGAGCGCCTTGTATAGCGTCAATGCAAGCACGCCGGTGGCGGCCATGTGCGCCGATGCACGCACGCCATGCATGCCGTCGAGCACCACCAGCAACCCCATCAAGGCGTACCAGAACACGCCGTCGCCTAGACGGCTGATGGAGGCGAAGACGCGCCGTACCGGGTTGCGTCGGCACCACAGATTGGCGCGTCGGCACCAGCGCGCTTCGTGACCGCGCAAGACCTCAAGCCGCGTTGACGACATAACGCCCCCGTGCAGCGCTGATTCCCAGCAACAAGGCTTCGAAATCGGACACCACATTGTCCGGATGCAGTTTTTTCATCGCCTGTGCCGCTGCCGTGCCCATGCGCTGGCGCAGTGCATCGTCTTCGGTGAGTGCGACGGCGGCCTGGATGAAGGCCTCGTCGGTATCTACCGCCGCGCCGGTGTGGCCGTTGCGCAGATACTCGCGTGCGGCGCCGTAATCGAAAGCGACTGTCGCCACGCCGCTGGCCATCGCTTCCAGGGTCACATTGCCGAAGGTTTCGCTGCGGCTGGGGAACAGGAACAGATCACCGCTGGCGAAGTGACGCGCCAATGCATCGCCACGCTGGATGCCGCAGAAAATGAAGTCCGGATTGTCGTGGGCAATCTTCTCGCGTGCCGGGCCATCGCCCACCCACACGAAGCGCGCTTTCGGGCGAATCTGCTGCAAATTGCGAAAGGCACGCACGGCCAGCGGCAGATTCTTTTCGTTGGCGATGCGCCCGACGTAGATGGCGGCAACGCCTTCGCCCTCGATGCCCCAGTCCGCGCGCAATGCAAGATCGCGATGACCTGGATCGAATTGCTGGCTGTCCACTGCGCGCGCCAGCAATCGCACGCGCTCGAAGCCGTCTTCGCGCAGAAACTGTTGCAATTCGCGCGTGGGCACCAACGTGGCTTCGGCCTGGTTGTGGAAGCGCCGCATCCAGCGCAGCGCGGTGCCCTGCAGCCACGCGGCGCCGTAATCGGGCAGGTATTGGTCGAAGCGGGTGTGGAAGCCGGTGGCGACCGGAATGCCGAGCCGGCGTGCTGCGCGCATTGCCGACCAGCCCAGGGGGCCTTCCGTGGCCACATAGATCGCATCCGGTTGCGTGCTGCGCCAATGACGTACGAGACGGTGCGTGGCCGGCAGGCCGAATTTCAATCCCGGGTAGCGCGGCAGCGATGCACCGCGTACCAGTAGCGCATCGGTCGCTGTGGTGTCGGCGCTCTGGCGTGGACGCACGACATCCACTTGGTGTCCGCGCGCGCGCAGGCCGGTTTCCAGGCCGTGCACGGTCAACGCAACACCGTTGACCTCGGGGGGATAGGTTTCGGTAACGATCGCGTAGCGCATGCCCGTTCTCCCGTTTTGGCTAGCTTCCGGGAGGGCGATGGCATTGATGTTGCGCTAGTAAGACGTGGCAGTGACACGTGCGACGGGATTGGAGATTAGGGATTCGCAAAAGCAAGATTATTTCTTCAGCACGAATCGCGAGGACGGTGGAGTTTTGGATTCGAGCGAATCCCGACTCTCCAATCCCGCCTGAGGCCCCCGGCCTCAGGTCACAAACGGTTTGAACGCAATTCCCAGGCCGGCCATGCTGTCGACTTCGCCGATCAGGTCGGCGCGCAGCAGCGGGCGCGAGTCGATCCAGCTTTGCGACAGGATCAACGACAGCTGGGTGTCGTCGGCGGTGAGTTCCAGGGTCGGAATCGGGTCCGGATCATGCGCGCGGTGCAGCAACACCGCCAGCCGCAGCAGCGCGGCCTTGCGCCGGGTCGGCAGCAGCACGCGGTCGGGCAGGGCGTCGAAGGCGGTCTTGGGCACATTGCGCCGATGCGTGCGCACCAGCGCGGCCAGTACCTGCTGTTCCTGCCGTGAAAACCCCGCGATATCCGAGTGCTCGAGGATATAGCTGCCGTGCACGTGGTACTGGCTGTGCGCAATGATCAGCCCCAGCTCGTGCAGGCGCGCGGCGCGGCGCAGCACTTGCGCATCGTCGCCATCCAGTTGCCAGGATTCGCAGACTTGGTCGAACAAGCGGCAGGCGGTGGCTTCCACGCGTGCTGCCTGTACTTCGTCGATCCCGTAGCGCTGCACCAGCGAGGCCACCGAGCTGTCGCGCGGATCGTTTTCGCCGCCGCGGCCAAGCATGTCGTACAGGATGCCTTCGCGCATCGCCGCCTTGCTGACCATCAGTTTCTCCAGACCCAGCGCCTGGAACGCAGCTTCCAGCACCAAGATGCCACCGGCGATGATTGGCCGCCGTTCGGCCGCCAGGCCGGCCAGCTGGATGTCTTCGATGCGTTTGGCCTTGAGCAACTCATCGCGCAGCGCCGGCAGCGCCTGCGCCGTGATCGCGCCCTTGGTCAGCTTCATTGCCGCGCACATCTCGCCGATGGCCTTGTGCGTGCCGGACGAGCCGATCGCCTCGTGCCAGCCCAGCGCCTTGTACTGGCCGGCGAACTGCTGAAACTCGGCGCCGATCTCGGTCAGCGCATCCTTCCATTTTTTCTTCGACAATTTACCGCCGGGGAAAAACCGCCGCGTGCTGGCAATGCAGCCGGCCTGCAGACTTTCGCGTTCCAGCGTCTGAAACCCGCGACCGATGATGAACTCGGTCGAGCCGCCACCGATGTCGATCACCAACCGGCGTTGGTCGGGCTTGGGCGGCTGCGCATGCGCCACGCCGAGATAGATCAGGCGCGCTTCCTCACGCCCGCTGACCACCTCGATCGCATGACCCAGCGCGGTTTCGGCCGGCATCAGAAACGCTTGCGGCGAACGCAGCTGACGCACCGTGTTGGTTGCCAACGCGCGCACGCGCAGCGAAGGCACGTCACGAATGCGCTGGCCGAACCGCGCCAGGCATTCGAGCGCGCGCTGCCGTGCTTCATTGGAGAGCCCACCTTTGCCATCCAGGCCATCGGCCATGCGCACGGTTTCGCGCAGCCGATCGACGACGCGCAGCTGACCCATCAGGCAGCGCGCAATGACCATGTGGAAACTGTTGGAGCCTAGGTCGATGGCGGCAAGAAAATCGCCATCGCGCAGGGGCGGAATCGTGGGGGAGGGCATTGGCATGGCCGCATGGTAGCCGATGGTCCGTTGGCCCCGTGAGAGGCCCTGCGTGGGCCTCTCAGCGTCAGGGTGCGGTCGGTGCTCGGCATCGCTGGGTGCCACCTGCAGGCTGCAGGTGCGAGCATGCCGCCCGCCTTTGCGAACGGCTTCCCACAGTGCCTGCTGCAGCGTTACTCAGATCCGATCGAGCAAGGTCATCTGCGCCGAATGCGGTGGCTCGCCCGGGGCAGGCGTGCGCTTGTGGTACACGCCCTCTGCGTCCAGTTCCCAGGCGCTGACGTTGTCGTCCAGATAGTTCTGCAGCACTTCGCGGTAGACGCGCTTGGCAAGGTCCGGTTCCAGGATCGGGAAGCAGGTCTCCACCCGCCGCAGCAGGTTGCGTTCCAGCCAGTCGGCGCTGGCGCAATACAACTCGGCGGCGCCGTCGTTGCCGAACCAGTACACGCGGCTGTGTTCCAGAAAGCGCCCCACGATCGAGCGCACGCGGATGTTGTCCGACACGCCCGGCACGCCGGGGCGCAGCGTGCAGGCCCCGCGCACGATCAGATCGATCTGCACGCCGGCCTGCGATGCCGTGTACAACGCACGCACAACCTGCGGTTCGTTGAGGGCATTCATCTTGGCGATGATGCGGCCCGGGCGACCCTTGCGGGCCAGCCGCGTTTCGCGATCGATCCGCTTCAGCACACCGGCATGCAGCGTAAACGGCGACTGCAGCAACTGCTCCAGCTTCATGCGCGGAGCAAGCCCGGACAACTGCTGAAACAGCATGTGCACGTCATTGCCGATCTCGGCATCGGCGGTGATCAGGCTGATGTCGGTATACAGGCGCGCGGTGCCGCTGTGGTAATTGCCGGTGCCCAGGTGCACGTAGCGTTTGAGCTTGCGACCCTCGCGTCGCACGATCAGCAGCATCTTGGCGTGGGTCTTGAAGCCGACCACGCCGTAGACCACCTGCACGCCGGCTTCCTGCAGCTTGTCGGCCAGGCCCAGGTTGGCTTCTTCGTCGAAGCGCGCACGCAACTCCACCACCACGGTGACGTCCTTGCCGTTGCGTGCGGCCAGAATCAGTGCATCGACAATCAGCGAATCCTTTCCGGTGCGATACAGCGTCTGCTTGATCGCCAGCACGTTCGGGTCGACCGCAGCTTGGCGGATGACATCCAGCACCGCTGTGAAGGCATCGAAGGGGTGATGCAGCAATACATCGTTTTTTTTGACGATCTCGAAAATGCCCTCGGTGTCGCGCAAGGTGCGCGGATTGAACGAGTGGTACTTGAGCTCGGGGCGCTGCACCAGGTCATAGACCTGCGTGACGCGGCTCAGGTTGACCGGCCCGATGATGCGGTACACCGCGTTCTCGTTCAGTCCGAAATTTTGCAGCAAGGTGCGCAGGATGGGCGCCGGGCAGTCGTGCGCGATCTCCAGCCGCACCGCCGGCCGGTAGCCGCGCGTGACCAACTCGTCGCGCAAGGCCAGCGCCAGGTTTTCGACTTCTTCCTCGTCCACCACCAGTTCGGAATTGCGGGTGACACGGAACTGATACGAGCCCATGACCTGCATGCCCGGGAACAGTTCGTCGACGAATTCGGACAACACCGACGACAGGAACACGAAACTCTGCGCGCCCTCCGGCGACAGGCTGGCCGGCAGCTGGATGATGCGCGGCAGCGAACGCGGTGCGCGCACGATGGCCAGATGCCCGGCGCGGCCGAACGCGTCCTGGCCTTCCAGCACCACCACGATGTTCAAGGTCTTGTTGAGGATCTTCGGGAACGGGTGCGCCGGGTCCAGCCCCAGTGGCGACAGCACCGGCATGATCTCGTTGCGGAAGTAGGCACGCAGCCAGCGTTTCTGGCGCGAGGTCCATGCCGAGGGGCTGAGCACGGCAACGCCGGCGTCTTCCATCGCCGGGCGCAGCACTTCATTCCAGGCGTGGTATTGCTGCTCGACCAACTTGGCGGCGCGATCGTGCACTGCGTTGAGGATGGCGGTTGGGCTCAGCCCGTCCGGTGCCGGCGGCAGCCCGAACTCCTGCGCATGCCGCACGGTGGCCGCGCGGATCTCGAAAAACTCGTCCAGATTGGTACACGAGATGCACAGGAAGCGCAGCCGCTCCAGCAATGGCACCTGCTCATCGAGCGCCTGCGCCAGCACCCGGAAGTTGAAGTCCAGCTGCGACAACTCGCGGTTGATGTACAGCGCCGTATCACGCAACGGATCGGTGGCGATGTCGTCGCCGGGTGTGATGTCGTGCAGTTCTTTGGCGTGGCCCATGGAATCGATCATCAAGACGGAGTATGTGCGTGGTTACCGCGCAACTGCAGCGCAGGCGATGCGGCGCGCGCGGGACGCGACCATTGCGCCGCGCTGGACGCGTACTGACTACATATTACGCCGAGTGTGACAGTGGCACCGATGGCTCGCGCTGCACGACGCGCGCAGCGACGAAATGGCACGAAAATTCGCTGCCGCGTCCCACTTCGCTTTCGATGTCCAGGCGCGCTTGATGCAGCCCCAGGATGTGCTTGACGATCGACAGACCGAGCCCGGTGCCGCCGCTCTCGCGCGAACGGCTGCTGGACACGCGATAGAAACGTTCTGTGATGCGCGGCAGATGCGAGGCCGGAATACCGTAGCCGGTGTCGCGCACGGCCAGCGCGGCACCATCGCCTTCGCGCACAAAGCGGATCGTCACCGTGCCGCCGCCGGGCGTGTAGCGCACCGCGTTGGTGACCAAGTTGGAAAACGCGCTATGCAGTTCCTTGTTGGAGCCGAGCAGATCCACGCCGGCCTCGTCGATCACCTCCACGGTGTGGCGGCCCTGGCTGTGCGCCTCGGCCTCGCGGCGCAGGGTCGACAGCATCGGCGCCATCGCCACATGCTCTTCGCCGAGTTCTTCCTGCGATTCCAGCCGCGACAGCGTCAACAGATCTTCGACCAGCTGCGCCATGCGCTGCGACTGCTTACGCATCTCCGCCAGCATCGGGCCCGACTCCGGAAAGTCTTCCGGGTCGAGCATGTCCAGATAGCCATGCACCACCGTCAGCGGGGTACGCAGTTCATGCGAGACGTTGGCGACGAAATCGCGGCGCACCTGCTCCAGCCGCAGCAACTTGCTGACATCGCGTGCCACCAGCAACAAGTAGTCGTCGGAATACGGAATCAGGCGCAGATTCAGGCGCAGATCCGGGTCCGCCGGCGAGGCGGCATCCAGCATCGGTTCGGCGTTGCGCCCGGCTGCCAGCCAATGCGCCAGCGGCAACGGCTGCAGCCGCTCCACCACCGATACGCCCATGTCGCCGGGATGGTGCAAGCCGAGCAAACCGCCCGCCGCCTTGTTGAACCACTGCACGCGCTGGCTGTTGCGATCCACCACCACTACCGCATCCGGCAGCGCCTGCGCCGCGGCGCGGTAGGTGCGCAACATTTCGATCAGGCGCCGCTTGCGCCCGCGCATTTCGGCCTGGCTGCGATACAGCAGACGGTCCAGTTCGTTCCAGGCGCCGATACCGGCGGCTGGCTCGGCCCGTTGACGCGCGGTGAGCCGCCGCAGCACCTGGCGCAGCCGCCAGTAGTGCCAGGCCAGCACGCCCAGCGCGGTGAGCGTCAGCGCCATCCACACATGCCCGATCAGCACGCCAGCGAAGACGGCAGCGCCCAACAACAGCGCAAGGGTGCCAAGCGTCTTGAGCCAGGCGGAACGGATGTGTTGAGGCATGGAAGGCGTTAGCACGAAGCGTCAGGTAGGCAGCCACCCGGCCAGAACGCGGCCGGGGGGCTTTACGGCACGTCAGGTCGCCGAAGAAAAACGATAGCCCGAGCCACGCACGGTCTGCACCATGTTTTCCAGGCCGAATGGTTCCAGCGTCTTGCGCAGGCGGCGGATATGCACGTCGATGGTGCGCTCTTCCACATACACGCTGCCGCCCCAGACATGGTCCAGCAGCTGGGTGCGCGTATACACGCGCTCCGGGTGGGTCATGAAGAAATGCAGCAGGCGATATTCGGTCGGGCCGATCGGCACAGGCGCATCGCCGGCGAACACGCGGTGCGCGGCGCCATCGATGCGCAGGCGTCCCACCGCCACGCTGCCGTCTTCGTCGTCTTCGCGGGTGCGCCGCATCACCGCGCGGATGCGTGCCAGCAGCTCGCGTGCCGAGAACGGCTTGACCACGTAATCGTCGACGCCGGCTTCCAGGCCGCCGACGCGGTCGTTTTCCTCACCGCGCGCGGTCAGCATGATGATCGGAATATCGCGGGTCAGCTGCTCCTTGCGCCAGCGCCGCGCCAGGTCCAGCCCGCTGGTGCCCGGCAACATCCAGTCCAGCAGGATCAGATCCGGCACGCGGTCGGCGATGGCGGTCTGCGCCTCGCGGGCATCGCCTGCATGGATGGGCTCGAACTCGCCTTTGCGTAGCGCGAACGCCACCATGTCGCGGATCGCGGGTTCGTCATCGACGATCAGAATGCGTTTCTGCACGCGGGGCTTACCGTCTGGTTTTGGTGATCGTCAGTAGACTACGGTTTTGTGACTCTAATGTGACGTCGCTCGCGCCGCTTATGCGATGGCGATGGGGATGGCCTGGCGAAGCGGGCTCGGCAGTTCCATTGCCGGCAGATGGTCGCTCGGCCGCCCACAGCCGGCAACGCGCATCAGCGATCAGCGGGTGGATAAATCCGGGTCGCGAATGCCTTGGCGCCGCAGCTCTAGCACGGTCGGCGTGATGGCGGCGATGCGCGCATCCACGCGCGCCCGTGTCACATAGTCGAGATCTTTCTTTTTCAGCGCTTCCAGCTGGATCAGTGCCTGTTCGGCGCGACCGTTCAAGAACGCCGCTTCCGCATACGCTTCGCTGGCGCGCAGTTGGTCGCCGGAGAGCTCGCAGGCACGGGCGTAGCTCTGTTGCAGCAGCGGGTCGTCGCTGCTCCGGTGCACCAACGGCTCCAGCACCTGGCGCGCGCGCTGGCCGGACTCCTTGCTGGCCTGCTCGTTGAGTGCGCTGGCATAAGTCAGCGCCACCGCACGGTTGTTCGGCAATTGCTTGAGCAACGCATCGAAGCGTGCATTGGCCGCCTCGCGTTGGCCCACGCGCGCCTGCGCCTGACTCAGGCCCAGCGCCAGCCACAGATTATCCGGATGAGCCTCAAGCAGGCTGCTCAGCTCGGCCACCGGCTCGCTTGGCCGCCCGCCGCTGTTGCGCAGCTTTGCCAGCGCCAGGCCATAACGTTGCGCATCGCTCAAGCCTTGCTTTGCGCTGCGGCGCAGGTTTTCGTATTCGCGAATGGCTGCATCCGGCGTGGCTGCGCTGAGCACGCGCAGGCGTTCTTTCGCCCAATCGAAGCCCTGCTGGTCGGCGCCGCGGCTGAGCGCGTCCACCGGCAGTCGCAGCGCGTAGGGCAGCAGCGCGTTGCCGTTGTGGCTGAGCGGCTCCGACAGCGACGGGTCGGCCGGGTCCACGCGTTCCTGGCGGCTTCCACCCGGCACCGAGGTGGTCAGCACCACGGTGTTCTTTTTCATCTGCTCGGCGCGCGCCTTGGCTTCGCTGATGCGGGTGACGGTCACCGGGTGGGTCTGCAGGAAATCCGGCGCGCTGTAGCCACCCTCATTGGCCCGCATCGCCACCGACATGCGCTCGAAGAACCCGGCCATCGCATCGACGTCGTAACCGCTGCGCGCCAGCGTGCGGATGCCCAGCCGGTCGGCTTCGGATTCGTTGGAACGGGTGTAGTCGATCTGCCGCTGCTGCATCAGCCCCATCGCGCTGGTGATGGTGGCCATGGTGGCGTCGCCCTTGGAGTTGCCACCGGCCTGCTGCGCCGCCACCACCGCCGCCAGCATGCCGAGCAGGATCGGGATCTGGTCGCGCTGCGCGCGCTCCACTGCACGCAGCACGTGCTGCTGGGTGACGTGGGCGATTTCATGCGACAGCACCGCCGCCACTTCGTCCTCGCGCTCGGCGGTCAACACCAGCCCGGCATTGACCGCGACATAGCCGCCGAGCGTGGCGAACGCATTGATCTGGCGATCGCGCAGCATGAAAAACGTAAACGGCTGCTGCGGCTGGTCGCTGTTGGCGCCCAGCCGGGTGCCCATGGTCTGCAGCCAGTCGGTGATCAGCGGGTCGTCCAGCACGTAGTCGTAGTTGCGCAACTCGGCCAGCATCATCTTGCCGTACTCGGCCTGACGCGCCGGGGTCAGCAACTCGCCGGCCGACGAGCCGATGTCGGGCAGGCGGTTTTCCTGCGCAGGTGTCACACCCATGGCAACAGCCAGCGTGAGGGCAGTGGCGAGCGGTAGCAGGCGCAAGTGGAACTCCCAGGTAGTTCGCGGAGCATGCGGGCAGCACGGCGCGACGGCGTGAATCATCGGTTAACCCGCAGTGTTGCGGTGAGGACATGGAAATTCCAGTCGCCCGGTACCATGTGTCAGACCCCATACCAACCACGGAGTTTCCCGTGAGCCAAGACCATACCGATCAGGGCGCGGCCTCCGGTCCGCAGATCACCCTGTATTCCTCGGCCATTTGCCCGTATTGCGTGGCAGCCAAGAACTTCCTCAAGAGCAAGGGCAAGACCTGGACCGAGGTGCGGATCGATCTGGATCCGGCCGAGCGCGACAAGATGGTCGCCCTGGCCAAGCGCACCAGCGTGCCGCAGATCTTCGTCGGCGACGTCCATGTGGGCGGCTACGACGACATGATGGCCATGCACCGGGCCGGCAAGCTCGAGCAGTTGTTGGCCGGCAGCGCGGGCGGTCAGGCATGAGTGGTTCCGACGAAGGCAGCGCCGACCGCCTGCGCGAATTCACCGAATTCCGTCAGCGCATGAATCAGCGCATCCTGACCGAGCCGAACCAAGTGGTGCGGCGCTTCTTTGCGCTGGACACCCAGACCTATCAAGCCGGCACCCTGGACGTGAAGACCAAGGAGCTGCTCGGCCTGGTCGCCTCGATGGTGCTGCGCTGCGACGACTGCATCAGCTATCACGTGGCCCAGTGCAAGGAAGCCGGCGTGAGCCGCGAAGAGTTCTTCGAAACCTTTTCGGTCGGCCTGGTGGTCGGCGGCTCCATCGTGATCCCGCACTTGCGTCGCGCAGTGGATTTCCTCGACCAGCTCGAAAGCGGCGCGCAGGCGCCGGCCCCGCACGCGCACGACTGAGTGTGTAGCCGAGGCCTGGGGGTGGGTATTCGGGATTTGTAAGAGCCGGCAGGACGCGCGCGCCGACCATCGAGACGGCGCGTTGCGCTTGGGCGCTTGCTGCCCTTAGAACTTGTTCACGATCTTATTCAAACCATGCAAACTTCACGAATGCGCAAGAAGAACGATCCAAGTGACATGAGCCGTGAGCGGTTCGAGCAAATCCGCCCGATTCTGGAGCAAGCCCGCAAGCGCACCAAGCCTGTGACAGTGGATATGTATGAGGTGTGGTGCGCAGTGCTGTATCTGCTACGGACAGGGTGCCCGTGGCGTGCGTTGCCCAGTGACTTTCCGAAGTGGCGCACGGTGCATTCCTACTTTGCCAAGTGGAGCGAAGTGGACGATGAAGGAATGAGCCTGCTGGAGCGGGCGCTTAAAAAATCAGGTTGGCGCGGCCCGCGAGAAACAGGGGCGCAAGGTCTGCAGGACGTTCTTGATCGTGGACGCGCAGAGCGTGAAGAACAGTGATACAGCCGGCCAGAAAGGCTATGACGCGGGCAAGAAGGTATCGGGGATCAAGCGCCACATCGCGGTGGATACGCAAGGCTTTCCACATGCCGTTGCGGTGACCACGGCGGAAGTCACCGATCGGAAAGGTGCGCTGGAGGCGTTGAAACGCTGCCGATCGGGTTTAGGTCGGGTGAAACGCCTGCTGTGCGACAGCGGCTACACCGGAGATCCCTTCGCCGAGGGCGTACAGGACATTCTGGGCAAGCATGTCACCGTACAGATTGCCAAGCGCAGCGAGCTGCATACCTTCAAGGTCATGCCCAAGCGCTGGAGTGTCGAACGCAGCTTTGCCTGGCTGGAGAAGAACCGGAGACTATGGAAGAACTGCGAGCGAAGGCTCAATACCAGCTCCTGATTAGCACGCACTTTCAGCGGTGAACATGGTGACATCACGCAGGGCCCGCTCGGACCACGGCTTGCTGGCGGCTGCGGCGGCCAGCAAGCTGGGCACCAGCCGGGTCAGATCGAAACGGCGGTTGAACCGCCACATCGTCTCTGCCAGGGAGCGCTGGGCGTATTTGGCGAATTTGAAGGCGTGATAGGCACCGTCCAGCGAACGCTTTAGGTTGGACAACACCACGTTGACCCAGCGTGCGTTCTCTGCCTCGCAGCGACTTCGACCGCTGCCTTCGATCACCGTGTGCGCGTGCTCGGCTTCCAGTGCTCGAAACGCACCGAGTCCATCACTGTAGACATCTGCTCCAGGATGCAGGCGTTGCCCGATCCATTTAGACAGCGCCGCCTTGGTGAAGCCTGGGACCGGATCCATCACCGCGCGCAATGGACGACCGTCTTCAGTGGTCTCCACGGCGATCACGAAAGGGCGCTTGTTCTCCGAGCCGCGCCTGGCCTTGCCACCGTTGCGTTCTCCGCCCAGGTAGGCATCGTCCAGTTGCACGATCCCGCCCAACTTGCGGTTCGCCTCGCGTTGGGTCATGGCCTGCATCAGCTTGTGCTTCATTGGCCACGCTGTCGGGTAGCTCACTCCCAGGTGTCGCATCAACTCCAGCGCCGACAGGTTCGTCTTGCTCTGGCCCAGCAGATACATGCCAAGCAGCCAGGTGCGTAGCGGCAGCTTGCTGTTGTCCATCACCGTGCCCGAACGCAGGCTGGTCTGGCGATAGCAGGCCGTGCACTGCCAGTACGTGGTGCCGTGACGCTGGAATCGACTGTGCGCGGTAGCGGCGCAACGCGGACAAACAAAGCCCTGTGGCCAGCGCGAGATCTCCAACGCCTGCTCGCACTGCTGCGCGTTGCCATAGCGCTTGAGGAACGCCGGCAACGACAGCCCGGCTTGGAACTGCACACGATTCATGGCCATGATCTGGTCTCGGTGGAGCGACGGTCCTAGCATCGACCGGTCGGCTCTCACTGGCTGCGACTGTGCTGAAAGATCGTGCTAATCAGGTACCTTCTTGCAGTTCATCCACCTGGCGTTCCTGGCACTGCTGCTCAGGAGATCGTGAACAGGTTCTTAGGTGTTCAGTCCCGGCATCGGGCATAATTGCCGGTGAGACCTCATTGCGCCGATCTGCCGGGTTTGACGGCTGGCGCTCCCCCCTTCAAGTTCGGAAACCCAACGTTATGACGCAGACAATCACGGTCATCCGCGGCGACGGTATCGGCCCGGAGATCATGGATGCCACGCTGTTCGTGCTCGACGCGCTGCAAGCTGGCCTGACCTACGAATACGCAGACGCCGGCCTGGTCGCGCTGGAAAAGCACGGCGATCTGCTGCCCGAGTCGACCCTGGCCTCGATCAGCAAGAACAAGGTGGCGCTGAAAAGCCCGTTGACCACGCCGGTCGGCGAGGGCTTCAGCTCGATCAACGTCGCCATGCGTCGCAAGTTCGACCTGTACGCGAACGTGCGTCCGGCCAAGTCGTTCCCGAACACCAAGTCGCGTTTCGCCGATGGCGTGGACCTGATCACGGTGCGCGAAAACACCGAAGGTGCCTACCTGAGCGAAGGCCAGACCGTGTCCGAGGATGGCGAGACCGCGTTCTCCGGCATCCTGATCACTCGCAAGGGCTCCGAGCGCATCGTGCGCTACGCCTTCGACCTGGCGCGCGCCACCGGCCGCAAGAAGGTCACCGCGGTGCACAAGGCCAACATCATCAAGTCGACCTCGGGCCTGTTCCTGAAGGTCGCCCGCGATGTGGCCGCGCAGTACCCGGAAATCGAATTCCAGGAAATGATCGTCGACAACACCTGCATGCAGCTGGTGATGCGTCCGGAGCAGTTCGACATCATCGTCACCACCAACCTGTTCGGCGACATCCTCTCCGACCTGTGCGCCGGTCTGGTCGGCGGCCTGGGCCTGGCCCCGGGCGCCAACATCGGTCTGGACGCGGCGATCTTCGAAGCCGTGCACGGCTCGGCGCCGGATATCGCAGGGCAGGGCAAGGCCAATCCGTGCGCGCTGCTGCTGGGCGCCGCGCAGATGCTGGACCACATCGGCCAGCCGCAGAACGCCGAGCGCCTGCGCGAAGCCATCGTCGCCACGCTGGAAGCCAAGGATTCCTTGACCCCGGACCTGGGCGGCAGCGGCAACACCATGGGCTTCGCCAAGGCCATCGCCAGCCGCCTCTGAGTGCACTGGTTGATCGCACAATAAAGATAAGGGCGCCTAGGCGCCCTTTTGCTTTTGCTTGGGATTCGTCTTGAGCCTTTCTCGGCCATCAATCGCAGGGAAACGCCTTTGCGATTCCCCAATCCCGATTCCCAATTCCCTGCTTAATTGCGCGATTGCAGCTTCGACAGCAAACGCAGGAACTCGATGTAGAGCCACACCAGCGTCACCATCAGGCCGAATGCCCCGTACCACTCCATGTGCTTGGGCGCACCGTGCTCGACGCCGCTCTCGATGAAGTCGAAGTCCAGCACCAGGTTCAATGCCGCCACCACCACTACGAACAGGCTGAAGCCAATGCCGATCAAGCCCGAGTCGTGGATGAAAGGGATGCGCACACCGAAGAAGCCCAGCACGATGGTCGCCAGATACACCAGCGCAATACCACCGGTGGCTGCGACCACGCCCAGCTTGAAGTTCTCGGTCGCCTTGATCATGCCGCTGCGATACGCAAACAGCAGCGCGAACATCGTGCCGAAGGTCAGCAGCACCGCCTGAAACACGATGCCGTTGAAGCGCGCTTCGTACACCGCCGAGATCGAGCCGAGGAAGAAGCCTTCGATCAGCGCGTACAGCGGTGCCGTGATCGGCGCCCAGGTCGGCTTGAAGCTGGTAGCAAGTGCGAACACCAGACCGCCGATCGCGCCGGCGATCGTGTAGATGCGCGCGGCAGGCAACGGCATGCCGTCGGCACCGATCGATTGCGACCAGGCGAAGGCCGCGGTGATCACCGCCATCAACAACAACGCGCCGGTCTTGTTGACGGTGCCGTTGAGGGTCATCGCCTGACCGTCGCGCGTGACCACCGAGCCGGAGCCCGAGTCGAGGAACGTGGATTCTCGAAGGGCAGGGTTACCGCTACGCATGCGTGTTCTCCTATGAAAGGTGTGCTCACCGTACTGGCGAGCGATGTTGCAAGAATAGCTGATCGTTCAATTTACACAGGGTGATTGACAGCGAGGCCAATCGTTCCCAAAATGACCGGCCTTTCGAGCCTTCGGGATTGAAAGGTCCCGCCGGGGTATAGCGCAGTCTGGTAGCGCGCCTGCTTTGGGAGCAGGATGTCGGGGGTTCGAATCCCTCTACCCCGACCATTCCGAGCTCCTGACGGCGTGGGAATGCGAAGTTCGGTCCGGGCGCCCGTAGCTCAACCGGATAGAGCACCGGCCTTCTAAGCCGGCGGTTACAGGTTCGAGTCCTGTCGGGCGCGCCATCGGCGGTACGGTAGGAAGCAAGTTTTCAGTGGTGGCTGTAGCTCAGCTGGTTAGAGTACTGGATTGTGATTCCAGATGTCGGGGGTTCGAGTCCCCTCAGCCACCCCACTGATGACAGGCAATTGCAGGAATGTTTGACCCGATGTGTCACCGGGTGTTGCAACGACGAAAAAACGCACATACAATGTGCGACCAGTTTCAGGGCCGTTAGCTCAGTTGGTAGAGCAGTTGACTCTTAATCAATAGGTCCAAGGTTCGAATCCTTGACGGCCCACCAATTAAAACAGCCACTTAGCGCGAGCCAAGTGGCTGTTTTTCTGTGCATCTGGGAAAAAGGCAGGGACAATTCGCATACAGGTGACAGGGTGGGTGTATGGCTGATGGATGGTTTGGTCTCGGCGCTGCCTTGATCGGTGCTCTCGCCGCAGGCGGTGTTGGCTGGCTTGTCGAACGCGTGACGTCCCCCCGATTTTGAGTAGCACCTCCGTTTGGAGTCCAATTCCCTACCCCGAGGAGATTGGACGTGAAGAAGCGTTTTTCCGAAGAGCAGATCATCGGCTTCCTGCGCGAAGCCGAGGCCGGCATGCCGATCAAAGACCTGTGCCGACGGCATGGCTTCAGTGAGGCGTCCTACTACCTGTGGCGCAGCAAGTTCGGCGGCATGAGCGTGCCCGATGCCAAGCGGCTCAAGGATCTGGAGGCCGAGAACACGCGACTGAAGAAGTTGCTGGCCGAGCAGGTGTTCCAGAACGACCTGATCAAGGATGCGTTGCAAAAACAATGGTGAGCGCACCGGCGCGTCGTACGCTGGTGCGCGAGTGGATCGCAGGTGGCGCCAGCGAGCGCTGCGCCCTGGCGGCGATCGGCATGAGCGCCAGTGCGCTGCGCTATCGCCCGGGCGAGGTCCGCAACGTTGAGTTGCGCGAGCACAGTGTTGCGTTGGCGCATCGCCATCGCCGCTATGGCGTGGGGATGATCTCTCTCAAGCTGCGGCAGGAAGGGCGTCTCGTGAACTATAAGCGGGTGGAGCGGCTGTATTGCGAGCAGCAGCTGCAGGTCCGCCGCCGCACGCGTAAATAAGGTGCCGGTAGGCGAGCGTGCGCCGTTGCTGCGGCCCACCAAGGCCAACCAGGTGTGGTCGATGGACGTCGTGTTCGACCGCACCGCCGAAGGCAGGGCAATCAAATGCCTGGTGATCGTGGACGACGCAACCCACGAAGCGGTCGCCATCGACGTGGAGAGTGCGATCTCGGGACACGGCGTTGTGCGCGTGCTGGATCGGTTGGCACACAGTCGTGGCCTGCCGAAGATGATCCGCACGGACAATGGCAAGGCGTTCTGTGGCAAGGCCATGGTCGCCTGGGCGCATGCCAATGGTGTGCAGCTACGCCAGATCCAGCCTGGCAAGCCGAACCAGAATGCCTACGTCGAATCCTTCAACGGCCGGCTACGCGACGAATGCCTCAACGAAGATTGGTTCCCAACGCTGCTGCATGCGCGCACCGAGATCGAACGCTGGCGCCGCGAATACAACCAACACCGCCCAAAGAAAGCAATCGGCGCAATGACGCCGGCAACGTATGCCCAGCAGTTGGCCAATAGCGAGATCATCAACCCCGGACTCTAAACCCGACTGCTACTCAGGATGGGGGGACGTCGGGCGCACGGCGATGGCAGCTTCCCCAAACGTCTGGCGCAGTTGGCCAAGACCGACGTGCTGGTGCTGGACGACTGGGGCTGCAAGAGCCCGATCAGACCGGGCGCAACGACTTGTTGGAAATCCTCGATGACCGCGTCGGCACCCGCGCCACCATCATTACCAGTCAGCTCCCGGTCGAACATTGGCATGCCTGGTTGCAGGATCCCACCTTGGCCGATGCCATCCTCGACCGTCTGGTTCATCAAGCCCACAAGTTGCCCTTGAAAGGCGAGTCGCTGCGCAAACGCGCCCCACCAGATCGACCGACCAGCGCTCCATGAACCCTTCCCTCTATACTTGAACGTGATCGCGCTATCCCCTCAGCGCAACTGATCACCATCATCGGAATCAATGATCAGATTCATCGGAATACGCAGCAAAGCCAAGACGCTGACACGACGGCAATGGCGCTGGATCAAACGACGGCAAGCGGTAGAGCCGGTGATCGGACATCTGAAACAGGACTGCCGCTTGAATCGCTGCCATCTCAACGGCGCCCAAGGCGATGCACTGCACGTGCTCGGCTGCGCCGCTGGCGACAACCTGCGCTGGCTGCTGCGCTGGATCGCCTTTTTGCGTGCCTGGTTGCAGGTGGTGCGGGCGCGCCCCTCAACGCGCTCAAGCATCATGTGGCCGGCAAACATGGCATTTGGTGTTTGAGAGGGTTTTTCAGGGGCGACTCATTACGACGAAGGTTCGCTCTGTCAAAAACTAACGGATTTTTCTCAAATTTTGCTGCGCTAATGCCCATGCAAGAGAATGCCCGTGCAAGAGTCAGGGGTTTTCCCTACACTCGCTTAAGATGAATAATTCACGTTTGTTGCAGTTCTCAAGCGCGGTATGCGGACGAGCTTGTCTGCTTATAACCCGGGCAGGCTTTGCGCGCTCCCATCTTCTGATGCCTCTGTGCGGGCATGTAGCCCTAACGCAGCACTTTTTCTTTCGCGGCATCCCTGCAAAAATACTGGCGCATCTACGGCATTGCGAAAGTGGCGGAATTGGTAGACGCACCAGATTTAGGTTCTGACGCCGCAAGGCGTGGGGGTTCGAGTCCCCCCTTTCGCACCAATGCCATGCGGCCGTGTGGGTTCCGGCCGCCGCCCCGTTCGCCAATCGGTCGTTCCTGTCGGTAACGCCGACTGCGCGCATGCCGCTGGCAGCGGCCGCCGTTATCGGCGAAACTATAAGGCTCGGCGGCTTTCTCGCCATCCGTCAACCCGCATCTTCCATCTCGTGCCGACGCTGTGCGCTGTCGGTGGCAGGAGTCAACATGCAAGCATCGATCGAATCGACCGGCAATCTGGAACGCCGCCTGACCTTCACCCTGCCGCAGGAGCGCCTGGAGACGCACGTCGGTGGCCGTCTGCGCGAGCTTGCGCGAACCACGCGCATCAAGGGGTTCCGCCCCGGCAAGGTGCCGACCAAGGTCATCGAGCAGCGTTTTGGCCAGCAGGTACGTGCCGAAGCGATGGAAGGCCTGCTGCGTGAGACCTTCGATTCGGCGGTGCGCGAGCATTCGCTGCGCCTGGCCGGCAACCCGCGCATCGACCAGGGCGAGACCGATTTCGACTTCGTCGCCACCTTCGAAGTGGTGCCGGATTTCGGCGACATCGACGTGACCACGCTGTCGGTGGTGCGTGCGACCGCTGAAGTGACCGATGCCGATATCGATCAGATGATCGAAAACCTGCGCCTGCAGCGTCGTATCTGGAATCCGGTCGAGCGCGGTGCGCAGGCCGGCGACCTCGTGGCGCTGGAGACCTGGTCGCAGGCCGGCGACGAGCGTCTGCCCGCCGACGGCGTAGAAACCGGTAGCAGCGTGCTGGGCTCCGGCGTCATGTTCGACCAGATCGAAAAGGGTCTGGAAGGCCTGACAAAGGGCGAAGAAAAGACCCTGAGCGTCGATTTCCCGGCCGAGTGGCGAGTGCCGCAGCTGGCGGGCAAGACCGTGCAGGTGCACGTCAAGGCGGTCGAAGTGTCCGAGCCGGTGTTACCGGCAGTGGACAAGGAGTTCATCAAAAGCTTTGGCGTGAAGAGTGGCGACGCCGAGCAGTTCCGCGCCGACATTCGCACCAACCTGGAGCGCGAGCTCAAGGGTGCGCTGATGAATCGTCTGCGCCGCGAAGTGGGCGAGCAGCTGATCGCTGCATATGCGCACGTCGAAATGCCGCCGCGCCTGGTCGAGAACGAAGCCCGTTCGATGCTGGCCCAGCAGGTCGAGCAGGTCCGCCGCAGCGGCCGCGATCCGGGTCAGGTGCCGGCCGATGCGCATCAGGGGTTCATGGACGCCGCCGCCAAGCGCGTGCTGGTCGGTCTGCTGGTGGGTGAAGTGGCGCGCCGCAATGAATTGCGCCTGGAATCCAGGCGCGTCAGCGACACGCTGCGTCTGATCGCTTCGACCTACGAAGAGCCGGAACAGGTCATTGAGATGTACCGCAACGACCCCCAACTGATGAATGGACTGCAGAGCCGCGTGATGGAAGAGCAGGTGATCGACTGGATCGCCGAGCGCGCCCAACACACCGAGCAGTCGCTGTCGTTCCAGGACGCCATCCGCGTCTGATCCGGCAGTAAGAGAAGAACCGCGCCCAGCGTCAGGGGTGCGGATGTCGAACACGGGCAGCGGCACAGGCCGCTGCCACAACAGGAAGACTGATGAGCATTGTGACCAAAGCCCTGAACCTGGTGCCCATGGTGGTCGAGCAGACCAGCCGTGGCGAGCGTGCGTACGACATCTACTCGCGTCTGCTGAAGGAGCGTCTGATCTTCCTGGTCGGTCCGATCGACGACCATATGGCCAACGTGATCGTAGCCCAGTTGCTGTTCCTGGAAGCGGATAACCCGGAAAAGGACATCAGCATCTACATCAATTCGCCTGGTGGCGTGGTCACCGCCGGCATGGCGATCTACGACACCATGCAGTACATCAAGCCAGATGTGAGCACCATCTGCGTCGGCCAGGCCGCCTCGATGGGTGCGCTGCTGCTGGCCTCGGGTGCGGCGGGCAAGCGGTACGCGCTGCCGAATTCGCGCGTGATGATCCATCAACCGCTGGGCGGCTTCCAGGGCCAGGCGACCGATATCGACATCCACGCCCGCGAGATCCTGACCCTGCGTTCGCGCTTGAACGAGATCCTCGCCAAGCACACTGGTCAGTCGCTGGAGACCATCGCACGCGATACCGAACGCGACAACTTCAAGAGCGCAGTTGATGCCCAGGCGTATGGCTTGGTGGATCAGGTGCTGGAGCGTCGTCCGGAAGAGTCGATCCAGCCGTCTTGATCGCAGATCGTTGAAATTGCAGGAAAAACCGGCAGGGTCGGGCGGGGCGAATGTCCTCCCGACCCTGTGCTATTCTCGAAATCGAACCCCCGTGCATCGGGTGGGGTAACTGGGTAACAGAAGCATGAGTGAAGACCGCCAAGGTCGTTCCGGCGACAGCAACAAGATTCTTTACTGCTCGTTCTGCGGTAAGAGTCAGCATGAAGTCCGTAAGCTGATTGCCGGTCCCAGCGTATTCATCTGCGATGAGTGCGTTGAGCTGTGCAACGACATCATCCGCGAGGAACTCGAAGAGAAGGCACAGTCGGCACGCTCCAGCCTGCCCAAGCCGCGCGAGATCCTCGAGGTGCTGGATCAATACGTGATCGGGCAGTTGCGCGCCAAGCGCACGCTTGCGGTAGCGGTGTACAACCACTACAAGCGTATCGAGAGCCGCAGCAAGAACGATGACGTCGAGCTGGCGAAATCCAACATTCTGCTGGTCGGTCCGACCGGTTCGGGCAAGACGCTGCTGGCCGAAACGCTGGCCCGCTTGCTCAACGTGCCGTTCACGATCGCCGATGCCACCACGCTGACCGAAGCCGGCTATGTCGGCGAGGACGTGGAAAACATCATCCAGAAGCTGCTGCAGAAGTGCGACTACGACGTCGAAAAGGCGCAGCAGGGCATCGTCTATATCGACGAAATCGACAAGATCTCGCGCAAGAGCGAGAACCCGTCGATCACCCGCGACGTGTCCGGCGAAGGCGTGCAGCAAGCGCTGCTAAAGCTGATCGAAGGCACGGTTGCTTCGGTGCCGCCGCAGGGTGGCCGTAAGCACCCGCAACAGGAATTCCTGCAGGTCGACACCAAGAACATCCTGTTCATCTGCGGCGGCGCGTTCGCCGGCCTGGATAAGGTGATTCAGCAGCGTTCCAACGATGCCGGTGGTATTGGCTTCGGTGCCAAGGTCAAGAGCAGCGAGCGCAAGCAGGAAGTGGGCAAGATCCTGGCCGAAGTCGAGCCGGAAGATCTGATCAAGTTCGGTCTGATTCCGGAATTTGTCGGTCGCCTGCCGGTGGTCGCCACGCTGGAAGAGCTGGATGAGCCGGCGCTGATCAAGATCCTGACCGAGCCCAAGAACGCCATCACCAAGCAGTTCAAGAAGCTGTTCGATATGGAGGGTGTGGAACTGGAGTTCCGCGCCGACGCCCTGTCTGCGATCGCCAAGAAGGCGCTCAAGCGCAAGACCGGCGCGCGTGGCCTGCGCACCATCGTCGAATCGGTGCTGCTGGACACCATGTACGAGCTGCCGTCGCAGGAAAATGTCAGCAAGGTGGTGGTGGACGAGTCGGTGATCGAGCACAAGTCCGAGCCTTATCTGATCTACCAGGCGCAACCGGCACCGGCAAAGGCTGCGTCCGGCGACTGAGCCTTGCTGCCGCCTCGCCAGGCCCTGGCCTCGCTTGCGGCTAAAGGCTTTCCGAGCGCCACTTGCAACACCTCGCCGATGGCCCCATAACGGGGCCATCGGCTTTTTTATTTCCCCAAATCCCCATTCCTGCGGAGCGCCCCATGGCCCAGTCCCAACCCGAAGTTCTCGATCTGCCAGTGTTGCCGCTGCGCGACGTGGTGGTGTTTCCGCACATGGTGATCCCGCTGTTCGTCGGCCGTGACAAGTCGATGCGCGCGCTGGAGAAAGCCATGGAGGCGGACAAGCGCATCCTGCTGGTAGCGCAGAAGTCGGCCGAAACCGATGACCCGGCTGCCGTCGATCTGCACACCGTCGGCACCCTGGCGCAGGTGCTGCAACTGCTCAAGCTCCCGGATGGCACCATCAAGGTGTTGGTCGAAGGCTTGTCGCGGGTCACCGTCGACAAGGTCGTCGAGCAGGACGGCGCGTTGCAAGGGCAGGGCACGGAAGTGGAGGCCAGTGATGCGCGCGAACCGCGCGAAGTGGAGGCGATCGCGCGTTCGCTTATGTCGCTGTTCGAACAGTACGTCAAGACCAACCGCAAGTTGCCGCCGGAGCTGCTGCAGACCCTGGCCGGCATCGACGAGCCGGGTCGCCTGGCCGACACCATTGCCCCGCACATCGGTGTGCGTCTGGCTGACAAGCAGCGCCTGCTGGAAATTACCGACATCGGTGAGCGGCTGGAGTTGCTGGTGGGGCTGGTCGACGGCGAAATCGATGTGCAGCAGCTGGAAAAGCGCATCCGCGGCCGCGTGAAGTCGCAGATGGAAAAGAGCCAGCGCGAGTACTACCTCAACGAGCAGATGAAGGCGATCCAGAAGGAGCTGGGCGATCTGGACGACGTGCCCGGCGAGCTGGAAGAACTCGCGCGCAAGATCGCTGAGGCGGGCATGCCCAAGCCGGTCGAAACCAAGGCCAAGGCCGAGCTCAACAAACTCAAGCAGATGTCGCCGATGTCCGCCGAAGCGGCGGTGGTACGCAACTATCTGGACTGGCTGCTGGGCGTGCCGTGGAAGAAGCGCACCAAGGTCCGCAAGGATCTGAAGGTGGCCGAAGACACGCTGGACGCCGATCACTACGGTCTGGACAAGGTCAAGGAGCGCATCCTTGAGTACTTGGCCGTGCAGTCGCGCGTGAAGCAGATGAAGGGGCCGATCCTGTGCTTGGTCGGGCCGCCGGGCGTGGGCAAGACCTCGCTTGGGCAGTCGATCGCCAAGGCGACCAACCGCAAGTTTGTGCGCATGAGTCTGGGCGGCATCCGTGACGAGGCCGAAATTCGTGGCCACCGCCGGACCTACGTCGGCTCGATGCCCGGGCGTCTGGTGCAGAACCTCAACAAGGTCGGCAGCAAGAACCCGCTGTTCCTGCTGGACGAAATCGACAAGATGTCGATGGACTTCCGTGGCGACCCTTCGTCGGCGCTGCTGGAGGTGCTCGATCCCGAGCAGAACAACTCCTTCAACGATCACTATCTGGAGGTCGATCTGGACCTGTCGGAGGTGATGTTCGTCGCCACCTCCAACTCGCTCAACATTCCGGGCCCGCTGCTGGACCGCATGGAAGTCATCCGCATCCCCGGCTACACCGAGGATGAAAAGCTCAACATCGCGATGCGCTACCTGGTGCCCAAGCAGATCAAGGCCAACGGCTTGAAGCCGGAAGAGATCGAGATCGGCGGCGACGCCATCCAGGACATCGTGCGGTATTACACGCGCGAGTCGGGTGTGCGTAATCTCGAACGCGAAGTCGCCAAGATCTGCCGCAAGGTGGTCAAGGAAATCGCGCTCGCCGGTCCGCAGCCGGCCGCCAAGAAAGCGGTGGCCAAGAAGGGAAAGCCGAAGGCGCTGGTGACCGTCAACGCGAAGAATCTCGACAAATATCTGGGTGTGCGTCGCTTCGATTTCGGTCGTGCCGAAGAAGAAAACGAGATCGGCCTAGTCACCGGTCTGGCATGGACCGAGGTTGGTGGCGAACTGCTGCAGGTCGAGTCCACGCTGGTGCCGGGCAAGGGCAATCTGATCCTCACCGGCCAGCTTGGCAACGTCATGAAGGAATCGGCATCGGCTGCGTTGTCGGTGGTCCGTTCGCGCGCCGAGCGACTTGGCATTGATGTGGATTTTCTGCAGAAGCAGGACGTGCACGTGCATGTGCCCGATGGCGCAACACCGAAGGACGGCCCAAGCGCCGGTATCGCGATGGTGACCTCGCTGGTGTCGGTGTTGACCAAGGTACCGATCCGAGCGGATGTGGCGATGACCGGCGAAATCACCTTGCGTGGTCGCGTCTCGGCGATTGGCGGCCTGAAGGAGAAGTTGCTGGCGGCCCTGCGCGGCGGTATCCGCACCGTGCTGATTCCTGGCGAGAACCGCAAGGATCTTGCCGACATCCCAGCCAACGTCACCCGCGATCTGAAGATCGTGCCGGTGAAGTGGATCGACGAAGTGCTCGATCTGGCATTGGAGCGTCCGCTGACGCCGAAGAAGGCCGGCAAGGAAAAAGCACGCAAGACAGCCCCGCGCGTCGCCGTGCGCGGCAAGTCGCGTAGTACACCCGGTACCCGCGTCAAGCACTAACGGGGGCTGTCTAGGCTCTCGCAAAACAAGCCAAAACCCGCGTCGTTATTGGGTTTCGGCTTGCGTGCAGTTGGGGGCGCTGGTATAACTGCACGATTCGTGGGCGCGGCAAATGCGATGCGTCACGCGATACCACTTGTGTCGGGTTCTTCGCCAACGGCAAGAGCGCCGATTGTCGATTCCGCGGCATCTGCCGCAAAGGGAGTTTCAAGAATGAATAAAACCGAATTGATCGATGGCGTTGCCGCTGCCGCTGACATCTCCAAGGCTGAAGCTGGCCGTGCTGTTGACGCGGTTGTGAGCGAAATCACCAAGGCACTGAAAAAGGGCGACGCCGTCACCCTCGTTGGCTTCGGTACCTTCCAGGTTCGCGAGCGCGCTGAGCGCACCGGCCGCAATCCGAAGACCGGCGATAGCATCAAGATCGCGGCGTCGAAGAATCCTGCATTCAAGGCTGGTAAAGCCCTGAAGGATGCAGTAAACTAATTGACTTGCTAGGGTGCTTAGCTCAGCGGTAGAGCGTCTCCCTTACACGGAGAGGGTCGGGGGTTCGAAACCCTCAGCACCCACCATTAAGCACCAGGCAAACGTTTCAAGCGCGGAGCGGTAGTTCAGCTGGTTAGAATGCTGGCCTGTCACGCCGGAGGTCGCGGGTTCGAGTCCCGTCCGCTCCGCCAGTTATACGCAAAGCCCCTGAGCAATTGGGGGCTTTGTTTTCTCCGCAGCATTTGCGTTGCGAGTGGGGTAGGGAGAGATGTCCAAGTTTAAAGCGGAGCGGTAGTTCAGCTGGTTAGAATGCTGGCCTGTCACGCCGGAGGTCGCGGGTTCGAGTCCCGTCCGCTCCGCCAGTTATACGAAAGCCCTCGGCCTGGTGCCGGGGGCTTTTTTGGTTCCTGATTAGCCCCGACCTTCAGCTGCAGCACCTCCGCGCTTATCGCTAAACCGGCCCAATGCCAGGCCGCCATGGGGTCCTGGCTGAAAGAACTTCGCACCGGCTCCTCGCATCAGCAGCGCCAAGATCAGACATCATGGAACACATCGGTAAAACGAAGCTATTTGCAGGACTGCAACGAAAATCCAGCTGAGGGTCAGGGCTAATCAGGTTTTGGTTTGGGTCGGTGATGCGGATCCAGTCGCGCCTCGGTAAGGCGGCTTCGGGTCACGCATTCGACGATTTCGGTCTCCGGTTTACGTTCCCGAAGTGCCCCTTCTGACGTCGATTGATGGGCCGCGACACCGTGCTAACGGGCATCGGGCTGGGTGCTTGGCGTCAAGCGCGTTACACTGCGCGGCTCGCCCACAGGCCGTGATTTGCCAATGCTGCAGAAACTTCGCGACAAGACGTCAGGCTGGATCGCTACCGCCATCCTGGGGTTGCTGATGATTCCGTTCCTGTTCGTCATCGATAACAGCTACCTCGGCGGCATTGGTGCCAATAACGTGGCCAAGGTGCAGGCGCCGCCGAATTGGTGGAAGTCGGCACCATCGTGGTGGCCGGTGTCTTTGCTGTGGCAGCACCACGAAATCAGCACGCAGGATTTCCGCGCGCGTTTCGAACAGGCGCGCATGCAGGAGCGTCAGCGTCAGGGCGAGAACTTCGATCCGCGCACTTTCGAATCCCGCGAAAACAAGCTGCAGGTACTCGATCAACTGGTCGACGAACAGGTGGTGCGACTGGGCGCGGAAGATGCCGGAATCGTCATCGGCGATGCGAGCGTGCGCGATTACATCGCCAACATTCAGGCGTTCCAGGTCGATGGCAAGTTCAGTCCTGACAAGTACCGTGCTGCGCTCGCGCAAGGCACGCCGCCGCGCACGCCTGCACAGTTCGACGCCCTGGTGCGCGATAGTCTGCAGCAGTCGGTCATCCCACAGGCTATTGCCGACTCGGGCTTTGCCACCAAGTCCGAGTTCGAGCGTCTGCTCAAGCTGATGGGTGAAACGCGCGACGTGGAGTTGGCGATGCTGCCGCCGCCGGCCATGGATACCGCGCTGGTGAGCGATGCGCAGATCAAGCAGTGGTATGACGGACACACGCAGGACTTCCGTCAGCCGGAAACCGTCACCATCGAATACGTGGAGCTCAACGCCGCGACGATGCGGCCAGCGACTGCCGCCGACGAGGCAACGCTGCGCAAGCGCTATGAAGAAGAAAAGGCACGCTTTGTCGAGCCGGACCAGCGCCTTGCATCGCACATCCTGATCAGTGCCGGCAGCGATGCGGCAGCGCAGAAGGCTGCCGAAGCGAAGGCAGCCAAGCTCGCCGCTGAGGCCAAGGCGCCGGGCGCCGATTTCGCTGCACTTGCGAAAGCCAATTCGCAGGATCCCGGCTCCAAGGATGCCGGTGGCGACCTGGGCTGGGTCGAGAAGGGCACCATGGTCAAGCCGTTCGAGGATGCACTGTTCTCGATGAAGGCTGGCGACGTGGTGGGCCCGATCAAGAGCGAATTCGGCTACCACGTGATCCAGCTGCGTGAGGTCAAGGGTGGCCAGGGCAAGTCCTTCGAGCAGGTGCGTGACAAGCTGGCTGCCGAGCAGCTGAAGGCCGATGCGGACAAGGCATTTGCCGATGTCAGTGGCAAGTTGGTGGACCAGCTCTACAAGAATCCCACTGCACTGGAGCCGGCGGCCAAGCAGGTCGGCCTGCCGGTGCAGACCTTGGGGCCGTTCTCGCGTAGTGATGCCAGCGGTGTTGCGGCCAATCCTGCTGTGCTGCGTGCAGCGTTCTCTGAAACGCTGGTTCAGGACGGCACGGTGAGCGACCCAATCAACATCGCGCCGAACCATAGCGTGGTGTTGCGTGTGACCAATCACACCGCCGAGCAGGCGTTGCCTTTGGACAAGGTGCGCGACAAGGTGACGGCGGCGATCCGTGCGGACCGTGCCGAGAAGGCCGCCGCGGCTGCTGCCGATGCCTTGCTGGCACGCGTGCAGAGGGGGGAGACGCTGCAAGCGTTGGCCGCCAGCGAGAAGCTGCAGGTGCAGCCGATCCCAGGGCTGCCGCGGACGGCGCCGATCCCGACCCCGGTCGCGAACCGCGCAATTTTCAGCGCGCCGCGACCGACCGAAGGTAAGCCCTCGTTTGGCAAGGTGGAATTGGATGGCGGGCGCTTTGCCGTCTTTGCCATCAGCAAGGCCACCCCGGGCAATCTGAAACAGATGCCGGCCGAGCAGCAGACCATGCTGCGCGAGCAGCTGAGCCAGATCGACGGCAACAACGCTGCGCAGACTTACGTCAAGCAAATGCGCAAGCGCTACAAGATCCAGATCGAAGAAGCGCAGCTGTAAGGCCGAATGATCGATTGGTGAAACAAAAAGCCCGGGTAACCGGGCTTTTTGTTTGGGTTTCTGGTGGAAAAAGACAGGTCGGCGGATGTGCAAGGGATCGGTTCGACACGCATTGCGTATCGGTTTGCCATTGGCGCCTGCATGCTTTGGCTGGCTGATGGCAGCTGCGATTGGGACTCGCTAATCGTCAATCGTCAATCGTCAATCGTCAATCGTCAATCGTCAATCGTCAATCGTCAATCGTCAATCGTCGGTTGTCGGCTGGGTCGCGGAGCTGTGGCAGTCACTAGCTGCTGACGATCGGCTCTGCGACAACCTGTGCGGATGGTGGTGCCGCAAATACATGCGAGGTGTCGTGCGAGGGATCTGAAGCGGCTAGATCAGCTAAATGGCGATGCATGGCTGACTCAGCAGCGAGCGCCGTGGACGTCATGGCTGGCGCTGCGTAGAAATTTGCAAGATTTGATTTTTGCCGAAGCTCCGCTCGCAAAGTGCGCGGCCAAATCGGTTCTTTGGAGTGACGCGCGCTAAGCGTTGGATGAGGACTAGCTGCGTCCCTGTCGACTCCAGTCGCTTTCGAAACCTATCTCCCGGAACCGAAGCGGTCTTATAACAAATCGAGTTTGGTGCGCAGAATTCACTATCGACACGATCACGCTGCCGGTCGCCTGTTTGCAACGCATTGCAGCGTCCAAGGTCCGCCGCAACTCAGTGCATACGACTCCGGGGCATTCGCCGATTTAAGGCGAATCGTCGAACGACAGCACCATGCCGGGCTTCAGGATGGCGCTCTTATCCAAGCCATTGTTGGCGAGCAGGGTCGTCACGGTGACGCCATAGCGGCGTGCGATTGCCCAGGCCGATTCGCCATTGCGCACCGTGTGCGTGCAGGTTGGCGAGGTCGACGCTTTGCTGGCTGCCGTGGCAACGACAGTCGGCGCGGAATCGTTACTAATGCCGTCACGTCCCACATCTGCGGATGCGACCATAGCGCCGCTAGAACCGGGTTGGGCCGGTGCGGTCGGAGCCAGGACATGCACACCGCGCGGTGCGGCGCGTGCGCCGGCGAGGGCGGGATTCAGGCGGGCGAGCAATTGCGGCTCGATCGCGCGCTGCCCGGCCCAGGTATTGAGGCTGGTGCCCACCTGCAGCGCATGTTCGGTAAAAACGGGCACGGGACGATCCAGCGACGTCAGCAGGTTGCCCTGCTGCTGCGCGTGATTGAGTACGCAGGCGAGCGCGTGCAGTTTTTCCACGTATTCGTAGGTGACCTTGGACATGCCAGGCAATTCGGACGGGCGCGCGTTCTGCGCGTTCATCCCGGCGCTGCGCATTGCCTGCAGCACACGGTACTCGCCGGCGTTGTAGGCCATCAGCGCCAGGCGCCAATCGCCGCCGAACATGCCGTAGAGGGTCTTGAGGTAGCGCACCGCCGCAGTCGTGGAATCCACCGCCGACAGGCGTCCGTCGTACTGCGCGCCCACCGGCACGTGGTGATTGCGCGCGGTGGTGGCGATGAATTGCCATAGGCCGGCAGGGCCGCTGCCGTTGCGCGCGCCGGGGCGGTAGCCGCTTTCGACGAACGGAATCAGCGCAAATTCGGTCGGCATGTCGGCTTTGCGCAGCTCATCGACCACGTAACCGAACAGCGGCAAGATATCCTGTGCATCGTCTGCCAGGCGCGCCGGAGCGCGTGAAAAATGCTCTTCCCACCGGGTGTCGCTATGTGCGCTATCGCAGCCGGGATCGGCGCGGCCCTCAAGGAACGACGAAAAAATCTCACGCCCGTTGCGGATGCCGGATGTGCTGATTTGCGCAGCGGCGCTGCTTGCGGTTGTAGAGCTTGCGTCGTTGGGCGAAGCGGCTGCCGGTGCAATGGCCGAACAGGCGGCCAGTGCTGCCAAGACCAGGCGTCTCATAAGCAAAATTCGTCTTTCCAGCGCCGAAGTTCGGCGAAAACATCGACTTCGGAGGAAAGTGCGCCGGCTGCGCGCGCTGCTACTACAGCGCGAATCTCAGGGCGGTTGGTACGCAAGAACGGATTGGTGGCCAGTTCACTCTTGAGCGAAATCGGCAGGGTAGGACGGGCTGCATGACGCATGGCCTGGGCTTCCTGTTGACGGCGCTGCAAGGCAGCGTTGGTGGAATCGACGTGCAGCGCGAAAGCCGCGTTGGCCAAGGTGTATTCATGGCCGCAACACACAAGCGTTTCGCCAGGCAGGCATGCCAGGCGCTGCAACGAGTCGAACATCTGGGGAGCAGTACCTTCGAACATCCGCCCACAGCCTAGGCTGAACAAGGTATCACCGCTGAACAAATGACGGTCGGTGACGAAAGCGATGTGCGTCCGGGTATGGCCGGGCACTTCGATCACCTGAAAATCGACAGCAAGCAGACTCAAGCGCTCGCCATGGCTCACATGGTGCGCAGTTGTTGGGATGCGTTCGTCGGCCGGACTGAACAGCTCCAGGCCTGGCCAACGCTGCTGGAGCTCGGCCACACCGTCGATGTGGTCGCCATGGTGGTGGGTCAGCAGGATGGCGCTGGGAACCAAGCCTTCGCGCTCTGCGGTGGCTATCACCGGCGCCGCCTGCCCGGGGTCGACGATGATGGCGCGGCCATCTGCAGCGACCAGTGCCCAGATGTAGTTGTCGTCGAATGCGGGCAGGGCGATCAGTCGCATAGAATTGGGACCATGCCTGCCCTGCCATTCTCCCGTCAAGCTGGCGTCTCATCCTGGTTTGAAACCGGTGCGGGGCGCAGCCTGCTTCAGCTGGAGCGTCGTTTGGCGCTGGAGGCGCTGCAGACACGTCCGTCGCAACCCTGGTTGTGGCTGACGCCGACGACCGAATTGCCGCCACGCGAGTCGCTGCAAGGGCGCGGTCTGCGGCTGCACCGCAGTGCCGGGCGCTTTGCCGGCGATGCGCGCTGTGCTATGCCGTTTCCGCTACCGAGCGAAAGTCTTCAGGCGATCGTGGTGCAGCACGCGGTGGTCGGTGGGGCGGCGGACTTTCTGGCCGAATGCGAGCGGTTGCTGATGCCTGGCGGCCGGCTGTGGTTATTCACGCTCAATCCGATGAGCCCCTACCGTTTCCGCTGGGCGCGGCGCGGGCCGGTGGCGCTGCGCCCGGATCGCTGGCGCCTATTGGCGCAACGCGCCGGTCTGCATAGCGTGCAGGCGGAACCCTACCTTGGGCCGATCTGGCGTGCCGGCGGCGAGTCCACCGAACCCGGCCGCGCACCCTGGCGCGCCGTGTACCTGCTGGAAGTGGAAAAGCGCGCTGCCGCAGCGATCGGCCCGACACCGATTGCGCTGCCGGCCCGCTGGCCGCAACCAGTGGCCACGATCTGAGCTGTTTCCGTTCAAACCTGGAACCTGATGAAATCAATTGAAGTGCATACCGATGGCTCCTGCCTCGGCAATCCCGGGCCGGGTGGCTGGGCGGCCCTGTTGCGTTACAACGGGCGCGAAAAGGAACTGGCCGGCGGCGAAGCCGTGTCCACCAATAACCGCATGGAGTTGATGGCGGCGATCATGGCGCTGGAAACGCTGACCGAGCCGTGCGAGATCGTGTTGCATACCGACTCGCAATACGTGCGCCAGGGCATCACCGAGTGGATGCCGGGCTGGGTGCGGCGCAACTGGAAAACCGCCGGCGGCGATCCGGTCAAGAATCGCGAGTTGTGGGAGCGGCTGCACGCGGCCACGCAACGCCACCGCATCGATTGGCGCTGGGTGAAAGGCCACAATGGCGACCCGGACAACGAGCGCGTCGACGTGCTCGCCCGCAATCAGGCCACCGCCCAGCGCGATGGCCGTGCAACATCGTAAGAGGACACATGCGTCAGATCATTCTCGATACCGAAACCACCGGCCTGGAATGGCGTAAGGGCAACCGCGTCGTCGAAATCGGTGCGGTGGAGCTGCTGGAGCGGCGCCCGAGCGGCAACAATTTCCATCGCTATCTGAAGCCCGATTGCGACTTCGAGCCCGGCGCGCAGGAAGTGACCGGGCTGACCCTGGAATTTCTGGCCGATAAACCGTTATTCGGCGATGTGGTGGAGGAGTTTCTCGCCTACATCGACGGCGCGGAACTGATTATCCATAACGCCGCGTTCGACCTGGGGTTTCTGGACAACGAACTGGCGCTCCTGGGCGATCACTACGGTCGCATCGTCGAGCGCGCCACAGTGGTGGATACCTTGATGATGGCGCGCGAGCGCTATCCGGGGCAACGAAATTCCTTGGATGCCTTGTGCAAGCGTCTGGGCGTGGACAACTCGCATCGCCAGTTGCACGGCGCATTGCTCGATGCGCAGATCCTGGCCGACGTGTATATCGCGCTGACCTCGGGTCAGGAGGAAATCGGGTTCGCCAGCGCCGACGCAGGCCAGCAGACCGACGCAGCGAGCGGCATGATCGCGTTCGACCCGGCGCTGCTGTTGCCGCGTCCGCGCGTTGCGGTGACCGCCTCCGAATCGCAGGCGCACGAGGCCCGTCTGGTGCAGCTGCGTAAAAAGGCCGGGCGTGCATTGTGGGATCCGCCGGTCGAAGAGGTCGCTGTTGCTGGCTGATAGCGGCTGACAAAACCGCTGCGTTCACCGCCACGCGGGCGCGGCCGATGCCTGGTGGCACGTACAAAGCGCGAGGTTTTCTGTGCGCTGTCTACGCCCACCTGATGACTGGTCGCTACGTGTTGTCAGCCGCTCTAGGGACGTTCTTCGCGGATGCGCCGCCGTTGGATAATAAGAAGGGTGGCGTCTGTTTGCACTTAGGCTGTCAGCTGCAGTGATAGCTGCGTGCGCGGGTCTCGTCGGCACATGGCTACCTGTGAGTGGTTCACGCAAGACATGATTTCGCTTACCGTCGGAGAGGCTGGCAAGATGCGGTAAGCGATGGCGATTTTTTGACCGCATGCGGCAGGCGGTCGCATTTGCTGCGCAGTCTTTTGCGATCCCACGCGTTCGCTTCGCGCACTGGCAGTGCACGCATTTCAGCAAATCGCCACGTCAGTAACTGCGGACCAGGATCGCGGTGATGTTGTCCGAACCGCCGCCATCCAGGGCTGCGGCGACCAGGCATTCCACGTATTCCTGCGCGCTGCAATCGGCCTGCGACAAGGTGGCCGCGATGGCAGCATCGTCCACTTCTTCGGTCAGGCCATCGCTGCACAGCAGCAGCTGCATGCCGGATTTGAGTTCGCCCTGCATGGTGGCGACATTCAGATGCGCCGGGTCGGTCACGCCCAGTGCCTGGGTGACCACGTTGCGGTGCGGATGCGCGCGCGCCTGCTCGCTGGTGAGCGTGCCCTGGGCGATGAGTTCCTGCACATAGCTGTGGTCCTGGCTCAGTTGGGCCAGCCGGCCATCGCGCCATAGATAGGCACGGCTATCGCCGACCCAAGCCACTTCGAAACGCTGGCCCAGTACGCGTGCAGCGACCACGGTGGTGCCCATCGGCAAGGTGTCGTTGCAGCGGCGCGAGGTCTTGATAATCTCTTCGTCGGCAATGCGCACCGCCTGGGCCAGTGGGGTGCCGGCGCGGATCTCCCGCACGATGGTTTCGCGCGCCAGCGCGCTGGCCACTTCGCCGCAGGCATGCCCGCCCATGCCATCGGCGACCAGCCACAATCCCAGCTCGCTGTCGCCGTAGTAGGTGTCCTCATTGAGGTCACGGCGCAGGCCGACGTGGGTGAGGTGTCCGAATTCGAGCATGGGGCCGGGTCGCCAAGGAGAAGATGCGCCACCATCATCGCGGCCCGACCGGCCAGCGGCAACACACCACGCCTGGGCGTCGCGGTGCCGGTTCACGCCTGGGCGAATGGCAGCCTTGGCGGTGCCGGCCCGGGCCGCTTGTGGCTGGGGCCGTGTGCCCGTATCATGCACGGCCCCAGGACACTGGGGACCATCTGGAGAGGTGGCAGAGCGGTTGAATGTACCTGACTCGAAATCAGGCAGGCGTTTATAGCGCCTCGGGGGTTCGAATCCCCCCCTCTCCGCCAAATGACGCAAAAATCCCCGCATTAAAGCGGGGTTTTTGTTTTTGTTCTCCGTATCTACCCATCCATTTACCCGCCCGTCGGCAGTCCCGGGTCCCGCGCGTTTTTCTGCTCGGCCATCCACCGCTGCAGCTTCGAGAGGGGGCGCAATGATCGTCGGTCTACGCGGACGGGTTCTGGGGAATCGATCCTCCTAGGCACCATGGCGGTATGCCCAACCTTCTCGCCGAGCTTTTGGTATATGCCTAGGGTCGAGGATGGCGCCAGGTTGAGCGTGCGCGACATCGACTTGATCAGTGTGCAACCATCGTCGACGTAGCCCGCCCGCTGGGGCGGTGTGTGATGCCAGACAGGGAGCGGGCCACGGCGAAGTAGCCAGAGACGATCTGGCGCTGGACGTGACATGCCAGGTCGTCCTTGAACGGCTTCACCAGCATGGTGTAACCGGTCTGGGTGAAAGAGGCGCGGCGGAAAGACGAGTACGCACGCCAGGGGCAGCTCGGTCGGGGCCGCTCTGCGCCCTGATGCGAGCCTGCAGATGCTCAATCGCTGCCTAGCGGGCAGTTAGCTAAAATGGTGCTGCCGTCCGCGGTGATTGACCATTTCAAGCTTGCGCCGCCACCTGCGTACACGTCCTCAATCTCCCATGCGAGGAAGCCGGAGGCTTGAAGTGCGAAACGGCGGCTTTCAGTGACATCCTCAATGTTTCCCCTCTCCGCGAGATCCCTCAAGTCGCTTAGGAATACGCTGAGCACCATGTCTGAAAGGCGTTCAAAGTCTGAGGCCGGAATCTTGCGTCTTCCAACGGCGACGAACAGATCGGCCAGCATTTTTGGTTTGTGTAGTGGGTCCGCACGGTCAAGCTTGTCCAGCAGCAACTCGCCTAACCGCTCTCGCTTTGCTTCTGTTCCGGCGAGTTCGTCGACGACACGAACGCGTTCGCTGACCGATAGGTTCTCAACGACGTTCAGGAACTGTACGACCTTTGTGGCGTACAAGCGATCGCTTATCGCCGCCGCTCCCTGACGTACAGCAAGCACAACGGAGGCCACAGGCACCTTGCCTAGGACGTTCTCGTCTAGCGCCGTTTCCCATACTGCCGAGGCCACATCCTTTGTAAGGCTAGCGGTTGGGCCGGTGAGGGCGCCTATCAGGTAGGCAGGGATCTTCATGCGGCTGGTCCCTTGGAGTTAGTTCGGATAGCTTCTACCACGTCATCTCGGTCATCTCGGTGAATTCTATCCCTGCCAACTCAGGTCTTCGCTGTGCATTCAATCCAGCGCCAATCGTAAGCCGCGCAAGCGGCCTTATCTATCGGAACTAATAAGCCTGGAATCGGCCGCGCTGCTGGCTGTCCAGGTTGAATCCTGGAACAACGTCGATGGCGGTTGGGGAGCCACTCGCTTATCTGGCCTGCTGTATCTCAAGGCCAGTGGTCTTCACTGGCGAGAAGGATGGATGGCTGAGTCGCTCGCGCTCGTATCTGCCGATGAAGGATTTGATCAGCTCTTCCGCGCTCACGTGAGGGATTTGTTGGACTGGATATCAAGATTTCGGGGTACTCAAAAGCGGCCCTCAGTCGTGGTTTCGGAGCGACTTGGATTCGAGGCGTTCACGCGAGGTTTGTCCGATAAGCATCAACGGTGGTTAGAACATTTGCGCGAACACGCGCTACGACCGCCCCGGTACGTTGTTCTACCTCGATCCGCCGTATTGGCAGACGGAAGGGTACGGGGTCGAGTTTCCCTGGGAGCAGTACGAGCGCCTGGCGAGCATGGTGCGCACACTGCAGGGCAAGGCGGTGATCTCCATCAACGATCACCCCGATATCCGGCGCGTCTTCGCCTGCTTGGATCTGGTGCCGCTGCAGCTTGGCTACACCATCGGCAGCCCTGGAGATCGGGAGCGCATGTTTGGCGAGCTGATCATCAAGAGTTGGGACGACCGCCAGGCAGCGTTGTTGTGAGCTGTCGGTTGTCTGTCTGTCTGGCGCGTGCGCGATCGCTTTCTGTGCCTGCCCATCAGAGCATCACTCTGGCTTCTTCCAACCAACGAGAAAAACGCATGGGCCAGTACCCCAGCCAAGGCATCGCCATGGATCTCATCGCGCAGTTCCAAAGGCTCGATACCCGCTTCTTGCTGGTCTTGCATCATGGCGATGTGGATGCGGTCGCAGTGGCGCGGCGAGAGCTGGCCATGCGCGGTGTGGACGGGAGCGGCCGCTGGGTCGGCTTCGCACAGGCCGGCGAACGGCTGGGCATTTGATCGCTTAGCGCCCAAGCAGCTCAGGACAACGCAGGGCGGCCGCAATGCCGCCCTGCTTGCGTGTGGGCCAACGCGGGCCGTCGATGCGCAGCATGTCCGCAAGGCGATACGTCGGGGTCAGATTTTTCTGACACGACTGATCGGGCTTTGCCTACTCCTGCAGATTGCGGCTGAATGGTAATGTCAGCGATTCTGGCAACGCGTGATCCCCGAACATCGGGTCGTCCAGAGCGCGGGGCAGAAAAAAAGAGACCTTCGGCCTGCCAGCAACGCATCAGGCCGCATCCCTGTCTCTTGTAGGGCTGTGCGAATGCATTGACGACGACATTGCCGCAGTCAATCGTCGGAGCGTCCCCGCCCGAAATTGTTCGTCTATCCCACGGAGCGCAGTCCAGATGGACTTGATGCAGTACGTTGCGATCAGTCAAGACGGTCGCACTCTCGAACTCCAGTTTGCCGGTCAGAACGCTCCGCATCCCAATCTGCTCTTTCCGCTGCGTCTGCAACTAACCTGGGCACTGAGCGAGCCGTTCACCGCCGATGTCACCTGCCTGAGCCAATCCTCGGCGATCGAACTCAAGACGCTGCTCGGCCAGCGCGCCGGCATCACCATCCGGCACCACGATGGTGAGCGCAAGGTCAACGGCGTGGTGACCGCCGTGCGGCAGCTGGGTGCCGATGGTGGCTTCTCCAGCTACCGCTTGCGGATACAGCCCGCACTTGCCCTGCTGGCCTACCGCCGTACCTGCCGCATCTTTCAGGACGTAAGCGTGCCGGACATCGTTGCGCAGATCGTGCAGGAGCATCGCGCCAGCAATCCCCCGATCGCCGCCAGCTTCCGCCTGGACCAGCAACTGCGCCAGACCTACGCGCCGCGCTCGTATTGCACGCAGTTCGACGAAGACGACCTCGGCTTCATCCATCGCGTGCTGGCCGAGGAAGGTATCAACTACACGTTTGTCTTCGCCGACGACCAGGGCGCCCCGACGCACACGCTGGTGTTGTTCGACGACGTCAACGACTTGGCCCAGGCCAGCCCGGCCCGCATCGGCTATCGCCGTGCCGAAGACGCCACGCCGGCCGACAGCCTGCTGGCCTGGCAGGGCGAGCGGCAGGTCATGACCTCGGCCACCACCCTGGTGAGCTACGACTACAAGCCGGCCGCCTCCAGCAACGCGGACGATCGGTCCGTGATCGACCAGGGCGAGGAAGGGCGCGCGGCCAGCGCCACGCTGCGGGATTACAGCGCGCTGTCGCCCTACTACGCCAGCGACAGTGCCGAATACGCGCGCTATGCCCAGGTGCGCCAGACCTGGCACGACCAGCGGGCCAAGACCTGGTATGGCGGTGCGACGACGCCTGGCCTGGAAGTCGGCACGTATGTCGAGATCGCCGACCATCCATCGCTGGCTCAGGACAGCAGCGAGCAGCGCCAGTTCGTGGTGACCGAGCAGTTCCTGGACATCACCAACAACCTGCCAGCGGACATGACCCGCCAGCTGCCCAGCGGCCTGCTGGGGCTTTCCTCGGCCGACGTCGGTCCGCCACCATCACTGGCAGCGGTCCCCCCGCCACCCGCAGGGGCCGCGCAATACCTGCGCTTTGCCGGCGTGCGGCGCGGTGTGGCCTTGGTGCCGTCGCGCGTCCCATCGCTGCGCCGGCCCACCGCATCGGGGCCGCAGACCGCCACGGTGGTCGGCAAGGCCGGCGAAGTGGTCGATACCGACGAAATGGGGCGCATCCTGGTCCAGATGCACTGGCCGCTGGCGCAGGAGCACGCCAAGGGCGGCGCCGACGACGACGAGCGCTCCAGCACGCGCGTGCGCTATGCCTCCCCTCGGCCAGTGAGGGGTTCGGGCACCAGTTCATCCCGCGCGTGGGCGATGAGGTGTTGATCGAGTTCCTGCACGGCGATATCGACCGACCGATCGCCGTGGCGGTCATCCACAACGGCCGCCGGCCCACCGCGGCGTTCAGCGGCGCCATGGGGCTGCCGGGCAATCGCGCGCTCTCGGGCATCCTCACGCGCGAGCACAACGGCAGTGGCGCCAATGAACTGCTGTTCGACGACACCACCGGGCAACCGCGTGCGCGCCTGGCCAGCACCCACCAGGCCAGTGAGTTGAATCTCGGCTACCTGACCCACCCACGGGCAGATGGCCAAGCTGACTCGCGCGGCCAAGGCGCCGAACTGCGCACCGACGCGGCAGCGGCCTTGCGCGCTGCCCAGGGCATGTTGCTGACCACCTACGCGCGCAGCCAGGCCGCAGGCCACCAACTCGACCGCGACGAACTCGACGCGCTGTTGGCGCAATGCCTCGAACTGTTCAAGGGCCTGGGCGACTATGCCGCCCAGCACGGCGGGCAAGCGGTGGAGACCGGCGGGCAGGACGCACTACGGCAGGCACTGCAGGGCTGGCCCAGCGGCACCGAGCGCAGCGCTGCAGGCAAGCCGTTGATGGCCTTCGCCGCCAGCGAGGGCATGGTCAGTGCCACCCCGCACAGCCATCTCAGCTACGCCGGCCAGAACATCGACAGCGTGGCGCAGCAACACCTGCAGCTGACCAGCGGCCAGGCCACACGCGTGCATGCAGGGCAAGGGATCGCGCTGTTCGCGCAAGCGTCCGGCCTGAGCGCCATTGCCAACCAGGGTCCCGTGCACTTGCAGGCACAGGCCGATGCCCTGGTGGCCAACGCGCAGACCAACCTGCAACTGACCGCCAACACCGGCGAGGTGTTGCTCAGCGCGCCACGGATCCGGCTGGTGGCCGAGGACGGCAGTTTCCTGAGTATTGGCGGCGGCATCACGCTTGGCACCCAGGGCGGGGTCGAGCTGCACGCGGCCAGCCATGCATTGCTGGGACCGTCCACCGAGCAGGCCGACCGCCCCAGCTTCGGCAAGGACGGCACCGACCAGAAATTCCAGCTGCACTACCCCAGCCACAGCGCGGACACGCCCCAGCTTGCGGCCAACCAGCCCTATAGCATCACCCTGGACGACGGCCGCGTCGTGCAAGGCGTTTCCGATGCCAACGGCCTGACCGATCTGCTGCGCGATGAGGTCACGCGCATTGCGCGCATCGAGGTCCACAAGTCACCGGCCAGCGGCGGCTGACGCCCCTCGCACTTGGGCGCTGCTGCCACCCACTCCCCTCCTTCTTCGTGCCACAGGATGCTTGTATGACCGAATGCTCCTATGTTGTCGCCCAAGCCAATGCGCTACTGCTGCCCAATCGGATGGGGGAGCGTCTGGTAGAGGTGCCCGCGGACCGGCCGGGCATCGTGATCTTCATCCACGGCGTCAACGACCCCGGCGCCGGCTATCCCACCGTGGAAAAGGGGCTGTGCCAGGGCCTCAACGAGCGCTTGAGCCGTATCGATCTGCGCGCCGGGCAGTATGGGGTCAAGTATGCCGAAGCAAAGAAATCGCCATTGAAGCCAGGCGAGCAGGGCTACAAGGAAGTGGCGTCGGTCAAATACGACCCGGACACCTACCTCTATCAGCGCAGCGAAGACACCACCAGCAAGTTGCCGACCCACAGCATGTTCATCCCGTTCTACTGGGGCTACCGCGCCAGTGACAACGAGATCGCCAAGGACAAGCGCGGCAACCCAACACGCCTGCGCAGCCAGTACCAGGACACCGCCGGCAACCGGCTGGATGCCAACTTCGCCAAGGCCGGCGGGTTCTTCGTCAACGCCACCAGCAACCTGCCGGACATGTATGGCAAAGGCTTCGAGACAACGTTGAAGACCAGGGGTGTGCAGATGGTGTCGCCGGACTTCACCTACTTCGGCAACGCACCGCCACGGCGCTATTTCGTGCTGGCGGCCGAACGGCTGGCGATGCTGGTGAGCGAGATCCGCCGGCTGGCCCCGGACGACACCATCACCATCATGGGCCACAGCCAGGGCACGATGATCACCCTGCTGGCACAGGCCATGCTGGCCGACCGTCGCCAGCGCTGCGCGGACTGCCTGATCCTGGTGGACAGCCCCTACAGCCTGCTCGAACCCAAGGGCGAAGAGCAGACCACCCAGGCCAAGCTGCAGACGCTCATCAAGATCGTCAAGGCAGTGACCGCCCAGCCGTATACCCGCCCAGCATTGAACGAGCTGCAAGTGGGTCAGCCAGGATATGGTGGCCGCACCGGACATGGATGGACCCCTAGCCAGGGCACCCGTCTGGACGCGGAAGGCAAGCAGATCGTCTTCGCCGAGCGCGACAACCGCGGCAAGGTGTACCTGTACTTCTGCCCACAGGACACCACCGTGGCACTGGATCAGGTGCAGGGCATCGGCACCTACGGCGTGCCGGACACGGTGCACGTGGCGTGGAAGCGGAAGTTCTACAGCACCGAGCGCACCGCCAGCTTGCCGGCGATGGACGCGCTCAAGGACATGCGCTTCCACCAGCGGATGTGGACCAAGCTGCTGCGCGGCGGCAAGCCGGTTGCCGTGGGCCTGCCGCCGCAGCACATCCCGTTGCGCATGGAGGATGAGGCGCGTTACCCCGGCGGGGGTGTGGGCCCCACGACCACGGCCAGCCAGACGCCCTTGCCGCAGGAGGGGCGCTACATCAATGGCGAGGCGCTGCAACCGCCGCATGCACCTCAGATGGAGGATGGGGAAGCCGACGCGCGCCAGTACAAGAGCAGCACGCCGCTGCGCGGCACGCCGACCCGTGCCGGCAAGGACGCGCCGGATGATGTGTCGGTGGATGTGGCCCTGGGCAACCCGAAGGCGAGCTTGAATCAGTACAGGGTATTCGAGCGCTTCGTGGACAAGAATCTCTCCGATCCCGACCTGCAGGAGCTGACCCAGCAGTTCAACGCCAACCATCCTGACCTCAACGACCAGACACCTGGTTACGATTGCGAGAACGGCGATGACATGGGGTACATGCTGTGGCGGCACGCCACACCCAACGAGGTGCGTGCGCAGATGGCGCACAACCCGGCCGCGTTGGTGGACAACTCGTACCACTCGGCGATGCTGCGCAGTACCGAGAACCACCGCTGGGTGACGGCCATGGACGTGGCGATCGGGCAGGCGCAGACCTTGGATGATCCGGAGTGGCGCAAGGTGCTCATCGCCTTTGCCAACTGGCGCACGCCGTTTAAACCGTCAGAAAGCCAGCTACCTGGTCAGCTGACGCTCCTTGAGCTTGCCAATTTCGAGAAGCTCAGCCCTGGAGCGCAAATGCTTGCCCAGCAGACGGCTTACTACTACACAACAGGAAAATTTCCGGATGGCGTGTCTAAGGAGCCGCCAGACAAATACGTGATAAGCAGAACCCGAGCGCAACGTGCGGAGAGCAACGAATGAGTGCGGAACAACGGCCCGGAATCACGCCCTACGCGCTGATATGGCTCGGAACACTTCTGGCCTGGGTGGCGCTGATCCTTTTCATCTACTATCGCCAATGGCAGTCAACAGGCGTGGAGGATTCCGGCTTGGGCAACGATATTCGTAATGGTGTATTGGCGATCACCGCGCTGGTGGGCCTGGCCTTTGGAGGGCATTGGCTGTGGAAGGTGCGCAGCGCGGTGGCTAAGGACCCAGCTGCGATGGCAAGCGCCCAGGCCACGACGGCGGCGGCCGCGACCCCGCGTGGGCGCATGCTGGCTGGTGAGGGGGAGCGCTACGTGCTGGAGGTGCGCGGGCTTGGCTTGGCGGTAGATCGCTATTACCAGGAGGACACGTGGAGGTTGTTCAAGGACAAGGACGACAACTACCTCTCAGTGCTGTCGAAAGATCCTAAAGACTACGACCCCAATACGCGAATCGGCGATGCGACGATTGCGGCTAATGCTTCTTTCGGTTACGCGGCGAAGAACGCGGTGGAGCGTTGGCCGCTGCCAGTGATCATCATCGGGCCGCCGAAGACGATTGATGATGGAAGTTCAATGGCTGACGCCATTGCCTACAAGCGCCAGGCCGCAAGCCTCGGGTTGACTCTTTTTCTCTGGCAGGAGGATGACAACACAGCCAGTGCCCAGGCAACACTGGAAAAGCTTTTTCGTTTCTTCGATGAGCATCCCGATGTGCCGGAGGTCTTGCTGGTCACGCAGGATGGAGAAGGTCCGCGCTATCGCTGGAAGTCGCCAGGGATGCCCGACAAACGGCCTGAAGCGCCTCACGTTCCGCTACTACCCGACAGCATGACTGCGCTATTGGTGGCACGCAGCGATCGAGTGGACAGGTTGGTGCGCCCGTATGCCGTCGATGTAGACGATGGCATCAATAAGGACGACACACAGTACGACATCATCAAGTTGTGGAATTTCTTCTGGGAAAAGCGCGACGTCTTCGACGAGAAATTCGAGCGTGAACTCAAAGCCGAGGGCGTGAAGTTCCCAGGTGGCCCCGGTGTACCCAAAGCTGATTGGTGGATCGCGCAACTGCCCGAGTTGTGGAAGCAGATCAACAACAAGGGGCCGGGTGAGTTCAAGCCCAGCCCGTATCTGCCGGTGCGTTGGGCGCGCTGGCAGCTGCAGCAGTTCGACGAATCCCCGTTGCTGGGCTATCTGCATCGCCCGGTGCATGTGCCCCTGACCGACGAACAGGGCAAGCCACTCAAGCGTGCCGGGCAGGTGGAGGCGCTGCGCAAGGGCTGGGCCCAGGCCGTGTCGGCCCTACCGGAAGATGCCAAGCCCACGCGCGTGTTCTACGACACCAGCCTGGATCGCGAATGGGTCATTCCCCTGACGCAAGCGCTGCACGGCAACGCCGAGGGCATCGAACTGGACGACAAGCACGACGGCTACGACATCGGTCGGCGGCTGGGCAATACAGGCGTGAGCTCGGCGCTGGTGCAGATCGCGCTGGGCATTGTCTCCGGTTACGACGATGGCCGCACCAGTGGCACCGTCAACCTGACCACGGATGGCTATGCGGGCATCGTAATGGTCAGCCCGCCCGACGAAGCCAGCAAAGCGGCCGCAATCCAGCACGGGAAGCATCCGTTCTACGACCTCTTGCGCGACAAGAAGGCCACACCATGAGCCGAGCATTCATCGTCGAAGGCGACGCCCACAGCCACGGCGGCCATGTGCTGGCCGGTTCCGAGCACGCAGGCATCGATGGCCAGGCGTTTGCGTGCGAAGGGCATCCAGCGATATGCCCCTTGCATGGACGTACGCACATTGAAGGTGCCTCCAGTCATCTGAACATCCATGGGCGCAAGGCCGCGCTGGACGGCGACAAACTCGCGTGTGGCGCTGCGCTCATCGCCGGGAGACAAAGGCACGCTAAGCACCAGTAGTCTTTCAATTTTTGGACCGCAACACGCAAGGTTGTGAAGCGGCTCAAAGCGGCATTCGGAGATGCGCCAAAGGGAGCGCCGGCAGACGCTCGAACGCGACGGCAATGCAAAGGCCGCGTATTCCTATCCGGTATCGTTCTTCGACTTGCATGCCGAGAAGAAGAGCGAGGTCGGGCACATCAACGTGGCGTACCTTCGCAATTGGGCCGGAGACCTGAACCTCTGGCTCAGTCTTCCTGCTGTGCCAGCAAGGATATGGATCCGTTGGCGCGCCGGCACTGAACGCGCTGCCCTGGACGAGCGCTTGAGCCGTATCGATCTGCGCGCCGGGCAGTATGGGGTCAAGTATGCCGAAGCAAAGGCGTCCAAGGCCAAGCCCGGCGATCGGGATTACCGCAAGGTGGCGGCGGTCAAATACGACCCGGACACCTACCTCTATCAGCGCAGCGAAGACACCACCAGCAAGTTGCCGACCCACAGCATGTTCATCCCGTTCTATTGGGGCTACCGCGCCAGCAACAACGAGATCGCCAAGGACAAGGGCGGCAATCCGACGCGCCTGCGCAGCCAGTACCAGGACACCGCCGGCAACCGGCTGGATGCCAACTTCGCCAAGGCCGGCGGGTTCTTCGTCAACGCCACCAGCAACCTGCCGGACATGTATGGCAAAGGCTTCGAGACAACGTTGAAGACCAGGGGTGTGCAGATGGTGTCGCCGGACTTCACCTATTTCGGCAAGGCACCACCACGGCGCTATTTCGTGCTGGCGGCCGAACGGCTGGCGATGCTGGTGAGCGAGATCCGCCGGCTGGCCCCGGACGACACCATCACCATCATGGGCCACAGCCAGGGCACGCTGATTACCCTGCTGGCACAGGCCATGCTGGCCGACCGTCGCCAGCGCTGCGCGGACTGCCTGATCCTGGTGGACAGCCCCTACAGCCTGCTCGAACCCGAGGGCGAGGAGCAGACCACCCAGGCCAAGCTGCAGACGCTCATCAAGATCGTCAACGCAGTGACCGCCCAGCCGTACGCCCGCCCAGCATTGAGCGAGCTGCAAGTGGGTCAGCCAGGATATGGTGGCCGCACCGGACATGGCTGGACCCCAAGCCAGGGCACCCGGCTGGACGCGGAAGGCAAGCAGATCGTCTTCGCCGAGCGCGACAACCGCGGCAAGGTGTACCTGTACTTCTGCCCACAGGACACCACCGTGGCGCTGGATCAGGTGCAGGGCATCGGCACCTACGGCGTGCCGGACACGGTGCACGTGACGTGGAAGCGGAAGTTCTACAGCACCGAGCGCACCGCCACCTTGCCGGCGATGGACGCGCTCAAGGACATGCGCTTCCACCAGCGGATGTGGACCAAGCTGCTGCGCGGCGGCAAGCCGGTTGCCGTGGGCCTGCCGCCGCGGCACATCCCGCTGCGCATGGAGGATGAGGCGCGTTACCCAGGCGGGGGTGTGGCCCCCGCGACCACGCTCAGCCAGACGCCCTTGCCGCAGGAGGGGCGCTACATCAACGGCGAGGCGCTGCACCCGCCGCATGCACCACAGATGGAGGATGGGGAAGCCGACGCGCGCCAGTACAAGAGCAGCACGCCGCTGCGCGGCACCCCCACCCGTACCGGCAAGGATGCGCCGGATGATGTGTCGGTGGACGTGGCCCTGGGCAACCCGGCGGCGAAGTTGCGCCAGTACATGATCTTGATCAGCATCGAGCAAGAGGAGGTGCCCGAGTCCAAACTGGCCGAGATGACCAGCGAGTTCAACGCGCAGCATCCCGACATCAACGACCAGACGCCCGGTTACACGTGCGATGCGACCGATATGGGCTGCACGGTGTGGCGACATGCCACACCCAACGAAGTACGCGCGCAGATGGCGCGCAATCCTGCCGCGCTGAGCGACAATTCCTACCACTCGGCGATGCTGCGCGGTGCCGAAAACCATCGCTGGGTAACGGCCATGGACGTGGCGATCGGGCAGGCGCAGACCTTGGATGATCCGGAGTGGCGCAAGGTGCTCATCGCCTTTGCCAACTGGCGCACGCCGTTTATGCCGTCGGAAGACCAACCCGCTGGTCAAGTAAGTATCAGCGAGCTTGCGAATTTCAAGAAGCTCAGCCCTGGAGCGAGGAAATTGGTTGAAGCGAGTTGTTTCTATTACGAGAAAGGCGTCTTTCCCGCAGGCTTGGTGTCGAGTTCGCCCCCGGCTAAGTATGTGGAGAGCAGGACCCGCGCGCAACGTGCGGAGAGCACCGAATGAGCGCGTCACAACGGCCTGGCATCACGCCCTATGCGCTGGTATGGATCGGAACAATGCTGGCATGGGTGGCGCTGATCCTTTTCATCTACTATCGCCAATGGCAGTCAACAGGCGTGGAGGATTCCGGCTTGGGCAACGATATTCGTAATGGTGTATTGGCGATCACCGCTCTGGTGGGCCTGGCCTTTGGAGGGCATTGGCTGTGGAAGGTGCGCAGCGCGGTGGCTAAGGACCCAGCTGCGATGGCAAGCGCCCAGGCCACGACGGCGGCGGCCGCGACCCCGCGTGGGCGCATGCTGGCTGGTGAGGGGGAGCGCTACGTGCTGGAGGTGCGCGGGCTTGGCTTGGCGGTAGATCGCTATTACCAGGAGGACACGTGGAGGTTGTTCAAGGACAAGGACGACAACTACCTCTCAGTGCTGTCGAAAGATCCTAAAGACTACGACCCCAATACGCGAATCGGCGATGCGACGATTGCGGCTAATGCTTCTTTCGGTTACGCGGCGAAGAACGCGGTGGAGCGTTGGCCGCTGCCAGTGATCATCATCGGGCCACCAAAGACGATTGATGATGGAAGTTCAATGGCGCATGCGATTGCTTACAAACGCCAAGCCGCAAGCCTCGGGTTGACTCTTTTTCTCTGGCAGGAGGATGACAACACAGCCAGTGCCCAGGCAACCCTCGAAAAGCTTTTTCGTTTCTTCGATGAGCATCCCGATGTGCCGGAGGTCTTGCTGGTCACGCAGGATGGAGAAGGTCCGCGCTATCGCTGGAAGTCGCCAGGGATGCCCGACAAACGGCCTGAAGCGCCTCACGTTCCGCTACTACCCGACAGCATGACTGCGCTATTGGTGGCACGCAGCGATCGGGTGGACAGGTTGGTGCGCCCGTATGCCGTCGATGTAGACGATGGCATCAATAAGGACGATACGCAGTACGACATCATCAAGTTGTGGAATTTTTTCTGGGATAAATCCGATTCGCAAGAGGAAGGCAGCTTCGATGCGTATTACCGCAAGCTGGCAGCCGAGAAGCATTACGCCTCGGACTATCCCCCCGGCACCATGAAGGCCGATTGGTGGATTGCGCAACTGCCCGAGTTGTGGAAGCAGATCAACAACAAGGGGCCGGGTGAGTTCAAGCCCAGCCCGTATCTGCCGGTGCGCTGGGCGCGCTGGCAGGTGCAGCAGTTCGACGAATCCCCGTTGCTGGGCTATCTGCATCGCCCGGTGCATGTGCCCCTGACCGACGAACAGGGCAAGCCACTCAAGCGTGCCGGGCAGGTGGAGGCGCTGCGCAAGGGCTGGGCCCAGGCCGTGTCGGCACTGCCGGAAGATGCCAAGCCCACGCGCGTGTTCTACGACACCAGCCTGGATCGCGAATGGGTCATTCCCCTGACGCAAGCGCTGCACGGCAACGCCGAGGGCATCGAACTGGACGACAAGCACGAGGGCTACGACATCGGTCGGCGGCTGGGCAATACCGGCGTCAGTTCCGCGCTAGTGCAGATCGCGCTGGGCATCGTCTCCGGTTACGACGATGGCCGCACCAGTGCCACCGTCAACCTGACCCCGGATGGCTATGCGGGCATCGTAATGGTCAGCCCGCCCGACGAAGCCAGCAAAGCGGCCGCAATCCAGCACGGGAAGCATCCGTTCTACGACCTCTTGCGCGACAAGAAGGCCACACCATGAGCCGCGCATTCATCGTCGAAGGCGACGCCCACAGCCACGGCGGCCATGTGCTGGCCGGTTCCGAACACGCCGGCATTGATGGCCAGGCAGGTGTGCGAAGGGCATCCAGCGATATGCCCCTTGCATGGACGTACGCACATTGAAGGTGCCTCCAGTCATCTGAACATCCATGGACGCAAGGCCGCGTTAGATGGCGACAAACTCGCGTGTGGCGCTGCGCTCATCGCCGGGAGACAAAGGCACGCTAAGCACCAGTAGTCTTTCAATTTTTGGACCGCAACACGCAAGGTTGTGAAGCGGCTCAAAGCGGCATTCGGAGATGCGCCAAAGGGAGCGCCGGCAGACGCTCGAACGCGACGGCAATGCAAAGGCCGCGTATTCCTATCCGGCATCGTTCTTCGACTTGCATGCCGAGAAGAAGGGCGAGGTCGGGCACATCAACGTGGCGTACCTTCGCAATTGGGCCGGAGACCTGAACCTCTGGCTCAGTCTTCCTGCTGTGCCAGCAAGGATATGGATCCGTTGGCGCGCCGGCACTGAACGCGCTGCCCTGGACGAGCGCTTGAGCCGTATCGATCTGCGCGCCGGGCAGTATGGGGTCAAGTATGCCGAAGCAAAGGCGTCCAAGGCCAAGCCCGGCGATCGGGATTACCGCAAGGTGGCGGCGGTCAAATACGACCCGGACACCTACCTCTATCAGCGCAGCGAAGACACCACCAGCAAGTTGCCGACCCACAGCATGTTCATCCCGTTCTACTGGGGCTACCGCGCCAGCAACAACGAGATCGCCAAGGACAAGGGCGGCAATCCGACGCGCCTGCGCAGCCAGTACCAGGACACCGCCGGCAACCGGCTGGATGCCCATTTCGCCAAGCCTGGCGGCTTCTTCGCCAACGCCACCAGCAACCTGCCGGACATGTATGGCAAAGGCTTTGACACCAGCCTGATGACCGCGACCATCCAGCCGGTGGCCTCCGACTTCACCTATTTCGGCAAGGCACCGCCACGGCGGTATTTCGTGCTGGCGGCCGAACGGCTGGCGATGCTGGTGAGCGAGATCCGCCGGCTGGCTCCAGACGACACCATCACCATCATGGGCCACAGTCAGGGCACGCTGATTACCCTGCTGGCGCAGGCCATGCTGGCCGACCGTCGCCAGCGCTGCGCGGACTGCCTGATCCTGGTGGACAGCCCCTACAGCCTGCTCGAACCCGAGGGCGAGGAGCAGACCACCCAGGCCAAGCTGCAGACGCTCATCAATATCGTCAACGCAGTGACCACCAAGCCGTACGCCCGCCCATCATTGAGCGAGCTGCAAGTGGGTCAGCCAGGATATGGTGGCCGCACCGGACATGGATGGACCCCTAGCCAGGGCACCCGTCTGGACGCGGAAGGCAAGCAGATCGTCTTCGCCGAGCGCGACAACCGCGGCAAGGTGTACCTGTACTTCTGCCCACAGGACACCACCGTGGCACTGGATCAGGTGCAGGGCATCGGCACCTACGGCGTGCCGGACACGGTGCACGTGGCGTGGAAGCGGAAGTTCTACAGCACCGAGCGCACCGCCACCTTGCCGGCGATGGACGCGCTCAAGGATCTGCGCTTCCACCAGCGGATGTGGACCAAGCTGCTGCGTGGCGGCAAGCCCGTCGCAGTGGGCTTGCCGCCGCAGCATATCCCGCTGCGCATGGAGGATGAGGCGCGTTACCCCGGCGGGGGTGTGGGCCCCACGACCACGCTCAGCCAGACGCCCTTGCCGCAGGAGGGGCGCTACATCAACGGCGAGGCACTGCAACCGCCGCATGCACCACAGATGGAGGATGGGGAAGCCGACGCGCGCCAGTACGGCAGCAGCACCTCGCTGCGCGGCACGCCGACCCGTGCCGGCAAGGATGCGCCGGATGATGTGTCGGTGGATGTGGCCCTGGGCAACCCGGCGACGAAGTTGCGCCAGTACATGATCTTGATCAGCATCGAGCAAGAGGAGGTGCCCGAGTCCAAACTGGCCGAGATGACCAGCGAGTTCAACGCGCAGCATCCCGACATCAACGACCAGACGCCCGGTTACACGTGCGATGCGACCGATATGGGCTGCACGGTGTGGCGACATGCCACACCCAACGAAGTACGTGCGCAGATGGCGCGCAACCCTGCCGCGCTGAGCGACAATTCCTACCACTCGGCGATGCTGCGCGGTGCCGAAAACCATCGCTGGGTAACGGCCATGGACGTGGCGATCGGGCAGGCGCAGACCTTGGATGATCCGGAGTGGCGCAAGGTGCTCATCGCCTTTGCCAACTGGCGCACGCCGTTTATGCCGTCGGAAGACCAACCCGCTGGTCAAGTAAGTATCAGCGAGCTTGCGAATTTCAAGAAGCTCAGCCCTGGAGCGAGGAAATTGGTTGAAGCGAGTTGTTTCTATTACGAGAAAGGCGTCTTTCCCGCAGGCTTGGTGTCGAGTTCGCCCCCGGCTAAGTATGTGGAGAGCAGGACCCGCGCGCAACGTGCGGAGAGCAGCGAATGAGCGCGTCACAACGGCCTGGCATCACGCCCTATGCGCTGGTATGGATCGGAACAATGCTGGCATGGGTGGCGCTGATCCTTTTCATCTACTATCGCCAATGGCAGTCAACAGGCGTGGAGGATTCCGGCTTGGGCAACGATATTCGTAATGGTGTATTGGCGATCACCGCGCTGGTGGGCCTGGCCTTTGGAGGGCATTGGCTGTGGAAGGTACGCAGCGCGGTGGCCAAGGACCCAGCGGCCATGGCAAGCGCCCAGGCCACGGCAGCGGCCGCGACCCCGCACGGGCGCATGTTGGCTGGCGAGGGGGAGCGCTACGTGCTGGAGGTGCGTGGGCTGGGCTTGGCGGTAGATCGCTATTACCAGGAAGACACCTGGCGGCTATTCAAAGACAAGGACGACAACTACCTCTCAGTGCTGTCGAAAGATCCTAAAGACTACGATCCAAACACGCGGATTGGCAGTGCCAGTATGGCGGCCAGTGCTGCTTTCGGATACGCAGCCAAGCAGGCGGTGGAGCGTTGGCCGTTGCCAGTGATCATCATCGGGCCGCCGACGACGATCAATGATGGCAGCACCATGGCCAACGAGATTGCACTCGATCGACAGTCCGAGAGTCTCGGGCTCACGCTGTTTCTTTGGCAAGAGGACGCCAATGTGGCGAGTGCGCAGGCCACGCTGGAACGGCTTTTCCAGTTCTTCGATCAGCATCCGGATGTTCCGGAAGTGCTCCTGGTTAGCAATGACTCTGAAGCAGACCGATATGGCTGGAAATCAACTGGAATGCCGGAGCGGCCTGCTGGTGTCCACGTTCCGCTACTGCCCAATAGCATGACTGCGCTATTGGTGGCACGCAGCGATCGGGTGGACAGGTTGGTGCGCCCGTATGCCGTCGATGTAGACGATGGCATCAATAAGGACGACACACAGTACGACATCATCAAGTTGTGGAATTTCTTCTGGGATAAATCCGATTCGCAAGAGGAAGGCAGCTTCGATGCGTATTACCGCAAGCTGGCAGCCGAGAAGCACTACGCCTCGGACTATCCCCCTGGCACCATGAAGGCCGATTGGTGGATTGCGCAACTGCCCGAATTGTGGAAGCAGATCAACAACAAGGGGCCGGGTGAGTTCAAGCCCAGCCCGTATCTGCCGGTGCGTTGGGCGCGCTGGCAGCTGCAGCAGTTCGACGAATCTCCGTTGCTGGGCTATCTGCATCGCCCGGTGCATGTGCCCCTGACCGACGAACAGGGCAAGCCACTCAAGCGTGCCGGGCAGGTGGAGGCGCTGCGCAAGGGCTGGGCCCAGGCCGTGTCGGCCCTACCGGAAGATGCCAAGCCCACGCGCGTGTTCTACGACACCAGCCTGGATCGCGAATGGATCATTCCCCTGACGCAAGCGCTGCACGGCAACGCCGAGGGCATCGAACTGGACGACAAGCATGAGGGCTACGACATCGGTCGGCGGCTGGGCAATACAGGCGTGAGCTCGGCGCTGGTGCAGATCGCGCTGGGCATCGTCTCCGGTTACGACGATGGCCGCACCAGTGCCACCGTCAACCTGACCCCGGATGGCTATGCGGGCATCGTAATGGTCAGCCCGCCCGACGAAGCCAGCAAAGCGGCCGCAATCCAGCACGGGAAGCATCCGTTCTACGACCTCTTGCGCGACAAGAAGGCCACACCATGAGCCGCGCATTCATCGTCGAAGGCGATGCCCACAGCCACGGCGGCCATGTGCTGGCCGGCTCCGAGCACGCAGGCATCGATGGCCAGGCGTTTGCGTGCGAAGGGCATCCAGCGATATGCCCCTTGCATGGACGTACGCACATTGAAGGTGCCTCCAGCCATCTGAACATCCATGGGCGCAAGGCCGCGCTGGACGGCGACAAACTCGCGTGTGGCGCTACGCTCATCGCTGGGAGACAAAGGCACGCTAAGCACCAGTAGTCTTTCAATTTTTGGACCGCAACACGCAAGGTTGTGAAGCGGCTCAAAGCGGCATTCGGAGATGCGCCAAAGGGAGCGCCGGCAGACGCTCGAACGCGACGGCAATGCAAAGGCCGCGTATTCCTATCCGGCATCGTTCTTCGACTTGCATGCCGAGAAGAAGGGCGAGGTCGGGCACATCAACGTGGCGTACCTTCGCAATTGGGCCGGAGACCTGAACCTCTGGCTCAGTCTTCCTGCTGTGCCAGCAAGGATATGGATCCGTTGGCGCGCCGGCACTGAACGCGCTGCCCTGGACGAGCGCTTGAGCCGTATCGATCTGCGCGCCGGGCAGTATGGGGTCAAGTATGCCGAAGCCAAGAAATCGCCAGTGAAGCCAGGCGAGCAGGGCTACAAGGAAGTGGCGTCGGTCAAATACGACCCGGACACCTACCTCTATCAGCGCAGCGAAGACACCACCAGCAAGTTGCCGACCCACAGCATGTTCATCCCGTTCTACTGGGGCTACCGCGCCAGCAACAACGAGATCGCCAAGGACAAGAGCGGCAATCCGACGCGCCTGCGCAGCCAGTACCAGGACACCGCCGGCAACCGGCTGGATGCCCATTTCGCCAAGGCGGGCGGGTTCTTCGCCAACGCCACCAGCAACCTGCCGGACATGTATGGCAAAGGCTTTGACACCAGCCTGATGACCGCGACCATCCAGCCGGTGGCCTCCGACTTCACCTATTTCGGCAAGGCACCGCCACGGCGCTATTTCGTGCTGGCGGCCGAACGGCTGGCGATGCTGGTGAGCGAGATCCGCCGGCTGGCCCCGGACGACACCATCACCATCATGGGCCACAGCCAGGGCACGATGATCACCCTGCTGGCACAGGCCATGCTGGCCGACCGTCGCCAGCGCTGCGCGGACTGCCTGATCCTGGTGGACAGCCCCTACAGCCTGCTCGAACCCGAGGGCGAGGAGCAGACCACCCAGGCCAAGCTGCAGACGCTCATCAAGATCGTCAACGCAGTGACCGCCCAGCCGTATACCCGCCCAGCATTGAACGAGCTGCAAGTGGGTCAGCCAGGATATGGTGGCCGCACCGGACATGGATGGACCCCTAGCCAGGGCACCCGTCTGGACGCGGAAGGCAAGCAGATCGTCTTCGCCGAGCGCGACAACCGCGGCAAGGTGTACCTGTACTTCTGCCCACAGGACACCACCGTGGCACTGGATCAGGTGCAGGGCATCGGCACCTACGGCGTGCCGGACACGGTGCACGTGGCGTGGAAGCGGAAGTTCTACAGCACCGAGCGCACCGCCAGCTTGCCGGCGATGGACGCGCTCAAGGACATGCGCTTCCACCAGCGGATGTGGACCAAGCTGCTGCGCGGCGGCAAGCCGGTTGCCGTGGGCCTGCCGCCGCGGCACATCCCGCTGCGCATGGAGGATGAGGCGCGTTACCCAGGCGGGGGTGTGGCCCCCGCGACCACGCTCAGCCAGACGCCCTTGCCGCAGGAGGGGCGCTACATCAACGGCGAGGCACTGCAACCGCCGCATGCACCACAGATGGAGGATGGGGAAGCCGACGCGCGCCAGTACGGCAGCAGCACCTCGCTGCGCGGCACGCCGACCCGTGCCGGCAAGGATGCGCCGGATGATGTGTCGGTGGATGTGGCCCTGGGCAACCCGAAGGCGAGCTTGAATCAGTACAGGGTATTCGAGCGCTTCGTGGACAAGAATCTCTCCGATCCCGACCTGCAGGAGCTGACCCAGCAGTTCAACGCCAACCATCCTGATCTCAACGACCAGACAACTGGTTACGATTGCGAGAACGGCGATGACATGGGGTACATGCTGTGGCGGCACGCCACGCCCAACGAGGTGCGTGCGCAGATGGCGCACACCCCCGCGGCGCTGACCGACAATTCGTATCACTCGGCGATGCTGCGCAGTACCGAAAACCATCGCTGGGTAACGGCCATGGACGTGGCGATCGGGCAGGCGCAGACCTTGGATGATCCGGAGTGGCGAAAGGTGCTCATCGCCTTTGCCAACTGGCGCACGCCGTTCGCGCCTTCTAAATATCGAACAGCTTCTTCTGTCTACATCAGCGAACTTGCGAATTTCGAGAAGCTCAGCCCTGGAGCGCAAATGCTGGCCCAGCAGACGGCTTACTACTACAAAACCGGGAAATTTCCGGATGTCGTGTCTAAGAACCTGTTCACGATCTCCTGAGCAGCAGTGCCAGGAACGCCAGGTGGATGAACTGCAAGCTGGTATTGAGCCTTCGCTCGCAGTTCTTCCATAGCCTCCGGTTCTTCTCCAGCCAGGCAAAGCTGCGTTCGACAATCCAGCGCTTGGGCATGACCTTGAAGGTATGCAGCTCGCTGCGCTTGGCAATCTGTACGGTGACATGCTTGCCCAGAATGTCCTGTACGCCCTCGGCGAAGGGATCTCCGGTGTAGCCGCTGTCGCACAGCAGGCGTTTCACCCGACCTAAACCCGATCGGCAGCGTTTCAATGCCTCCAGCGCACCTTGACGATCGGTGACTTCCGCCGTGGTCACCGCAACGGCATGTGGAAAGCCTTGCGTATCCACCGCGATGTGGCGCTTGATCCCCGATACCTTCTTGCCCGCGTCATAGCCTTTCTGGCCGGCTGTATCACTGTTCTTCACGCTCTGCGCGTCCACGATCAAGAACGTGCTGCAGGCCTTGCGCCCCTGTTTCTCGCGGGCCGCGCCAACCTGATTTTTTAAGCGCCCGCTCCAGCAGGCTCATTCCTTCATCGTCCACTTCGCTCCACTTGGCAAAGTAGGAATGCACCGTGCGCCACTTCGGAAAGTCACTGGGCAACGCACGCCACGGGCACCCTGTCCGTAGCAGATACAGCACTGCGCACCACACCTCATACATATCCACTGTCACAGGCTTGGTGCGCTTGCGGGCTTGCTCCAGAATCGGGCGGATTTGCTCGAACCGCTCACGGCTCACGTCACTTGGATAGTTCTTCTCGCGCATTCGTGGAGTTTGCATGGTTTGAATAAGATTGTGAACAGGTTCTAAGGAGCCGCCAGACAAATACGTCATAAGCAGGACCCGAGCGCAACGTGCGGAGAGCACCGAATGAGCGCGTCACAACGGCCCGGAATCACGCCCTACGCGCTGGTATGGCTAGGTACGCTGCTGGCCTGGGTGGCGCTGATCCTTTTCATCTACTATCGCCAATGGCAGTCAACAGGCGTGGAGGATTCCGGCTTGGGCAACGATATTCGTAATGGTGTATTGGCGATCACCGCGCTGGTGGGCCTGGCCTTTGGAGGGCATTGGCTGTGGAAGGTACGCAGCGCGGTGGCCAAGGACCCAGCGGCCATGGCAAGCGCCCAGGCCACGGCAGCGGCCGCGACCCCGCACGGGCGCATGTTGGCTGGCGAGGGGGAGCGCTACGTGCTGGAGGTGCGTGGGCTGGGCTTGGCGGTAGATCGCTATTACCAGGAAGACACCTGGCGGCTATTCAAAGACAAGGACGACAACTACCTCTCAGTGCTGTCGAAAGACCCGAAGGACTACGATCCCAATACTCGGATCGGCGATGGTGAAATGGCAGCCAGTGCCGCCTTTGGTTACGCAGCGAAGGCAGCAGTGGAGCGCTGGCCTCTACCAGTCATCGTTCTCGGGCCTCCGACGACGATCAACGATGGCAGCACAATGGCATCGGGAATTGCGTATTGGCGGCAGTCCCAAAGCCTGGGCCTTACCCTGTTCCTTTGGCAGGATGACGCCAATCTAGCGAGTGCACAAGGCACCCTGGAACGGTTGTTTCAGTTCTTCGACGATCATCCTGATGTGCCAGAAGTATTGCTGGTCAGTAACGATTCGGAAGGAGGGCGATACGGCTGGAAATCCCCCGGCTTGCCAAAGCAGCCGGAAGGGGTACACGTGCCAATAATGCCGGACAGCATGACTGCGCTATTGGTGGCACGCAGCGATCGGGTGGACAGGTTGGTGCGCCCGTATGCCGTCGATGTAGACGATGGCATCAATAAGGACGACACACAGTACGACATCATCAAGTTGTGGAATTTCTTCTGGGAAAAGACCGACATCTTCGACATGCAGTATGAGGCTGCCCTCAAGGCAAAGGGCGTCAAATGGCCGGACGGTACGAACGTGCCCAAGGCCGATTGGTGGATTGCCCAACTGCCCGAGTTGTGGAAGCAGATCAGCAACAAGGGGCCGGGTGAGTTCAAGCCCAGCCCGTATCTGCCGGTGCGTTGGGCGCGCTGGCAGGTGCAGCAGTTCGACGAATCCCCGTTGCTGGGCTATCTGCATCGCCCGGTGCATGTGCCCCTGACCGACGAACAGGGCAAGCCACTCAAGCGTGCCGGGCAGGTGGAGGCGCTGCGCAAGGGCTGGGCCCAGGCCGTGTCGGCCCTACCGGAAGATGCCAAGCCCACGCGCGTGTTCTACGACACCAGCCTGGATCGCGAATGGGTCATTCCCCTGACGCAAGCGCTGCACGGCAATGCCGAGGGCATCGAACTGGACGACAAGCACGAGGGCTACGACATCGGTCGGCGGCTGGGCAATACCGGCGTCAGTTCCGCGCTAGTGCAGATCGCGCTGGGCATCGTCTCCGGTTACGACGATGGCCGCACCAGTGCCACCGTCAACCTGACCCCGGATGGCTATGCGGGCATCGTAATGGTCAGCCCGCCCGACGAAGCCAGCAAAGCGGCCGCAATCCAGCACGGGAAGCATCCGTTCTACGACCTCTTGCGCGACAAGAAGGCCACACCATGAGCCGCGCATTCATCGTCGAAGGCGACGCCCACAGCCACGGCGGCCATGTGCTGGCCGGTTCCGAACACGCAGGCATTGATGGCCAGGCAGGCGTGCGAAGGGCATCCAGCGATATGCCCCTTGCATGGACGTATGCACATTGAAGGTGCCTCCAGTCATCTGAACATCCATGGACGCAAGGCCGCGCTGGACGGCGACAAACTCGCGTGTGGCGCTACGCTCATCGCCGGGAGACAAAGGCACGCTAAGCACCAGTAGTCTTTCAATTTTTGGACCGCAACACGCAAGGTTGTGAAGCGGCTCAAAGCGGCATTCGGAGATGCGCCAAAGGGAGCGCCGGCAGACGCTCGAACGCGACGGCAATGCAAAGGCCGCGTATTCCTATCCGGCATCGTTCTTCGACTTGCATGCCGAGAAGAAGAGCGAGGTCGGGCACATCAACGTGGCGTACCTTCGCAATTGGGCCGGAGACCTGAACCTCTGGCTCAGTCTTCCTGCTGTGCCAGCAAGGATATGGATCCGTTGGCGCGCCGGCACTGAACGCGCTGCCCTGGACGAGCGCTTGAGCCGTATCGATCTGCGCGCCGGGCAGTATGGGGTCAAGTATGCCGAAGCAAAGGCGTCCAAGGCCAAGCCCGGCGATCGGGATTACCGCAAGGTGGCGGCGGTCAAATACGACCCGGACACCTACCTCTATCAGCGCAGCGAAGACACCACCAGCAAGTTGCCGACCCACAGCATGTTCATCCCGTTCTATTGGGGCTACCGCGCCAGCAACAACGAGATCGCCAAGGACAAGGGCGGCAATCCGACGCGCCTGCGCAGCCAGTACCAGGACACCGCCGGCAACCGGCTGGATGCCCATTTCGCCACCTGATTAGCACGATCTTTCAGCACAGTCGCAGCCAGTGAGAGCCGACCGGTCGATGGTAGGACCGTCGCTCCACCGAGACCAGATCATGGCCATGAATCGTGTGCAGTTCCAAGCCGGGCTGTCGTTGCCGGCGTTCCTCAAGCGCTATGGCAACGCGCAGCAGTGCGAGCAGGCGTTGGAGATCTCGCGCTGGCCACAGGGCTTTGTTTGTCCGCGTTGCGCCGCTACCGCGCACAGTCGATTCCAGCGTCAAGGCACCACGTACTGGCAGTGCACGGCCTGCTATCGCCAGACCAGCCTGCGCTCGGGCACGGTGATGGACAACAGCAAGCTGCCGCTACGCACCTGGCTGCTTGGCATGTATCTGCTGGGCCAGAGCAAGACGAACCTGTCGGCGCTGGAGTTGATGCGACACCTGGGAGTGAGCTACCCGACAGCGTGGCCAATGAAGCACAAGCTGATGCAGGCCATGACCCAACGCGAGGCGAACCGCAAGTTGGGCGGGATCGTGCAACTGGACGATGCCTACCTGGGTGGAGAACGCAACGGTGGCAAGGCCGGGCGCGGCTAGGAGAACAAGCGCCCTTTCGTGATCGCCGTGGAGACCACTGAAGACGGTCGTCCATTGCGCGCGGTGATGGATCCGGTCCCAGGCTTCACCAAGGCGGCGCTGTCGGAATGGATCGTGCAACGCCTGCATCCTGGAGCAGATGTCTACAGTGATGGACTCGGTGCGTTTCGAGCACTGGAAGCCGAGCACGCGCACACGGTGATCGAAGGCAGCGGTCGAAGTCGCTGCGAGGCAGAGAACGCACGCTGGGTCAACGTGGTGTTGTCCAACCTAAAGCGTTCGCTGGACGGTGCCTATCACGCCTTCAAATTCGCCAAATACGCCCAGCGCTACCTGGCAGAGACGATGTGGCGGTTCAACCGCCGTTTCGATCTGACCCGGCTGGTGCCCAGCTTGCTGGCCGCCGCAGCCGCCAGCAAGCCGTGGTCCGAGCGGGCCCTGCGTGATGTCACCCTGTTCACCGCTGAAAGTGCGTGCTAATCAGGTGGGGCGATGCGTGCGATCCATCTGTAGGCCGAGGATATGCCTGCGTGGAGTTCAGCCGGCATGAAAACGTGTGCTATCGATGCCTGGAATCTTCATGAGATAGGGTGCGCCGGCGGGGATGCGCAGTAGTTGGCCCATGCTTCCATCATCTTGCGTCGCTTCTCCAACATCTTGCCGCGCTTGTAAGCGGCTTTGGCCTTGTCCGTTATCTCATGCGCTAGCGCTGCCTCGGACAGGTCATCGGGGAAGTCGGTGACCTCGCTTGCCCAATCCTTGAAGGTCGATCGAAAGCCGTGAACGGTGATGTCGCCGCGGTCCATGCGTTTGAGCAATGCGAGCATTGCATTCTCCGATAGCGGTTCGCCAGAGACGTCATTCGGGAACAAAAGCTTCCGCGAAAGCCTGGGCTTGACGATTGCCTGGGCCGCTGTCGAGAGCGGAACGACGTGTTCCTTCTTGGATTTCATTCGTTCAGCTGGACAAGTCCAGTCGTTGCCGGTGAACTCGGCCGGGACCGCTCCCAGGGTCATTCCGGTGCGGGCGGCAGTCAGGATCGTGAACTCCAGAGCGCGCGCTGCCTCGCCGTGTCGCTTGCGCAATGCGGCCATGAACTCGGGGATGTCCTTGTAAGGGAGTGCCGGGAAGTTCTGGACCGGAGCGACCGTCTTGGGCTTGGGGAGGATCATCGACAGATGGCCCTTCCAGCGCGCCGGGTTGTCGCCAGTCCGCTTCCGCTTCACCGTGGCGGCATCAAGGATCGTCTCGATACGTTGGCGCACGCGGGTCGCTGTTTCGGTCTTGGTCGTCCAGATTGGCCGCAGGATGGATAAGACGTCCTCCGTGTCCACGGCGATGACTACAATCCACCCGACCCCGTTGGAGGCCTGTCATGTCCGAGATCCTGGTGCCCGTGTCCTTTGGTGAGCTGCTCGACAAGATCGCGATCCTGCAGATCAAGTCCGAGCGCATGCGCGATGCGGCCAAGTTGACCAATGTGCGCAACGAGCTGTCTGCGCTGGAAACCAGCTGGATGGCGCATCCGGCCGCCGGCCACGACATCGTGCGCCTGCGCGCCGAGCTGAAGGCCGTCAATGAGCGGCTGTGGGTGATCGAGGACGACATCCGCCTCAAGGAGCAAGCGCAAACCTTCGACGACAGCTTCGTGCAGCTGGCGCGCAGCGTCTATATCGAAAACGATGAGCGCGCGCGCATCAAGAAGGAGATCAACCTGGCGCTGGGGTCTTCCTATGTGGAAGAAAAGTCCTATCAGGACTATCGCGCCACCGGCGCCTGAGCGTGTTGACGGTTTGATTGCGCGGGTGGGCTGACAGCGCGATGTGTTGCTGAAGCGTATTCGCTCGATCTCATGCCCATTGGTACGGGCACCTCCGCAACTTGCCCGGCGCCTGATCGCCGAGCAGATTCAGAGCCGGTGATGAAGTGCTGGATGCCTCGCCTTTTGCGCCAACCGTGTGGCAGTCCGGCGGTGATTGATCGCCGATCCTCAGCGCGGGTGGTCGGCGCGATACCGCTCGAAGGCGGCGATCGCATCGTCCACGGTGATCAGCGACATCACGTCGTCGAATTCGATCTTTGTTCCCCAGCGTAGCCGGTCGGCCGGCTTGTGCAGGAACTTGCGCGCGGCTGCGTCGTAGCGGTCCACGCAATAGCGCACGTCCGAATACGGGCCGCTGCGCGAGGGATTGCTGGCCGCGTGCAGGCCCAGCACCTTGGTGCCCATCGCGTTGGCGATGTGCATTGGCCCGGAATCCGGGGTGACCACCAGGTCCGCACGCGCGAGCAGGGCAGGCAGTTGCTTGAGGGTGTCCTTGCCAACCAAGTCCAGCACCGGCGTGCGTGCGGCCGCAACGATGGCATCGGCAGTGCTGCGCTCCAGGTCGCTGCGGCCGCCGCACAGCACGATCCGCCAACCCTGTGCGGCGGCGTGATCGGCGAGCGCGGCGTGGCGATCGGCATACCAGTTGCGCCGCGCGTGGCTGGAGCACGGGGAAATCATCAGTACGGGGCGGCCGTCGTCGTCCCATTGCGCGCGTGCCCAGGCGTGCGCTTCTTCAGGCACCGGCAGGTCCCAGCGCACCTGGGTCTGGCGCAGGCCCAGCGGCTCGGCAAAGCTGCCGATGGCGTCGAGCACATGGATGCCGGGGTGGTCGGCGATGCGCTCGTTGACGAACAGGCCGTGCAGGTCCTTGGAGCGGTTGCGGTCGTAGCCGATGCGTCGCCGCGCCGGCACGAAGGCCGACAGCACATTGGCGCGAAAGGCCACCTGCATTTGCAGCAAGGCATCGAAACGCCCCAGCGGTGCGAGCGATTGACGTAGTGCGCGCATGCCGGCCACGCCGCTGCGTTTGTCGTAGGCGTGGAAGTGCACATCGGGCAGCCCCTCGAGCAACTTCAGCCCGGCCTTGTCGATGATCCAATGCAGTTGGGTTTCAGGAAACCCCGCCTGCAACATGCGCACCAGCGGCACCACATGCGTGACATCGCCCAGGGCGGACAAGCGCAGCAAACACAGCGATGCGGGCGTTACAGCCATGGTGTTGTTAGACTCGATAGATGGTTTCTTTCGATGCCACCGAAGCGTTGGCGCCGTACCGCGAAGGTCGCGGGTATGGCGCCATTGTGTTCGACCGCGAACGGCTGCGGCAAGCCGATGCCAGTCTGTTTTCGCCGCAATCGTGGGGCGACAGGGCGCGGCCGGTGGATAAAGGCGGGCGTGGCGGCGCGTGGTTCGTAGATGCGCCGTTCGGCCGCAGCGTGTTACGGCAGTATCTGCGTGGCGGCATGGCCGCACGTGTGAGCCGCGATCGCTATCTATGGAAAGGGGCAGGGCGCACGCGCAGTTTTGCCGAATTCCGGCTAATGCGCGAACTGATCAAACGCAAGTTACCGGTGCCGCGTCCGCTGGCCGCCTGCTATCTGCGCGAAGGTCTGGGCTATCGCGCTGCGCTGTTGATGGAGCGGCTGGAAAACGTGCGCTCCTTGGCCGATCACGCCCAGTTGGCCGGCCGCGGCGCGCCATGGGAGGCGACCGGGCAATTGATCGCGCGCTTCCATCGTGCCGGCCTGGATCACCCCGACCTCAACGCGCACAACATCCTGTTCGATGCCGGCGGGCATGGCTGGTTGATCGATTTCGACCGCGGCGTGCTGCGCATTCCGGCCACGCGCTGGCGTGAGCGTAATCTCAAGCGCCTGCATCGCTCGCTGTTGAAGCTGCGCGGCAACCGCAGCGGCGAGGACGTCGATAAAGACTATGAGCGCCTGCACCGCGCCTACGAACTGGCCTGGGGCCGGGGCTACTGATGGACTGGGCCTTGCGGGTGCAGGGAGTTGGCAATGCGTCGGCGGTGGCGCTTGGCTCGCCGATGGCCACGCTCGAACGCGCCGGCGTCCCATGGCTGACCATCGATTGCGGCAGCGAAGGTTTAACCGCCTATCAGGCTCATTACGGCCAGCTGCCGCAGGCGATCTTCATTACCCATGTGCATCTGGACCACGTCGGTGGGCTGGAGCGGGTGTTCGTCGACAGCTATTTCTCCGAGCGCCGCGGGCGCACACGCCTGTACGTGCCGGCGCCAGTCGTGCCGCTGCTGCAACGGCGCATCGCCGATTACCCGAACGTGCTGGCCGAAGGCGGAGCGAACTTCTGGGATGCGTTTCAGCTGGTGCCGGTCGGCGATGCGTTCTGGCACGACGGCGTACGGCTGGAAGTGTTCCCGGTCCGCCACCACTGGCCGGAGACGGCCTACGGCCTGCGGTTGAAGGGCGCGCTGGTCTGGACCGGCGATACCCGGCCCATTCCGGAGATGTTGAAGCGCTATGCGGACGACAGCGAACTCATCGCACATGACTGCGGCGTTCACGGCAACCCGTCGCACACTGGCGTTGACGATTTGGAGCGGGAATACCCGCAGGACCTGTTGAGCCGCATGCTGCTGTACCACTACGCCAGCGACGCCGACGGCGATGTGCTGCGTGCGCGTGGCCACCGCGTCGCCGTGCCCGGTCAATACCTTGCGCTGGCGAACCCGACCGCAGCGACGGTGCCCTGATGGGCGCCTTGCTGCTGCCGAATCTTGCCACGGCGCCGATGCAGGACCGCTATGGCCGTCCGCTGCGCGATCTGCGCCTGTCGGTGATCGAGGCCTGCAATTTTCGCTGCGGGTACTGCATGCCGGCCGATCGCGTACCCGACGACTACGGGTTCGACTCGCGGCAGCGGTTGAGTTTCGATCAGCTGGAAACCCTGGTGCGTGCCTTCGTGTCGGTCGGTGTGACCAAGGTGCGCCTGACCGGCGGCGAGCCGCTGCTGCGTCGCGATCTACCGAGCCTGATTGCGCGGCTGACTGCGATCGAGGGCATCGAAGATCTGGCGCTGACCACCAACGGCACCTTGCTTGCGCGCCAGGCCGTCGCGCTGCGGCAGGCGGGGTTGCGCCGCATCACCGTCAGCATGGATGCGCTGGAACCGGCATTGTTCAGACGCATGAACGGCGACCGCGGCGAGATTGCGCGGGTGCTGGCCGGCATCGCCGCGGCCGAGCAGGCCGGCTTCCAGCGGCTGAAGATCAATTGCGTAGTGCAGCGTGGCGTCAACGAAGATCAGGTGCTGCCGCTGGTGGAGCACTTCCGCGGCACCGGACACGTGCTGCGCTTTATCGAATTCATGGATGTGGGTAGCTGCAATGGCTGGACGCCGGATGCGGTGGTGACCTCTGCGCAATTGCATGAACGCATCCATGCGCGCTGGCCGTTGGTGGCGCTGGACGCCCATTACACCGGTGAAGTGGCGCAGCGCCACGCGTTCGCGGATGGCGCCGGCGAAGTGGGCTTCGTCAGTTCGGTCAGCGTGCCGTTCTGCGGCGATTGCCAGCGTGCGCGCGTCTCGGCAGATGGGCATCTATATACCTGCCTGTTCGCCAGTCAGGGGCATGACCTGAAACCGGCACTGGCCAATGGCGAGCCTGCGCTGGCGACGCATCTATGGCAGTGCTGGAGTGTGCGTGGCGACCGCTACAGCGAAGTGCGCGCCTCGGTGCCACGGCGCGGCAAGCCGGTCGAGATGTTTTTAATCGGCGGATGAGCTAGGGCGCGCTGCCGGTGCTGCTGCGCACGCTGGAACAGCGTCTGCGCGATCCGCAGCTGCGTGCCGATGTGCAGGTGTTGGAGGCGTCGCTCGATCCGGCGTTTGGCGAGTTCGGTACCTCAGGTCGTCGGTCCACGCGCAGTGAAGTGATCGCGGCCGTGTGCGCATCCGGTGTTGCTGCCGATTACCAGGCCGATGGCTCCGAATGTGTGCGGCTGGCGCCGGATCTGGCGTCGTTGCGCTATCGGTCGATAGATCGCCGCCAGGGCGTTGAACGGCAAGCTTTGCGCAGCGCGTTGTGGCATAGGAACGCTGATGGATGGCAGCTGCTGTTTCATCAAGGCACCCTGTTCACCGAGAATGCCGCATCCTGATTGCCTGTCTTCGCGTTGCTTCCCATGCCTGCAAAATCCCGTTCCGCACGCCTGACACACCTCGACGATGCCGGGCTTCCCACGATGGTGGATGTCTCGGGCAAGGCGATCACCGCCCGTAGCGCGACTGCAGAAAGCCGCGTGCGCTTTCCGGCAGCCGTGGCCGCACAGCTGCGCGCCAACGGCTTGCGTAGCGCCAAGGGCGGCATCGTGGAGACGGCGGTGATTGCCGGCACCATGGCGGTCAAGCGCACGCACGAATTGATTCCGTTCTGCCACCCATTGCCGATCGATGCCTGCCGTTTCGAGATCGACTGGGCGGGCGAGCAGGTGCTGGACATCCGTTGCACGGTGCGTTGCGTGCATCGTACCGGCGTGGAAATGGAGGCGCTTACCGGTGCCAGCGTGGCTGCGCTGACGGTCTATGACATGTGCAAGGCGTTGTCGCACAGCATGAGCATTGGTCCGACCAGATTGGTGTCCAAGCGCGGCGGCAAGCGCGATATCGGAGCGGCGCAATGACTGCGACAGTGACGGTGCTGTATTTCGCCAGCCTGCGCGAGGCAGTAGGCATGGCCGACGAGCGCGTGCAGTCCGATGCACCGAGCTTGCGTGGCCTGTATGCCGAGCTCGATGCGCGGCACGGCCTGCGCTGGACACCAGCGCAATTGCGGGTGGCAGTGGATGGCGCATTCGCGCGCTGGGAGGATGCGCTGCGCGACGGCAGCGAAGTGGTGTTCATTCCGCCGGTGTCGGGAGGTTGAGCGTGAGCGAACAGGGTGCAGCGATCTTTACGCTTTCCGAGGTGCCATTGCCGGTCGACCAGTTGCGTGCCTGCGTCGAGCACCCGCACGCTGGGGCGTTTGCCAGTTTCGAAGGCTGGGTACGCAATCACAACGAAGGCCGCGGCGTGGCCGGGCTGCGCTACGAAGCCTACGCCGCGCTCGCACAGGCCGAAGGGCAGCGCGTTCTCGACGAAGCAATGCAGCGATTCGCCATCGTGCACGCGCATTGCGTGCACCGCGTGGGCGAGCTGCGCATCGGCGACATGGCGGTGTGGGTCGGCGTCAGTGCAGCGCACCGTGGCGCCGCATTCGATGCGTGCCGCTACATCATCGATGAAGTCAAGGCACGCGTGCCGATCTGGAAGCACGAGCATTACCTGGAAGGCGATGCGGGTTGGTTGCATCCGGAGTCGCAACCGTAGCAGGGCGGATCCGGCGCGCATCCGCGCGTGGGCAGGCGACAGGCTTTGCATCAGCGCTCAGCGCGGCACGAGTTGACTTCTTGCTTGATCGCTCGATCATGTCGTGAGCAAGCCGATGCTCCGGCTAGCTTGCCCGGAGTCTGTCGAAAGTTAGGGTGGTGCCCCCGCCGGTTGACCTCGGCGCCCGCATCAATCGATACCGTTGCTGCCTTCCGGCCCTGGCGGGATTTTCGATCTAGCGTCGCGAGGGACCGACGGGGCCACCATAAGACGTGGACCATTGGCATGGCCCTGCGATTTGCGACATGGGTGCCTTTGCGCAAATCATGAATCTGGCGGAGAGAGGGGGATTCGAACCCCCGAAGCGCGGTTTAGACGCTTACACACTTTCCAGGCGTGCTCCTTCAACCACTCGGACACCTCTCCGTGCCTGCACGACCGTGGTCGAACAGGGCCGCAAAGTCTAGCCGTCGCCGGCCCGTACCACAAGCTGAATCTTCCAGCCGCAGCCGTTGAGACCGGGCGTGGCACAATATCGGCTCAAACAGAGCCGGTTGCCCGATGTCCTATCTCGTTCTCGCCCGCAAGTGGCGCCCGAAGCGTTTTGCCGAACTCGTAGGCCAGGAACACGTGGTCCGCGCGCTCAGTAACGCGCTCGACAGTGGGCGCGTGCATCACGCGTTCCTGTTCACCGGCACCCGCGGCGTGGGCAAGACCACCATTGCGCGCATCTTCGCCAAGTCGCTCAACTGCGAGACCGGTACAAGTGCCGACCCATGCGGCCAGTGCCCGGCCTGCCTGGACATCGACGCCGGTCGTTACATCGACCTGCTGGAGATCGATGCCGCGTCCAACACCGGCGTGGACGATGTGCGCGAGGTGATCGAGAACGCGCAGTACATGCCCTCGCGCGGCAAGTTCAAGGTTTACCTGATCGACGAAGTGCACATGCTGTCCAAGGCGGCGTTCAATGCGCTGCTCAAGACGCTGGAAGAGCCGCCGGAGCACGTGAAGTTCCTGCTGGCTACCACCGACCCGCAGAAATTGCCGGTGACGGTGCTGTCGCGCTGCTTGCAGTTCAACCTCAAGCGGCTGGACGAGGACCAGATTCAGGGCCAGATGACCCGCATCCTGGCCGCCGAGCAGATCGAATCGGATCTGTCGGCGATTGTGCAGCTGTCCAAGGCAGCCGACGGCTCGTTGCGCGATGGCCTGTCGCTGCTGGATCAGGCGATCGCCTATGCCGGCGGCGCGCTGCGCGAGGACGTGGTGCGCACCATGTTGGGCACGGTCGATCGCACCCAGGTCGGCGCGATGCTGCAATCGCTGGCCGATGGCGATGGCGCGCGCCTGATGCAGGTCGTGGCCGCGCTGGCTGAGTTTTCGCCCGATTGGAGCGGGGTGTTGGAGGCCCTGGCCGAGGCGTTGCATCGCGTGCAGGTGCAGCAGCTGGTGCCGTCGGTGGCCTTTGTTGGCGACGGCATCGACCCGACTCCTTTTGCGGCGCAGTTGCGGCCGGAAGTGGTGCAGCTGTGGTACCAGATGGCGCTCAACGGGCGTCGTGATCTGTATCTGGCGCCCAGTCCGCGCGCTGGCTTCGAGATGGCAGTGCTGCGCATGCTCGCCTTCCGCCCCGCTGCGGCGGTGCCGGCTGGCGGCTCGGACGACGGACGCGGCACCACGGCGGGCGGTGGTGCGCGTTCTGCCGCTGCCGGCGGTCAGGCTGCTGCGCCGGCACTGGCAGCGCCGGTGACAGCTGCGCCCCCCATGGTGGCCGCGACTGCTGCGGTGACGGATACGATGCCTGTGGCGGCGGCGGAGGCGTCCCTGCCGGCATCCGCGACCCAGGCAACTCCGACTCCGGCCGCAGCTCCGGCGCCGGCTCCCGTTGTCATGCTTCCTCCCCAAGAATCTTCTTCGCCCAGTCGCGCGTCTGCAGCCAGCGCGCGCATTGACGACACGCCGCCGTGGGCAGTGGACGATGCGCCGGTGCGCACGCAGGCCACAACTGCGTCCGACACGATGGCCGTGCTTGCGCCTGAAGCCGCGATGGCTTCGCCGTCGTCCGCACCCGTCGAGCTCGCACAACCCGTTGCGATCGCGTCCGACGCCGCAGAGGACGCTCCGGTTTCGGTTGCAACATCTTCGCCGGCCGCGCTTGTCGAGCCCTCATCGTTTGCAGAGCCAGCAGTGGTCACGCCACCAGCAACGGCAGTATCCGCAGCAGACTCAGCAGCCGATGCATCGGCTTTGCTCGACGACGGCTGTATCGCCGATGCCGAGCAATGGCTGGAGCTGGTCACGCGCAGTGGCTTGAATGGACCGTCGCGGCAGCTGGCCGCCAACGCCGCGTTTATCGGTCATCGCGATGGCGTGCTGCGGCTGGCGCTGGCGCCGGGTTTTGAATATCTCCATTCCGAGCGCTCCATCGCCAACCTCGCGCAGGCGTTGGCACCGGTGTTGGGAAACACGCCGCGCATCGTCATCGAAACCGGTAGCGCCGATGTCGAAACCTTGCACGAGCGTGCCAACCGCCAGAAAGGCGAGCGCCAGAGCGCGGCCGAAACAGCCTTTATGAACGACCCGACGGTGCAGCTGCTGATCCAGCAGCAAGGCGCGCGGATCGTCCCCGATTCCATCCGCCCTTACGACGAGTAACGCCCCATGCGTGGAAACATTGCCCAACTGATGCAGCAGGCGCAGAAGATGCAGGAAAACCTGCAGCGCGCCCAGGAAGAACTGGCCAAGCTGGAAGTCACCGGCACTGCCGGCGGCGGCATGGTCAACGTGACGCTGACCGGCGCCAAGGAGTGCCGCAAGGTGCGGATCGATCCGAGCATCCTCTCCGACCAGGAGATGGCCGAGGACCTGATCGCTGCCGCCTTCAACGACGCCTCCAACAAGATCGACGCCGAATCCAAGGACCGCATGGGTTCGGCCACTGCCGGCATGCAGTTGCCGCCGGGCATGAAGTTGCCGTTCTGAGCGAAGGGATTCGGGAGTCGGGATTTGGGATGAGCTAAGTGCAAAGGCCTTTGCCGTTGCGAATTCCAAATCCCGAATTTCCAATCCCGGCCACCCAATGTCCTCACTGCTAGAACAACTGATCGAGGCCTTCCGGGTATTGCCCGGTGTGGGCCAGAAGTCGGCGCAGCGCATGGCGTATCACGTGCTCGAGCGCGAGCGCGAGGGTGGGCGGCGTCTGGCGACGACGTTGGCCAATGCGGTGGAAAAGGTGGGGCATTGCGTGCAGTGCCGCGACTTCACCGAGTCCGAGATCTGCACCATTTGCGCCAGCAGCAGTCGCGACCGGCAGCAATTGTGCGTGGTCGAATCGCCGGCCGACCGCCTGGCAATCGAGCATGCCACCGGCTACCGCGGGCTGTATTTCGTCCTGCAGGGGCGCCTGTCGCCGCTGGATGGCATCGGCCCACGCGAACTGGGATTGGATCGGCTCGGCGAGCGTCTGGCCGCTGGCGAAGTGACCGAAATGATCATCGCCACCAACGCCACCGTGGAAGGCGAGGCGACCGCCCATTACCTCGCGCAGCTTGCCCGCCAGCACGCGGTACGCCCGAGCCGGCTTGCCCAGGGCATGCCGCTGGGCGGCGAGCTGGAATACGTGGATCGCGGCACCCTGTCGCACGCCTTCGGCACCCGCAGTGAGGTGCTGTGAGGGCGGGGATTGGGGAGGCGGGATTTGGGATTCGCAAAGCCGTGCTGGCGCGCACGGTAAGCTGTTACCAATCCCGAATCACGAATTTCCAATCCCGAACCATGACCGACACCATCTTCGGCAAAATCATTCGTCGCGAAATCCCGGCCACCATCGTCTATGAAGACGATGAGGTGCTGGGCTTCCAAGACATCGCACCACAGGCGCCGGTGCATGTGCTCTTCATTCCCAAGCAGCACGCCATTCCGACCTTGGACGATGTGCCACCGGAGCAGGCGCTGCTGGTCGGTCAGTTGGCCATTGCGGCGGCGGCATATGCGCGCGCACAGGGGCTGGCGCAGGACGGCTACCGCATTGTGATGAATTGCCGCGAGCATGCCGGCCAGACGGTGTTTCATATCCATCTGCATTTGTTGGCCGGTGCACCGCTGGGCCGTTTCGGCACGCCGTGATGCGTCGGTTGATCGTGCGCTGCGCGCAGTCGGTATAGCGCGGCGATCGTCGCGCACATACAAAAACGCCGCTCCCTGCGAGCGGCGTTTTTGCGAATAACACTCAGGTCAGCGGCGCATTACCACCAGCCGCGGCCCCAGCCCCAACCGCCGCCCCAGCGTGGACCCCACGGGTCGCCCCACGGACCGTACGGGTAAGCCGGTACGACTTCCACGTCGCGCACGACCGGCCACAGGTAGACCACGTCGGCATTGACCTTGGGCAGCTTGTAGTCGTACTCGCCGATCTTGGTGGTTTCGTAGCCTTCGATCTTGCCGATGAAGGTCACTTCGCGGCCAGGTTCGAACACCGCCGGATCGTAGAAGCCCGAGCGGCAGGCCAGGAAGCGACCGTCGCTGGCATCCACTGCATCACGGTCCGGCCGACCGCTGGCATTGAGCGGGCGCGAGATCAGTTCAAAGCAGGTCTGGCCCTGGCCAGGCGTGGTCTTGATGATCTTGCCGCCCCAGCGCACGGAGGTGCCGACCTGGGCGCTGGCGGTGGAGTCGCTCGGACTGACCGTAGGGAACTGGCCCTGCAACGGCTTGGGCGCGGTGGCGCAGGCTGCGAGCCCGAGCACAGCGATAAGAGGAACAAGAAAACGGGTACTCATGAGGAAGCTCCGGTTCGCGGGCGATGCTGCAGCAAATCTTTCAAGAGAGTGGCGCTGTCCGAATCAGTGCCAGCGTATCGCGCGGCAGCGAAACGTTGGCTGAGTGCCAGCAATGCCGTCTTCGGGTGTGACCGGGCGACACGTTGTGCCCAGACGATGGCTGGTTCGTGCGGCTCGCGGGCAAGGCCGAGCTTGCGGTAGCGGCGGCTCAGCCGGTGCCAAGCGCGCAGCAACGGATCGCGCTCGCGTTCGCCGCGTGCCAGCAACCAGCCCATCCATGCCAGCGCGCTCACCGCGAACACGCCGAAGATGACGGCGAGTTGCGAGGTGTCCAGGCGATCGATGCCGAAGGGTTGCAGCAGCCGTTGCTGGCGGTCGGCATCGAAGGACAACACCAGCTCATTCCAGCCACGGCGTAGCCAATCGCCGACCTGGCCAATGCTGGCCCATGCGCCGAGGTCGGCGAAGTTGTTGCCGCCTTGGGTTTGCAGGCGATCTTCGAGTGTGTCGTAGATGCGTTCCGGTGCCACCGCGGCGGTCGGATCCACACGCACCCAGCCACGCCCGGCCAGCCAGATTTCGGTCCAGGCGTGTGCGTCCATGCGCCGTACCACCCAATAATCGCCCAGCCGGTTGTAGGTGCCGCCTGCATATCCGGTAACCACACGTGCCGGGATGCCTGCCGCGCGCATCAGCACGACGAACGAGGAACTGAAGTGTTCGCAGAAACCGGCCTTTTGCTGAAACAGGAACTCGTCGACGCTGTTGCGGCCGAGTAGCGGCGTGTCCAGCGTGTAGGCGAATTCGCGGGTGATCCAGCGCAGCGCGCGCTGCACCACTGCATCGTCGTTCTTGCCGGCCTCGCTACGCCATTGCCGTGCCAGCGCGAGCGTGCGCGGATTGAAGCCGGGCGGCAGGGCGAGCGCACGCTTGCGCAATTGATCGGGCAGGTCGGTATCGAAGCGCGTTGGCGGTGCCGATTGCAGGTCCCAGCGGGTCAGCGCGCTCAAGGGGCGTTGCGCGAACAGTTCGTAGTCGGGCGATAACTCGGCGTTGGCTACCGCTTGGGTGGGTAGATCCAGCGACACCAGTTGGCGGCGATCGGTGGGCTCGTAATCCAGGCGATAACGATAGGTTTGCGGGCCTGCGGTAACCGAAGCGGGTTGGGCGCGGCCGGTCCAGCGCGCGCGCTGCCAGGTGCGACCGTCGAAGTCCCACATCACCGGCCCACGCCAGTAGCGCTGTTGCGGCGGTGGCGCCTTGCCGGTGAACTGCACGCGCAAGGCCGGGCTGTCATCGGCCATCAGGTCGATCCATTCGCCCGGCAACATGTTGTCCGACAGCCCGGGCCGCGACAGCGCACGTTCGGGCACGCCCCACAGCGGTGCACTCAGGCGTGGCAGCAACCAGAAGGTGACCAGCGCTAGCGGCACGCCGATGGCGACCAATTTGCCGATGCCGCGCAACTGCATCCGCAGCGCGGGCGTGGCGGTGCGGTGCTCTTCGTCGGCCAGCCGCTGCATGCTCAGCAAGGCGCTGACCACCGCCAGCAGCGCCAGGCCCATCGTCGCTGGCCCCTGGTCGAGCAAAAAGGCGGCAAACGGCGCGAACAATGCAAAGCCGAGCAGGCTGCGCGCATCGCGCAAGGTGCGCAGTTCGCAGGCCTTGATCGCCAGCATGGCGGCGAGCACCGCGCAGCCGGTATCGCGGCCGAAGCGCATGCCGATCTGCCAGTACACCGCTGCCAACATCGCGATCACCAGCAACAACCGCACCGGCGCCATCAAGGTGCCGCGCCAGCTCAGCACGCCGACCAGCATGGCGGCCACGGCAACGGTGGCGGCAAGCAAGCCGGGCAGCTGCAACAGCAGCGGCGTCAACGCCAGCCAACTGGTGGCCAGCACCCAGGCGCGGCTGGCCTGGCTGATCGGAAGCGAGGGCTCAGTCATGCGGAAGCAGGGCCAGGGCGCGCAGACACAGGTGATGGTGCGAAGGCCCTTGCGCGGGACCCAGCGGCGGCTGGCCCGGCAGCAGCAGCCGATAGCGGTTCCCGTCGCGTTCGGCCAGGTTGACCCAGCGCGCCAGCCGCGCGATGCGGCGCTCGTACGGCAGCGCGTTGAGCGTGCGCCAGTCCAGCGTGACTTCGATCCCCAGCGGCTTTTCGTATTCGCGCACCAGCAGCGTGTCGCGACGTGCCGAATGTTTCCAGGAAATCGTGCGTGGTGCATCGCCGGCGCGATACGGGCGTAACTGATGCAGTTCCTCGCCTTGCGCGTGCAAGCGGGTCTGGTTGGGCGAACCCGCACCATCGGGCAGCGCAGGGCCCTGTTCTTCTGGCTTGGGATAGGCCAGCAATGGCGTTTCCGGCCACACCCACGACCAGGCGCGCACCAGGCCCAGCGGCTGAGTGCTGGACAGGCGGATGCGCTCGATGTCCTGCCAGCCGCGGCGCTCGGTCGGCACAAGTAGATCGACCTCGGCCATGTCGTGCTCGATCAGCGAACAGAAACCGTTGCTCTCCAGATGATCCAGGCGCAGCCCGCGCCGTGTGCGGGTATCGCGACGTGCCAACGACACCCGCATGCGCAGCGGTTCGCCGGCGATCACCGGCTCGGCTGATGCCGCTTCGATACGCAGCGCTGACAACTGCAGGTGCGCCATGATGCTGCTGGCGATCCCGGCCGTGGCCAGCAGCAGTGCGAGCAGCAGCGCCGGATTGTTGTTGTAGTTCAGTGCGCCCAGCAGCATCGCCAGCAGTAACGCGGCGACGAACAGCCCGAAGCGGGTCGGCAGCACATAAATACGCCGCCGATCCAGCACGATCGGCAAGGCCTCGGGGCCCCGCGGACGTGCCAGCAGGCTGAGTCGGCGGCCGATGCCGCGCAGGCGCGCATGCATGTGGGTCAGTCCACCGGCACGCTGTGCAGTAGCGCCTTGGCTAGCGCCGGCCCGGACGAAGATTCGGCTTCCGGCACCAGCCGGTGACCGGCCACCGCCACAAACAGCGCCTGCACGTCTTCAGGCAGGACATGCTCGCGCCCAAGCAGCAGCGCATAGGCCTTTGCAGCGCGCAGCAAGGCGATGCCTGCACGCGGCGACAGGCCCACGCGCACCCCGGCATGCTGGCGACTACGTAGCAGCAAGGCCTGCACATAGCCGATCAGCGCATCGCTGGTATGGATCTGATTGACCACTGCGCGCAGCGCAACCACGTCGGCGTCGCTGAGTTGCGGGGCAGCCTGGGCGATTAATTCGCGCCGATCCACCCCGGAGAGCAGCGCACGCTCGGCGTCGGCGCTGGGGTAGCCCAGGCTCAGCCGCAGCAGGAAGCGGTCCAGCTGCGAATCCGGCAGCGGGAAGGTGCCGGACAGATCGACCGGGTTCTGCGTGGCGATCACGAAGAACGGTTCCGGCAACGCATGCGTCACGCCATCCAGCGTCACCTGCTGCTCGGCCATCGCTTCCAGCAGCGAGCTCTGCGTGCGCGGCGGGGCGCGATTGATTTCGTCCGCCAGCAGTACGTTGGTGAACACCGGGCCGGGATGGAACTGGAACTGCCGCGAGGTGGCGTCGTACACCGATACGCCCAGGACATCGGCCGGCAACAGGTCTGAGGTGAACTGCACGCGCTGAAAGCCCAGCCCCAGGCTGGAGGCCATCGCATGGGCGAGGGTGGTCTTGCCCAGGCCGGGCAGGTCCTCGATCAATAAGTGTCCACCGGACAGCAGCGCCACGAATGCCAGCCGCACTTCCTGCGCCTTGCCCAACAGCAGCGAATTGACCTGGTCTTGCGCGCGCCGCAGCGATTGGCGGAGCGCATCGGTTAGCATTTCCGTGGAACGCAGCGGTGTCGACATCACAATTCCGTAGGTGGAAATGAAGAGTGCACAGGGCAATGCAGGGGGACCAACGCGCACATCGCACCTTCGTGATCCTGTGGACACTGGCCACGGCCGTCAAGCTATTGATCGCCGCACGCTTGCCGCTGTTCGTGGACGAGGCGTTCTACTGGCAGGAAGGCCAGCATCTGGCCGCAGCGTATTCGGACCTGCCGGGCATGACCGCTTGGCTGGCACGTCTGGGTGTCGAGCTCGGTGGACATCACCTTCTGGCGTTGCGACTACCGTTTCTGGCCATTTCCGCGCTGATTCCCTGGTTGATCGCGCATATCGCCACGCGCTGGTTCGGCTCCACGCTGGGCTGGCAGGCCGGCAGCCTGACCTTGCTGATGCCGCTATCGGCCACGCTGGGCATTCTGGCTGTGCCGGATGTGCCGATGGCCTTGGCGGCGGTGCTGTGCATGGATGCCGGTGCGCGCTTGCTGCGCGAGGTCGATGCCACCAGTGCGCTGGAGCTCGCCATCGGCTTGGTCATCGGTGCGCTCAGCCACTATCGCTTCGTCGGCGTGATCGGGGTGGGCTGCATCGCATTGCTGTGCATCCCGCAAGGGCGCGCGGTGATGCGCGATCCGCGCATCTGGATGGCGCTGACGGTGGGCGCGGTGAGCTGGTTGCCGCTGCTGTTCTGGAATACCGACCATGACGACGCCGGATTGCGCTTTCAATTGGTCGACCGGCATCCGTGGCGTTTTCAGATCGCCGGGCTGTGGTTCCTGCTGATCCAGACGGTGGCGGTGACGCCGCTGTTGGCCTGGGCGATGGTCGAGGTTGGTCTGGCCGGCAACCGCAGTGGTGGCGGCGCACGTGCGCAATGGCGCTATTTCGGTTTGCTTGGCGGCATGTCGACCATAGCGATCTTCGTGCTCGGCTTCTTCAGCGATGCCGAGCGGATCAGCTTCCACTGGCCGCTACCCGGCTATCTGGCGCTGCTGGTGGCGGTGCCGGTGATCCTGATGCGCTGGCCGCACCCGCTGCGCCGCGCGGCGTGGCTGATCGCACTGCTCGGCATGCTTGGCGCTTACGGCTACTACCTGGCGGTGTCGGTGCCGTCGATCCGCGCGCATGCCGCTGGCGAAAAATACTACCCGCGCAACTTCGCCGGCTGGGACGATCTGGCGCGTGCGGTGAAGTCCCAGCTGGCGCAGATGCCGCCGGGCACGCGCGTGCTGGCAGAAAACTTCAAGGTTGGCGCCGAGCTCGGCTTCAAGTTGCACAACGCCAATGTCGAGGTGCTGCGTGCCGAGTTGAACGACAAGCACGGGCGTAGCGCGCAGCTGCAGCAGTGGGGGGTGCTCAGCGACGGCGCGCGCACCGGGCCGCGGCTACTGGTGCTCTCGCCCAGCGATCAGCGGTATCGCGAGCTGTTGAAGCGCTACCACGCCATCTGCGAGATGGTCGGCCCGCTGCCGCCGCCGACCGTGGTGTCCATCGATCATGGTTATCAGCGCTTCCTGCTGTTCGCACTGCCTGCCCAACGCCAGCCCGGGTCATGCGTGACCCCGGCGATGGCGTGGATCGACACGCCGCTGCCGAACGTCTCCGTGTCCGGCAAGCTCGAGGTGCGTGGCTGGGCCTTCAAGGATGGCATTGGGCTGTCGAATGTGGAGCTGCTGCTCGATGGTCGCCCGGTCGCGCAAGCTACGTACGGCAAACCGCTCGATGTGCGCCCGTACTGGAAAATCTCCACCGACCCACAGCACCCGAACGTCGGCTTCACCGCCACGCTCGACACCCACGCATTACCGCCCGGCATGCACTGGCTAGGGCTGCGCCTGCACGGCCACGACGGCAGCGTGGAAGATTGGTGGGAACAACCCCTCACTTTCAAAGCTGATGCTCAGTTGCGCCGATCGAGCGTCCACTAGAGCGGTCCGCGAGAGTCGCCACGCCGTTCAAGCAATCTTCTGCGTCGTCCTGCTGCTCTGGCCGAAGGTGTAGGCTGTCGTGAGGAGCGCTGCAAATCGGTCAGAGGTAGTGCACGAAAAAAAGGTTTGGCCGCGCTGGCGGTCGCTAAGATGCACCCATCAGGCCATGTGCTTGGCGTCCCGGTCGTGAAACGGCCAGTGCTAGTCGACAAGGCAACAAAGGAAACGCAATTGCTGCGCAAATATAGGGATTTATCCAGCGATTCCGGCGACCGCCTGGGAGCATGCAGGGGGTGGAGCAAGCTTCCGCACTCACTGTTGGTTGGTGCAAAGTGGTTCTATCTCGCGGTCGGGGTGGTGGCACTGGTCGCGCTGTCATCCAAGGTGCTCTATGCCGATCCATGGCGATTCGCAAAAAACCTCCTGAGCCAGCCTTGGCCACGGAATGTGCTTGCGGTGGATAACGGACATCGTGAGGTCTTGCCCAATCTGCTGCGTCTTGCGGAGCTCAGATGGTTGGATGGAAATCGATGACTGCAGATCTGGGCAGGTGTTGCGCTGGCTTTGCTGTCAGTGTGGATGTTGCTACGTCTGGTTCGTACTGAGCGTCTGGGTGCTCTGGCGTATGCCGCCGCTGGGCTGGTTTGTACGCTGAGTATTTTCTGGCTGGGAAACGAGCGTGCACTGGCGCATGCAAATGAGTCGGTGCATGTCTATCTGATTACCACGTTTCTGGTCGGCGGCTGTTGGCTAACCCTGCACCAGGCCACCATGCACGCCGTCATTTACCACAACCCCGGCTGCGGGACGTCCCGCAACACCCTCGCGCTGATTCGTCATACCGGGGTCGAACCGCAGATCGTCGACTACCTGCAGCATCCGCCAAGCCGCGAGACGCTGCAGTCGCTTATCGCCGCTGCCGGCATCACGGTTCGCGAGGCCATCCGCCAGAAAGGATCGCCATATCTGGAGCTGGGTCTCGACGATCCTGCCTTGGACGACACTGCACTGTTGAGCGCAATGCTCGCGCATCCGATCCTGATCAACCGGCCATTTGTCCAGACCCCGCTCGGCACGCGCTTGTGCCGTCCTTCCGAACTGGTGCTCGACCTGTTGCCGCCAGCCACGCGCGGCTTCGTCAAGGAAGACGGCGAGTCTCTGCTGGACGAGGCCGGGCAACGCATCCGTCGCTGACATATTCAACCGGCGCGCGCAGCCGGCCTTACGCTGTCACGTTCGCGGCAACGTTGAAGATTAGACGCCGTGCGCTCATCCTAGAGTCCTGATGAGCGGCTGCTGCATACGCCTTCTGCACGCTCTGAGAGCGGTTAACGAGGCGGACTGTCCCCACCGCTCGGCGACGCGGCCGCCGCTCGGAGTCAGCATGCACAGGTGTCGGTACCTATCACCCGTTCATTGCAGTTCCTGCGCGCTGTTCACTCCTGGCTCAAGATTGCTCGCTTACGTTCTGGCAGCTACTCCAAACTCCACGTCACGATCTTCAGGAGCACACCCATGATTCGCGACATTATCCGCATGGGCGACAAGCGCTTGCTGCGTGTGGCGCCACAGGTCACCAACCTGGGCAGCGCCGAGTTGCACGCGCTGGTGTCCGACATGTTCGAAACCATGGGCGCTGCGCATGGCGTCGGTTTGGCAGCGCCGCAGATCGCGGTGGATCTGCAATTGATGGTGTTCGGTTTCGAAGCCAGCGAGCGCTATCCCGAAGCACCCGCAGTACCGCTCACGGCTCTGGCCAACGCACAGATCGAACCGCTATCGGACGAGATGGAAAACGGCTGGGAAGGCTGCCTGTCGATTCCCGGTCTGCGTGCAGTGATTCCACGTTATCGCTACATTCGTTACCGCGGCTTTGCGCCCGACGGCAGCCCGATCGAGCGCGAGGCCGAAGGCTTCCATGCACGCGTGGTGCAACACGAATACGATCACTTGGTCGGTCGTCTGTATCCCTCGCGCATCGAAAACTTTGACACCTTCGGTTTCGACGACGTCTTGTCTTACGATCTGTAGCATGCCGTTCACGCTTTCCATAGCAGCCTAGCTGCAATGGAAAGCGGCCGTCCGTGCAAGATTGCGCCAGGCGGGCGCGGCCGGTTCTCGGAATCGGCATGGACCACGCGTCAACTGCGGTCATGGGCGCGCCGTCCGCGCCCACCTGACAGCTGCTCGCTACGTGTTGTTAGCCGCTCTTAGCCACGGCCCCCGGGAAAGCCATCGCACGGGAAACCGGCATCTGCTTGGCGGACATAGCCGATGCGCATGTGACTGCGCAACATTCGCCACCTTGGGACGCGCTTGTCCTGGCCCACTGCGTGCCGCCGTGCGCCTGTCCTGGTCGCTAACTGATAGCCAGCGCACGCTCCAAGTGCAAGGTGGCGCCCGCTATCGCGCTTGGCGGGGTAGGGCTGTCCGAATCGGTATCGCTCCCCTCGCCACGCCACTGATAGGGGCCAACCGCGATCGCCGCGCGGCGGATCTCGACGGCGCTGCTCAGTGCCGCCGTGATGGATCACACGGAGCGGCAACATGCACACCCGCCCATCCAGATCCTTTCCTCAGACCGGTGCCCGAGCGCCGACCACGCGGCGGCGCGCAGCGCGCTGGTGGACCGCAGCGCTGGCCTTCGGTCTGGTAGTACTCGCCCCTGCGGCGCTTGCCGGCCCGTACACGATCTTCGGCAGCCACTACGCGGGGGTGAACAATTTCAACGATCCCAACAACATCATCCAAGGCACGTTCGGCACCGGCAGTACACCCGAGCTGACGGTCACCTTCAACTTCGCCGACTACAACGTGTATGGCTACCCGGCCATCATGCGCGGCTGGCATTACGACTGGAATCCGACCACCGACACACTGCTCCCCAAGCAGATCTCGTCGATCAGCGCGCTGCCGTTCAAATTCAATTACAGCGCAGGCGGCACCAATCCGGGCGGCGATTTCGCTTACGACATCTTCTTCCGCTGGGAGATCGCCAAGGGCAATCCGCAGCTGGAAGTGATGATCTGGGGCGACCACAATTCCTGGCCGATCGGCACTGTCACTGCAACGAACGTCAGCACCGCGGGTGGGCGTAACTTCGACCTATGGGAAGGCTTCAATTTCGGCGCCGGCTATGACGTTTACACCTTCATTCCCACCGGCACCGCCAGCCAGTCGACGCTCAAGACCAGTGGCAGCCTCAACGTGGATGCCAAGCCGTTTCTGACCTGGCTGCAAGACAATCGCGCCAAGGGTGGCCGCTGCAACAACAGCATGTACCTGCGCGGCCGAGGCGGGCTTTGAAGTTGTACGCGGCAATGGGTGGGCCAAGGTCAGCGCGACCATGGATGCGAAGTAAGCGCAGCCGCAGCTGTGATGTGCGGGCCGCCATTACCGGTTGGCCCGCACACGGTTTCGTCGGGGCCTGCCGCAGCCTGCGCGCTGTGTGTTGTGTTCGATAGCGAATCTCTACACGGCTCCTTGTACACGCGACAACCGAAGTGGCCAGATGTGCGTCGCCTGTGGTGTGGCATCGCACATCGGATGAGGCTACAGTGAGCGGCCGGCATGGATGACCGCGTCTGCGCGCCGCCAGTGCGCAGACATTCGGTCGGTGACGCACAGGCGTCGTCTGTGCCGGATGCGCGAGGGTCGTTCGCCCACTGCGCTGCGTCATGTCGATGCAGGTGGGCTTGGTTGGTCCATCCATTTTCGGAGTACATCGATGCACATGCATAGCCGTTCTCACTCGCCGCTGTTTGTCCATGATGGTCGGTTGCCGCGCGCGGCTGCGCTGGCCTTGCTGCTGGTCGCGACCAGCGCCAGTGCCTACACCGGACAGACCAAGGTCTATGGCAAGCAGTACGCGTTCAACAACAACTTCAATGACGCCAATAACACCATCCAGGCGACCTTCGGCAGCGGCAGCACGCCGAGCCTGACCATCTCCTACAACCTGTCTAGCGGTAACTTGTACGGCTACCCGGCGATCTGTCGCGGTTGGCACTACACGATGAACCCGGCCACCGATAGCTACTTTCCGCATCAGGTGTCCAAGATCGGCAGCTTGGGCGGGAGGTTGGCATTCACTACCAAGGGCAGCGGGCAGACCGGCGATTTCGCCTACGACCTGTTCTTTCGCACGGACGCCAGCAAGGGCAACCCGCAATTGGAAGTGATGATCTGGGGCGCCAACAATTCGTATCCGGTTGGCACCTTGACTACCGCCAACGCCATTACCTTGGGCGGCGTCACCTACGATTTGTGGGAGGGAAATAACTCGGTCGCTGGCTACTACGTGTACACCTTTATTCCGCATGGCACCGCGGGCAACAGCAATCCGCTGCCGGCCAAGGGCAATGTCAATGTGGACGTCAAGGCGTTTCTGACCAAGTTGCAGGCGTTGCGAGAAGGCGATGGCCGCTACAACAGCAGTCTGTATCTTCAGGTGGTGGAGGCCGGCTTCGAAGTGACCGGTGGGATGGGGACGGTGTCGCTGACCGGGTCGATTACAGCCAAGTAAACACGGCTATTGTCGCGCCATCAGCTGCAATGGTGCGCAGTTGGCGCGCTTCGAGTGCCGGTGCACGCTAAGGAACCTCTAGACAACTCGTGGCGTTACGAGTGAACTTGGGATTTCGCTTGATCGCGGCGGTCGCTCATGCTGCAAATCAATGACTTGCGACTTATGGAGACTGCCCCAGCGACTGATTGGACGCTGGCGAAACAGTTGTTCAGAGGTTCCCTGACGTGTGTGCCTGCATCCTGGGCATGACATGCGAATGGCGTGTCATTTTATTGATTCAGCCAAGTGCCATGTATTGCGCGTCATCAAGCGCGGTGCATGGCACTTGATGACTTGGGGCCGACAACGTAGCGTCGCTGTGGTGCGACGCTGGCGCGACGAACTAAGAGCGGCTAACAACACGTCGCGAGTAGCTGTCAGGTGGGCGCAGACAGCGCGCTCAGAACCGCAGTGGACGCGTGGTCCATGCCGATTCCGAGCACCGGCCGTGCCCGCCTGGCGGTGAGTGCAGTCGTTTTGTTAGCTGCTCTTAGCAATGGCCAAGCACGGCATGCCGATTCTGCGCATCGGCAACACGTGCCTTACCACCGCAAGGTCGTATTGGCGGCCGCGGCTACAACGCCACCAGTTGGATGCTGTCAAACACGATTGCCGGGCTGAGGAAGCCGTTGTCCGGGGAGCCGGAGGCAATGCCGATCTCGATGCAGTTACTGCCGGCCTGCAAAGCAGATGCGGGAATGTCCATCTCGTACAGGGCGTTGTTGCCACGCGTCGTGCCGCGCGTGATGCCGCGTGTCTTCGGCTGCAGAGGGGCGTCAGGCATCGGCCCATTCCAGCGGGCATTCACGCTGATCTGCGGGCGTGCACTGCCCTGCGCCAACGGCACGAAGATGCGCAGGCGATAGTCGCGTACCTCGTCGGCGGCCAGGGTGAAGTCGATCCGGCTCGGGGTGTTGATACCGCGCCACTGCACCGCGGGAAAGCTGCTCTGGCCGCTCGACCCGACGGTGTACGTCGTCGCAGACCAGCGCATGCGCGCATCGGAAGGGTGCGCATGCGGTAGCAGGTCCGCGTATCCGAACCCCGCCGGCGTGCCATCGGGAATGCCGATCTGCCACTTCAGCGTGCCCGGTAAGGCGACCGCCTGAAGTGTGGCGTGTGCTGTGTCGTTGGCAAACACTTCGATATCGCGCCATGCGACTTCCAGTTCGTTCTGGTAGAGCGTCATGCGATATCTGCCCGGGCGCACACCTGTCACCTGATACTCGCCACTGCCGTCCGCGGTGGCCCAGTATTGCGCCTGCGCGTTGCGCAGACCGATAACTGCTGGCTGGTCGGGCAGCACGCCGCTCACTTGCCCGCCGACTGCACCGCGCCCGCTTGCCGGCAAATAATCGCTCAGACCCAGCGTGGCATCGACGAAATCGGTGTTGAGCTGCGCATCGGATGGCGCGCTGCCATCGGTGAACAACAACCCGTACACACCATGCAGACCGCCACGAAATGCTTCGGTCTGGGTGTGGTCGGAATACATGTAGTTGTAGAGTTCATGTGTCACACGAGTCTTTTGCGTGGCGATGTCCTTGAAGAACGGCCCACCCGCGCTGTGCTCGCGGTTGCCCATCAGCATGAACACTGCAACGCCGGGGCCGCTGACGCCATGCACCTGGTCGTCCATCATTCGGCGTGCGGAATAGAATTTGGAACTGGTGCGCCCATCCGGCAACAAAAAGACATCGTTGCCTTCGATCGCTGTGCCGACATTGGAATCGGGTTCCTGCTGCGCATCCGGCAACTTGGACACATTCAAGCGGGCCACGAAGCGCAATTCGCCCACTGGTGGCAACGTTGGCGCATACGTGGCCATGTAGATCGCGTTGCGGCCCTTGCGCACGATGTAGTACTGGATCAGATCGCCGGCCTTGGCGGACACGATGATCGTTCCACCCGCGATGCGTGCGTCCACGCTGGCGCTGCCCAGCCCCGAAGCGATCTGCGAACCCTTCGGTTCGGTGGTCTGCAGTTCGTTGTCGCGATAGCGCATCGACACGATATCGCCATCGTGTGTATCGACCGAAAACACCAGCTCGGCGCCACTGTCGACAATCACGCGGTCGCCACTGCGGGTGCACCCGAATTCGGCCAGTGCAGGTGCGCTGACGCCGGCATAGAGCAACAGCGCGCAGGCGAAGGTGTGCAGGCGATGACGCGGCATGGTGGTTACCGTGCGGAAGCAGGACTTGGTTGCGATGCCTGCGCGCGATGCTAGGCGAGCGTCGGAGACAGAGAACGTGCGCACTGTTCGAACTTCCAGCAATCAATATGAGAGTAGTGTGCCTGATGGGGGCATCGCGGGCCAGTCGGCGCGGCGGGCAGTTGCGATTGGCAGGGATAGCGCACGCGTCGGAGACGCTAGCAAAACGGAGGCTGCATTTATCCGGTGAGCCTAGACGGCGCACAGCAACTGCAGTGCACGCGTAGCATACGCCGCACCGATCACTAGACGCGCCCATCTGGCGATGAACGCGCTCGCTCCGTTAGCTACTCTATGACAGGGCAGCATCATTGCAGGGACTCAGCACAACCTGTCCCGTGCCAGGGCGATGTCGACCATCCATTGTTCGCGCTTGCCGATCACGAAGCGATGTTCGCTTCCGTCGCTCAACCGCACCGACAACGATGTGGGTGCGATCGGCAGCAGACCGAATAGGCGTGTCCAGCAGGGCTGCATCGCCGCGATCTGCCGAAGAGGCACGCTCAACGATTGTGTTTAGACATTGAATGCGTGTGGCTGGAACAGCAGCGCGTCGGCGGTGAGAATCAGACGCCCGCCCACCGCTTCCATCCCGCGCTGCAGATTGGCCAGTGCCTGACGCAACACGTCGCGATCAATTGAACGCAAGCCGCCACCCTGGAAGAGCGAACTCACGGCCGTACAGCGGCGATGTGGGCACGCGGCATCTGCCAGGGCCAGACGCCAAGGTTGCCCAGCGGTGCCAGGAACGAAACCGAAAACATGAGAGAGGCCTGATGGGCTGCATCACTTCAGCTAAGGTCGCCGGCGAGACCCGGCAGCACGCCATGCCAGCAGATCGCCCGTGTACGCCAGACCAGCGCCGTTGAAGAACGGTTAACAAAACTGGCTCTCTGAAAATTTGAGTGGGTAGGATTTCGGGTGGTTTACCACTGACGCGGGGATTGGGATGACGGCCAAGGTGTTTGAAGCGGCGCTGGGGATCGGCGCGCCGTGGTCGGTAGGCGCGGTCGAGTTCGACGAAGCGACCAAGGTGTTGACGGTGCCGGTGGACTTCAAGCCGGGCACGAGGTTCAAGGTATCGGGCCAAAAGGGGCTGCATCCGGTTCATGACACCGTGGTCAAGACCTACCGGCACCTGAACTTTTTCCAGCACGAGTGCTACCTGAAGGTTCGCACGCCGCGTGTGAAGCTTGGGGACGGATCGGTTCGCCTGGTCGAGCCGGACTTCGCTGGGCGGTTGTCGGGCTTCACGCTGTTGTTCGAGGCGCTGGTGCTGATGTTGTCGCAGCAGATGCCGTTCGCGGCCGTTGCGCGCATCGTGGGCGAGTCGGCGTACCGGTGCATGCAGGTGTGCAACCGCTATGTCGAGATGGCCCTGGAGCAGGCCGACTTCAGCGACGTCACGTCGCTGGCCATCGACGAGACGTCGCGCGCTCGCGGCCACGACTATGTGACCTTGGCTGCCGACGCCCAGGCGCGACGCGTGATCTTCGTGACTGAGGGGCGGGACGCCAAAGCCGTGAAGGCGCTGGCTGCCGATCTGGCAGCTCATGGCTGCCCTCCCGAACAGATCACCTCGGTGAGCATCGACATGTCGCCCGCGTTCATCAAGGGCGTAAGCGACCAGTTGCCCAACGCGCAGATCACCTTCGACAAGTTCCACGTTGTCGGACATGCGAACGCGGCCGTGGACAAAACCAGGCGCATCGAGCAGCGCACCGAGAAGTCCCTCAAGGGCATGCGCTGGACGCTGCTCAAGGATGTCTTCAGCCTCAAACCGACGGCCGGCGCAGCATTGCACGGGCTGATCACGGCACCCAAGCTCACACGGACGGCCCGCGCGTGGCTCTACAAGGAGCAGTTGCGCGAGGCGCTTGACCGAAAGCAGATCAACGTGATGCGCGAGAGGCTCAAGCACTGGTGCGTCTGCGTGATGCGATCCAAGGTCGAGGCGATGAAGGAAGTCGCAGCCCTCGTGCGCCGCCACATGGACGGCATCGTCGCCTGGGCGCAGACCCGTCAGACCAACGGCTTCCTTGAAGCCATCAATGGCCTGTTCCAGTCCGCCAAGCGCAGAGCTCGCGGCTTCAAACGCCTGTCCACCATCAAGACCGTCATCTTCCTGATTGCCGGCAAGCTGGACTTCCAAACGTTCAACCCGCATGCCCGGCAACCCACTTGAAATTCAAGAGAGCCTAAAAAATCAGGTTGGCGCGGCCCGCGAGAAACAGGGGCGCAAGGCCTGCAGTACGTTCTTGATCGTGGACGCGCAGAGCGTGAAGAACAGTGATACAGCCGGCCAGAAAGGCTATGACGCGGGCAAGAAGGTATCGGGGATCAAGCGCCACATCGCGGTGGATACGCAAGGCTTTCCACATGCCGTTGCGGTGACCACGGCGGAAGTCACCGATCGTCAAGGTGCGCTGGAGGCATTGAAACGCTGCCGATCGGGTTTAGGTCGGGTGAAACGCCTGCTGTGCGACAGCGGCTACACCGGAGATCCCTTCGCCGAGGGCGTACAGGACATTCTGGGCAAGCATGTCACCGTACAGATTGCCAAGCGCAGCGAGCTGCATACCTTCAAGGTCATGCCCAAGCGCTGGAGTGTCGAACGCAGCTTTGCCTGGCTGGAGAAGAACCGGAGGCTATGGAAGAACTGCGAGCGAAGGCTCAATACCAGCTTGCAGTTCATCCACCTGGCGTTCCTGGCACTGCTGCTCAGGAGATTGTGAACAGGTTCTTAGGCCGCCGCCGAGTCGATGCGTGAACCGCTACTTGAGATCATCATCGGCAGCTTCTCGGTGGAATCTCCAATCGTGGCGCAAACGATTGGTCACTAACGGTGGGATCGGTGTGCGAATGCAAGGGGGCATGGTGATCTGGCTCTAAGCATTCGACGGAAAGGTCCTATCAGGATTCGGTGCGGTCTAGTGGCACGTATGTCTGTAGCTACGGTGAAAACGAAGGAACGGACGCTCTGTGGAGCGCCCGTTCCAGTCCCGTGCTGGTAACTCACTGGGAACTGCGGTGGCTTTACCTGGGAGTTCTGTTCAGTATTTCGCCACGCCATTGTCCACGTCGTCCGACCACGCATCGATGCCGCCGGTGACGTTGTAGACGTTGGTAAAGCCCAGGCTGCGGAAATGTTCGGCGGCCTGCAGGCTGCGTCCGCCGCGGTGGCACAGGAACGCCAGCGCGGTGTCCTTGGGCAGCTGTTCGATCGCAGCGCGCTCGTGCGCATCCAGGGTGCGGAACGGCGCGGCCACTGAGGCCAGCGCACGCTCATCGGCCGGGCGCACGTCCACCAGGGTCAGGCTGCCGGCCTTGAGGCGGTCGTCGGCATCGCGCACCGACAGCTCCTGCACCGGCTTGGGCGCGTTGGGGTTGTCGATGGCCAGGCCACGACCGCGGATGTCGTCCACCCAATCGATGGTGATGCCGTCGGCGCGGCGCGCGCTGGCCAGGTCGAACTGCACGCGCAGGCCGTTGGATTCAGCGGCAATGGCGTTCGGATTGGTCGGTGCCAGCTGGAAGTTGGGCTGGAAGTTGGCATCGATGGACAGCGTCAAGGAGGCATCCGGCGCGTCGGCCAGCGCACCCTTGAGCATCTCGACCGCAGCGGGGGTAATGGTGATCTTGGGCGGGGTGCGGTCGGGTGCTTGCAGGCCGAGCATGCTGCTCAGCTCGCCGCTGTCGGCCATCTGCAGGATGATGTCGCTACCGCCGATCAGCTCGCCGTCCACATACAGCTGCGGAATGGTCGGCCAATCGCCATAGACCTTAATGCCCTCGCGGATTTCCTGGTCGGCCAGTACGTTGACATGGGCATAGTCGATGCCCAGACCGTCCAGCACGCCGACCGCCTTGGCCGAAAAACCGCACTGCGGCATGCCGGGCTGCCCTTTCATGAAGAGCACCACGCGGCTGGATTGCAGCAGCGTATCGATACGGGAACGCAGGGCGGGATCGAGGGACATGGCGGCACTTCGGTGGGGGCGTGGAAGGCGTTTATTCTACGCCGCATGGCATCATGCGGCATGACCACGTCGGAAACGCTGTATCGCACCCCTTCTCACCCGTACCGCTGGGTGGGCCTGTTGGCCCTCTCGCAGGCAGCGGTAGCACTGCTGTGGTGGCACCGGGGCTGGGGCTGGGGCTGGGGGCTGCTGGCGCTGCTGCTGTCGCATGCGCTGTTCGTGGTCCCGGTGTTTTTGCCGCGCGCGCGGCTGTATGCGCCGGTGCTGGCGCGGTTACCCGGCCGCGCGCCGCATGTCTGGCTGACCATCGACGATGGCCCGTCCGACGACACCCCGGCCATCCTCGACCTGTTGGATGCATACGACGCCAAGGCCACGTTCTTCGTGGTGGGCGCACGCGCCCAACAGCGGCCCGAACTGGTGCGCGATATGGTGCGGTGCGGGCATGGCATCGGCAATCACAGCCACACCCACCCGCAGGCCTGGTTCTGGGCGCTGGGGCCGCGCCGCATGGCGCAGGAAATCGGTCAGGCGCAGCGCGTGCTGGCCTGCATCACCGGCCAGGCGCCACGCCTGTACCGCTCAGTGGTCGGCATGACCAACCCCTTTGTCGCCTCGCCACTGCGTGCGCACGGGCTGACCCGCGTGGCCTGGAGCGCGCGCGGTTTCGACGGCGTGCGTTGCGAGCCAGACACCACGATCGCCCGCATCGTGCGCGACCTGCAGCCCGGCGCCATCGTGCTGCTGCACGAAGGCGCTGCACACGGCCACAACCTCACCATCCTGCGCGGCGTGCTGGACGCGATGCAGGCGCGCGGATTGGTGGGGCGGCGGCCGGATTAAGAGCGGCTAATAACACGTCGCGAGCAGCTGTCAGGTGGGCGCGGACGGCGCGCTCACAACCGCAGTGGACGCGTGGTACATGCCGATTTCGAGCACCGGCCGCGCCCGCCTGTTGGCTGCACCGTCGTTTTGTTAGCCGCTCTGCGCGTAACCATGAAAACGACCGTGCTCAGTGCAAGGCGGGCGCGGCCGATGTTGGGTGGTGGCACGTGCCGTCTGTACACGCCAGTTCCTTCGCGCCTTCCATCGCTAGTCGACGACTGCTCGTTAGGGGGGGACTCGTCGCCGTTAGCGCAAGTGCTCAGCGCGGCTCGGCCACGATCAGCCAGTTGTTGAACGGCGTATTGCCGTACAGCGGCGCAAACGTGGCGCGCAGACCGGCCGCCTCCAGATGCGCCTGCAGACTGTCGCGGGTGGGATAGCTGCGCGGCATCCGCTGCATCCAGCCGCTCATATGCGCCAAGACATCAGTGACGCGGCTGGTGCGGCCGCGGCTGCTGGCATCGCCCAATGCGCTACGAATCACCAGCTTCGCGCCGGGGGTGAGCATCTGCGCCACGCTGCGCAGCAGGCTGGCCTGCTTGTCCGACTGCAGATACTGCAGCATATCCAGAATGGTGACGCTGCCCTGATGCTGTGGCCACGCCACGCTCAGATCGACCACTTCGAACCTGGTGTTGCCCAGGTTCGAACGTTGTGCAATGTGCTGCGCGCGGCGGATCTTGGACGCATCCACATCCACACCGTGGTACGCCAACGCCTGACCATCCGCACGCAGGGCATGGGCCAGCAGGCCCAGCCCGCAGCCCAGATCCAGCACCGGCGCCGTGGTATCGCGCAACTCGGCCAGTACACCCGGGTACAGCGGGTCGGTGCGCAGTTTGGCTTGGGTGTAGTAGTAGTCGTAGCGGTTACCCAGCGGATGCGGCGGCAGAAACGCGCTTGCAATCTTCAGCGCCTGCGCGCGGCTCATCGGTTGGGTGGCAGTGGTGTGCAATGTCGTTCCTTGGCAATCTGGCGTGCTGCGCGGCTAGCTTAGGGCCTGTCGGGCGGATTGGGGTAGGGCCGATCGGCGTTTTTGAGCGCCATGGCCGTGTTCGAAAGGGCGCTATTTTTCGAAATCGCACGCGATGACGCGGTGCTGCGGCGCGTGCATAGACGCGCGTGCGAGTGCCAGCCGCATCTACGCATCAGCGAAGCAACTGAGATCACGGGCCATATCCCGTGCCGCACATGCAGGTACGGAGATTCGTACGCGAAAGCAGTGCGCAGATGCGCGCCGAACACTGCTTGGGTTAGACAGTTGTGTCCAATGATCCCACCGCCCCCAGCGCATCGCGCGCGGCCGGCAACGCCAATGCTGTCCAACGCGCATACATCGCGCCGGACGGATGCAGGCCGTCGTCCACCAGCATGTCCACCGCATCGCCGCTATCGCGGCTGGTGGCGGTGATGTCGACAAAGCGCACCGCATGCGCGTTGCAGCGATCCGCAGCGATCGCGTTGAAGGCATCGATCAGCGCGGCATCGCCGCCTTGCGCACGTGCAAACGGGGTCAGCCCCCAATCGGGAATCGACAATACGAACACGCGTGCGGCATGACCGCCTGCAAATGCAATTGCACGTAGCAGCAGCGTATCGAATTGCCGGCGGTACTCATCCAGCGAACGTCCGCGGTACTGGTTGTTGACGCCGATCAACAGGCTCACCAGTTCGAACGGACCTTGCGGTGCAGCGGCGTCGATCCCGGCCTGCAATTCGTCGGTGGTCCACCCTGTGGTGGCGATGATCTGCGGCGGCGTCACGTTCCAACCGTAAGCGCGCAACCCATCCGCCAGTTGCATCGGCCAGCGCTGCGCGGGCGCAACGCCTTCGCCGATGGTGTACGAATCGCCGAGCGCCAGATAGCGCAGCGGCGCGCCAGGCGCAGCCATCACGCCACGCTGCGCGACTTGAGTGGAACCACCTTGGTGACCGCTTCGGCGCGGCGTGCCAGTGCACGGTCGATACGAGCGAACACATCGCGCATCACACTGGCTTCCGGCATCAGTGTCACGCGGAAATGATGGCGATACGGCACGTTGAAACTGGAGCCGGGAACTACCAGTACGCCTTCCTTGTTCATCAAATCCAGTGCGAACGCGTGATCGTCGAAGTTGCGCGCCGCCGCACCCACCACCGCCGGGAACGCATACAGTGCACCGGCCGGTGCCACCAGCGACAGATGCTCGCTGGCCGCACAGGCCTCGATCACCGCGCGGCGGGTTTCATACAAACGTCCACCTGGCGCGCATAGCGCCGAGATGGTGTCCGGCCCGTTCACCGCCGCATCGATGGCGTACTGGCCGGGCACGTTGGCGCACAGGCGCAGCGCGCCGAGCAGGTCCATCGCATTGCGCAAGTCGTTGATGCGCGCCTGGTCGCCCGACAGCAGTGCCCAGCCCACGCGCCAACCGCAGGCGCGATGCACCTTGCTCAGGCCGCTGAAAGTGATACAAGGGTGCGCACCGGCCAGCGGTGCGACCGGCACGAAGGCCGCGCCGTCGTACAGCACCTGGTCGTAGATCTCATCGACCAGCAGCAGCAGATTGTGCTTGGTGGCGATTGCAACGATGCGCTCCAGCAGCGCGCGCGAATAACTGGCGCCGCTGGGGTTATTCGGATTGATCAGCACGATGGCGCGGGTGCGCGAGGACACCAGCGTCTCGATCTCCACCGGGTCGGGCTGGAAGCCATTCTCCGGCGCGCAGCGGTAATACACCGGGCGGCCATCGTTGAGAATGGTCGCCGCCGACCACAGCGGATAGTCGGGCGAGGGCACCAGCACTTCGTCGCCGGGGTTGAGCAGCGCACGCAGCGAGAGATCGATCAATTCGCTGACGCCGTTGCCGATGAAGATGCGGTCCGGATGCGCGTCCGGATGCTGGCGTCGCGCATACGCCTTGGCGACCGCTTCGCGCGCTTCCAGGAGGCCTTGCTGATGGGTGTATGGATCGGTGCGGCCCATGTCGTCGGCGATGGCACGCTGCAGATGCTCCGGCGCACGGAAGCCGAATGCACCAGGGTTGCCGATATTGAGCTTGATCAGCTTGCGGCCCTGCGCCTCCAACTCCCGCGCTCGCCGCGCCAGTTCGCCCCGGATTTCGTAGCGGACTTCGGACAGACGCTCGCGGATGGCGAGCGGCTTTTGCGGGGCAGTGGACATGCGACGGGCCGGTTGTAGGCGTGAGACTTGGCATGGTATCGGAAATATGACAAGCGGACATGCTTGCATCGGCAACGATGTCAAGTGGCGCGTGAGCCGCCCGGCAGGACCCGATTGCACAAGCCGCTGCGGCCAGCCAGCTAGAATCGCCCCATGAGCGACATCTCCCCCGATTACCCCACCCTCCAATCCATCGGCTGGCCCTGGCCGGGGCCGCCTGAAGAGGCGGCCTGGAAGGCAGTCTTCGCCGCGCATCCGCAGGCGCTGCCGGCGCGGGTGGTGGAGCAGCACCGCACCGGCTATGTGGTGGCCGATACGCCGGAGGCCAGCCTCAAGGCCGAGTCGTTGCCGGAGTGGCAGCGGCCGCGCTTCCCCAGCCATGAGCGGGCGGCGGTGGGCGATTGGGTGTTGATGGAGGGCAAGCGCATCGTGGCGCTGCTGCCGCGGCGCACTTCGATCAAGCGGGGGGCGGCCGGCGCGCATTACCACCAGCAGGTGATCGCGGCCAATATCGATACGGTGTTCATCGTGTGCGGGCTGGATGCGGACTTCAATCCGCGTCGCATCGAGCGCTATCTGTTGCTGGTGGGCGGCGGCGGTGCGCAGCCGGTGGTGGTGCTGACCAAGGCCGATCAGACCGAACATGCCGAGGATGCGTTGGCGGTGCTGGAAGAGCTGGAGGCGCAGAACATTCCGTTGCGCGCGCTCAATGCCAAGGATCCGGCCAGCGTGGCTGCGCTGCGGCCGTGGCTGGGCGATGGCCGTACGGCGGTATTGGTGGGCTCGTCCGGTGCGGGCAAATCGACCTTGACCAACACCCTGTTGGGCACCGAGAAGATGAAGACCAATGGGGTGCGCGAAAACGATTCGCGCGGCCGTCACACCACCACGCACCGCGCGTTGATTCCGTTGCCGTCCGGTGCGTGTCTGATCGACACGCCCGGCATGCGCGAGCTCAAGCCGACCGGCGAAGAGGATCTGGCCGAAGGCGGTTTTTCGGATGTGGAGGCGTTGGCGGCGCAGTGCCGCTTCAACGATTGCGCGCATATCGCCGAGCCAGGCTGTGCGGTGCGCGCGGCAATCGAGGCCGACTTGCTGGATCCGGAGCGGGTGGCCAATTACATGAAGCTGCGGGTGGAAGTGGCCAGCGCTGCCGAAAAGCTCGCCACCCGCGTTGCGCAGAACAATCGCGGCAAAGGGTCGGGCAAGCGGCCGGCCAGTATCGATCGTCCCGGACGGCGCTGATGCCATCGCGCAAGGGGCCGCCAGACATCGTCCGTCACGCGGCGCTGGATGCGCGCTTGGTCAAGGCCGTGCGCGGTGTGCGCCTGCTGGCCTTGGCGAGCTGGCCGCGCTCGCTGCAGGAGCCGTTTCTCGACAGCGTGGCGCGCGGGCAGCCGGAATTGCCGCAGGTCGAGTATCCATCGCTGGATTTCGGCGACACCCGGCGCGAACTGGCCGCCATCGCCAAGGACGCCGACCCGCATCATCCGCTGGGCGCGTACCTGATCGATTCGGCGCATAGCTGGAGTCTTGCGGCCGGCTTGCTGGAATCCTTAGGCACCCGCGCGGTCAGCGATTACTCGGCGCAGTTGTTCGGCGCGCCCGACGACCCGATGCCGGGCAATGGCCCGACCACGCGTGAAGCGGCGCGGCATTTCATCCAGATCGCGCAGGAACTGGATCGCGAGCTGATGGCGCCGGAAGAGCAGGTTCCGGTGTCGGCGACGGCCCTACGCATGCAGTTGCAGAACGACCTGGATGCGTTTTTTGAAGGGCGCGTGATCACCGTGGTGCTCGATCCGGATCTGCTTGCCAAGGCGGCCGCTGGAGCGCACCGCATTCGCTTGCGTACCGGCGCCACGTTCAGCGATTACGACCGCGCGCAGCTGTTTCATCATGAAGCGCTGGTGCATTCGCTGACCGCACTCAATGGCCGTGCGCAGGTGCATCTGCCCAGCCTGGGGATTTCCTCGCCGCGCACGACTGCCACGCAGGAAGGCTTGGCCACATTCGCCGAGCAGATCACCGGCAGCATCGATATCGAACGCATGAAGCGCATCAGCCTGCGTATCGAAGCGATTGCGATGGCACGCTCGGGTGCGGATTTCATCGAGGTCTTCCGTTATTTCACCGCAGGCGGGCAGAGCGCTGCGGAAAGTTTTTCCTCGGCGCAGCGCGTGTTCCGCGGCGTGCCCACCAGTGGCGGCGGTGCCTTCACCAAGGACACCGTGTATTTGCGCGGTCTGGTCGCGGTGCACACCTTCTTCCGCCATTCCTTGCAGCGCGACCAGCTACAGCTGTGTCGTTATCTGTTCGCCGGCAAGATGGCGTTGGGCGATGTGGCGCGCTTTGCGCCGTTGTTCGACAGCGGGGTAATGGTGGCCCCACGCTGGTTGCCGCCGTGGGTGAGCCGCGTCAGCGGGCTGGCCGGCATGCTGGCGTTCTCGTTGTTCGCCAACCGCATCCGCATGGATCAGCTGCAGCCGCCGGCGATGAATGTGTAAGACAAGCGGCGGCCCGCAACTGTACCGCACCGCGACGCACACTACATTCACGAATAAATACGATCCGCGCGATGTGCTCTACACGATGCTGCAACGGGCTGAACGGCACATTGGCCGCCTTGCCCAATCGGGTCATGACGCGAGGCAATGCGATGAAAATTTTAATGGTGCTGACTTCCCACGACCAGCTGGGCGACACCGGCAAGAAGACCGGCTTCTGGCTGGAAGAATTCGCAGCGCCCTATTACGTGTTCAAGGATGCGGGCGCTGACATCACCCTGGTCTCGCCCAAGGGTGGCCAGCCGCCGCTGGATCCGAAGAGCGACGAGCCCGACGCACAAACCGACGCCACCAAGCGCTTCAAGCAGGACCAGGATGCGCAGAAGGCACTGGCAAGCACGCACCGCCTGGCCGACATCAAGGCCGACGACTTCCATGTGCTGTTCTACCCGGGTGGCTACGGCCCGCTGTGGGATCTGGCCGAAGATCCCGATTCCATCGCGCTGATTGAAGCATTCGCCAAGGCCAACAAGCCGCACGGCTTGGTTTGCCATGCACCGGGCGCCCTGCGTCGGGTCAAGGGCAGCGACGGCAAGCCGCTGGTCAATGGCCATCGCGTCACTGGCTTCACCAATGGCGAAGAAGAGGGCGTGGGCATGACCAAGATCGTGCCGTTCCTGGTCGAAGACGTGCTGACCGAACTCGGCGGCAACTACGAAAGGGGCGCGGATTGGGGCGTGCATGTGGTCACCGACGGCACCCTGGTCACCGGCCAGAACCCGGCCTCGTCCGAGAAGACCGCAGAAACCTTGCTCGAATTGGCGAAGCGCTGATCTGGCAGTTTTATTGATCCTGCGGAAGCGCTTCGCCCGTTAGGGAGCCAAGCCCGGCACGCGCGCTACTTGCGCGCCTGCCGGAGTAGGTACCGGGGCTGGGGTGAGGGTGCGATTGACCCGACATGCCGCAATTTAGCGCTCAGCCCATCACCACCGGCAGGCGTCAGGCACCGCGCTGCAACCAACGCACGCCGTAAGCCGGAAGCACAAGCGAGACGTTGTCGCTCGGCGCGGCGGCATCCACGTCATCGCCGATCGCCAACAGCTCCCAGCCATCACCGATCGCGGCAAGCTCCACCTCAAGCGGCTGATCGCTGAAGTTATGCACGGCGAGAAAGCTTTCGCCACGGCTCAACGCGAACAGGCGAGGATCATCCAGCGCAATGCTGCCCAGTGCGTGATCTGCTGCCAACGCGCCTAACGCGGCACGTTGCTGGATCAATCCGCGCAAACGGCGGTACACCGTGCCGCTTAGGCTCTCTGCATCGTGCCGTTGCGCGGCAAGCCGCCAATCCATCGCCGGCCGATGCAACCAACGGCCTTCATGCTGGCGATGCGGATCGTCGCGGTAGCTGGTGTCATTGAGCATCGCCAATTCGTCGCCCATGTAGATCAGCGGCACACCTGGCATGGCAAGCGCAATGGCATACAGCAGCATCAGCCGATTCACGGCAACCGCCAACCCTGCAGCATCGCCTGCCTCCTGCGCGGCTTGGATACCTGCCAATGCGGCAGCCATGCCGTTGGTGCCGTGCACGCCGTCGCCGCTGCTCTGGAAACTCTCGCCGCGCGCGTAGCTGCCCGGCACCGCGTTGGCATAGAAACGCGCCACATCGCGCAGCGAAAACGGCGGTTGCGCTGCATTGCCCGCGGCTTCGTGCTGCAGCACATTCCAGCCGATATCGTCGTGGCAACGCACATAGCTCAGCCATGCGCAATTGCGCGGCAACGGCGGGCTGTGCGCAATGACGTTGTGCAAAATATCGCCGCGTTGCAATGCCAGTGCCGACCAGCCCGCCGCCATCAAGGTACTGTGGTAGGCCAGATGGCATTCATGGCCCTGGCCCGCGCCGCTGCCGAAGTACGGCGGCAGTTGCGTCATCGGCACGATGGCTTCGGCCTTCATTACTACTGATGGCGCGACGATATCGGTGACCGCGCGCAACGCCACCAGCAAGGTGTGCGCCTCGGGCTGGTTCATGCAATCGGTGCCGGTGCGCTTCCACAGGTAGGCGGTGGAATCCAGGCGGAATGCTTCCACGCCCAGATTGGCCAACCGCAGCATCGCCAGTGCCATGTCGCCGAACACGGCCGGATTGCTCCAGTTCAAATCCCATTGATACGGATAGAACGTGGTCCACATCCATTGCGCGGTGTCGTCCACCCAGGTGAAGTTGCCGGGCGCAGTGTGCGGAAATACCTGACCTAAGGCGCTTTCGTACTGGTCGGGCAGGCTGCGGTCGGCAAAGTGGTGGTAGTAATCCAGATAGCGCGTATCGCCGGCGCGCGCCGCCTGTGCCCAGGCATGATCGTCGGCGGTGTGGTTGAGGACGAAGTCCGCGCACAGGCTGATGTCAGCCTCGCGCAGGCGGGTGGTGAGTGCGATCAAATCGTCGTTGGAGCCCAGACTGGGCTCCACCTGGCCGTAGTCGCTGACCGCAAAGCCGCCATCGTTGTCGCCGGCACGTGCGCGCAGGAACGGCAGCAGATGCAAGTAACGCACGCCCAGTTCCTGCAGATACGGCACGCGTTCGGCCACGCCCTGCAGCGTGCCGGCAAAGCGGTCTGCGTAGGCGCTGTAGCCGAGCATGTGCTGTTCGCCGAACCAACCGGCGTGCCGTGTGCTGTCGAGGGTCTGCAGCGCTTGCGGGCGTTGCCGGGCGAGATCGCCCAGTTCTCCCAGCCACTGCGTCAACCACGGCGCATAGTGGGCCCGCTGACCGTACAACGTCTGCAAGGCATCCAGCAAACGCGGTGCGTGCTGGTCGTAGCGCGCCATCACAATGGCGGCGCGTTGCGGATCCAGCGGCGCGGCAAAGGCCGCGCGCAGTATGGTGGAATTGATCGGGGAGGTGCTCATTAGAAACCGCCGGGCAGGACCCGGCGCGGGGTCCTTAAAAGTCGTAACGCAGGCTGATGCTGGTGGTGCGGCCGGCAATCGAACGCGCGCGGATGATGCCATTGGCCGGAATGGTCGCTTCCTCTGCTTCGGTCAGGCCAAAGGTGTTGAACAGGTTGTTGACGTTGAGCGCCACGGTGAGCGCATCGGTCACCCGGTAATCGCCGAACAGGTTCACCTGCGTGTAGCCGGGCATCTTCAACTGATTGGAATCCTGCGTGTAGGCATCGGTGGTGCCGATCAGGTTCACGCCAAACTGGTAGTGATCGCCGCGGTAGCTGGGTGTGAGCTGCCACACCACATCGGCTTGGCGACGCGGCACATTGCCGGTGTTTTCCGGGGTGATCTGGTCCCGCGAGATTTCTGCATCGGTCCAGGTCAGCCCGCCGTTGACGGTGAAACCTTGGTAGCGGTAGCTGGCTTCCAGCTCCAAGCCGTGCGCTTCGTAGCTGCGGTTGAAGAAACGCTGGCTGGTGATTTCGAAGTTTTGTTCCTGGGTGCGTGCAGAGAACGCGGTGGCGAACAGGCTCAGTCCGTCGCGGCGCCACTTCAAGCCGGCTTCGGCCTGGCGCACCACGTTGACGCCTTCATTGGTGGACACCGAACCGTCGTCGCGGACCACGCCGAACAACAAGCGGTCTGCGTTGGCGCGTGCGCCGCGGCTGATGCGCGCAAAGGCGCCCAGGTCGTCGGTGAGCAAGTAGTTGCCGCCCAGCGAGTACGAGAGGTAATTCCAGTCGTAGTTCACCGGGCGCGAGTTGGCGGTGTCGACGGTGGCCACGCGTTGTTCCACCGGTTGGATCACACCATCGCCGTTGACGTCCAGGTTCTGTGCGATGGCGGTGCCGTTGTAGCTGCCGCGCGCATCGCCCATGTCGTAACGCAGGCTGCCGTCGACGCTGAACTTGCCGCTGTCGAAGGTGAGCGCAACATAGGGGGCGCTGACGTCGTAACGCACGTCGTAGCTGCGGGTGACGCAGCAGTCGCCCCAGAACGGCGTGCCGTACGCGTACAGACCGCCCCGCGACAGCGAAGTGCCGTTGGCGTCGACGACATTGAGCAAGCGCGACTCGCGGCCCAGGCTCTGCACGTACGAATCCCAGGTCCAGTCCATGTCGATGGTCTGGCGCGACGTGTAGTAACCCATGCGCAGATTCAATGTGCGGCCGTCGCCGCCGAATTCGCGCGAGACGCTCAGGTCGTTGACCACATTGCCCAGGTCGTTGATCGCCACGTTGAACAGGTGCGTGCGCACGGCTAATCCGGAGTAGGCCTGGCCAACCTGTGGGCCGGTCGCCTGGATCAGCTGTGCGCCGCCGCCGCCAATGGCGGCCGCCAACGTCGCAGCATCGCTGACTTCGACCGGGAAGGGGCTGACGAAGCGGCCGCTGTTGTCGGCGATGCGGAATTTCTCACTGAGGTTCCAGCCATTGCCGAGGTCGAACCAGGCCTCGGCACCCAGCGTGCGCGAGATGGGATGCATGCCATCGCTGAGGTTGGTGCTGCGTGGCCCGTTGTTGCCGTCCAGGCCGATGTCGCTGCGGAAATTCGGGCTGTACAAGGTGTCGCGGCCGGGGTCGAAGCCGGGCAGGCGGCCCAGGTTGGGCGAGCCGTCGCTGCCGCGCACCGAGGCCGGCACCGGCAGGTAACCGGCGGCGCGGTCGTTGAGGTATTTGCCGTACAGGCGGACATACCCATTGTCGAACAGGCGGGTCAGGTTGGCCTTGAGCTGGCCGCCCTTGTCGGTGCCGTAGCCGGCATCGCGAATGCCGTCGCCCTGGCGAAAGAAGCCGCCGATATTGAACTGCCACTGCTCGGCGAACGGTGCGCCGTAGTCGAAATCGATGCGGGTGTTGTCGTAGTCCAAACCGCGGCTCACGCCGACGCTGCCGCCTGCGGTGTCACCGGTCTTGCTGATGAAGTTGATGATGCCGCCGGGCGCATTGCTGGTGAAGGTGGACGCCGAGCCGCCACGGATGGCTTCGATGCGGTCCAGAGTGAAATCCGAACGCAGGAAGATGTCGGAGTTGCCGAAGGCGATATCGCCGAACTCCATGACCGGCAGTCCGTCTTCCTGCAGCTGCAGGAACTTTGCGCCACCGGAAGCGACCGGCAAACCGCGCACGGCGATGTTGGCATTGCCTTCGCCGCCGCTGGATTCGGAGCGAATGCCGGGAATGTTGCGGAAGATTTCTGCGGTGCTGCGTGGCGCCGATTGTTCGATCGCCTCGGCGCCGACGGTGCTGACCGAGACGCTGGATTTCAATTTGGTGGTGGCGGTGGAGGTACCGGTGACGAACACCGAATCCAGGTTGACCGCGGCGCTGTCGGCAGCCCGTGCAGCGGCAGCAGTGTCCTGGGCCAGCGCGGCAGGCGCGCACAGGCAGGAAACGACCGCACAGGCCAGGGCATGCAGGCGCAGGGTGTGCAAGGTGGACATTGCGATTCTCTCTCTCTCACGGATGGTGGTGTGCCGACGCCTGCATCGTCCCCTCCCAGGGAGGGGACGTGTGGCCTGCAGTGCGAGCGCAGTAATACGCTGCAATACAATCGATTGCAATCTTGCATTGCAGCATGCGGATGGCACCAATTGGCAGAAGATTTGGAGATCGAAAAAGTGCTGCGGCGCAGCGTTACAATCGATTGCAACGATGGCAGGGTACAGTGCGCTGCGGCCACTGGGAGCCGCACCGATGCCCAGGGCTCTGCATGTCGTCGACCGTTCCTCCGCTTTCTTTCGCACGCATCCTGGCGCTCAACGCCGGATTTTTCGGTGTGCAATACAGCTTCGGGCTGCAGCAGAGCAACATGAGCCCGATCTACAACTATCTGGGCGCCGACCACGCCAACCTGCCGTACCTGTGGCTGGCCGGGCCGATGACCGGCTTGGTATTGCAGCCGTTCGTGGGAGCCTGGAGCGACCGCTCGGTGACGCGTTGGGGCCGGCGCATGCCGTACATGGTGCTGGGCGCGCTGGTGTGCAGCCTGTGCCTGCTGGCGATGCCGTTCAGCACCGTGCTGTGGATGGCGGTGTGCCTGCTGTGGATGCTGGATGCGGCCAACAATGTGGCCATGGAGCCTTACCGTGCGCTGGTGAGCGATGTGCTGGCACCGCCGCAGCGGCCGCTGGGCTATCTCATGCAGAGTGCGTTCACCGGCCTGGCGCAGACGCTGGCTTATCTCACACCGCCCTTGCTGGTGTGGATGGGCATGAGTCAGGACGCCGCCAACGCGCACCATATTCCTTACGTCACCATCGCCGCGTTCGCGATCGGCGCGGGCTTTTCTGCTGCATCGATCCTGCTCACCGCGCGCAGTGTGCGCGAGCCGGCAATCCCGCCAGCACAGATCGCACGCCTGCGCCAGACCGGCGCAGGCCTGGGAGCCACCGTGCGCGAAATTGGCAGCGCGGTGCGCGAGATGCCACCGACCATGCGCCAGTTGGCGCCGGTGATGCTGTTCCAGTGGTACGCAATCTTTTGCTATTGGCAGTACATCGTGCTGTCGCTGTCGACCACATTGTTCGGCACCACCGATGCCACCTCGCATGGCTTCCGCGAGGCCGGTCTGGTCAACGGGCAGATCGGCGGTTTCTATAATTTCGTCGCGTTCCTGGCCGCATTTGCGATGGTGCCGGTGGTGCGCCGCTTCGGCCCCAAGTTCACGCATGCGGCGTGTCTGGTCGCCGCTGGCATCGGCATGTGGCTGCTGCCGGGCATCGAGAGCCGCTGGCTGATGTTGTTGCCGATGATCGGCATTGGCCTGGCCTGGGCCAGCATGATGGGCAACCCCTACCTGATGCTGGCCGACAGCATCCCGCCCGAGCGCACCGGCGTGTACATGGGCTTGTTCAACCTGTTCATCGTGCTGCCGATGCTGATCCAGATCGTCACCTTGCCGCTGTATTACGACCGCCTGCTGCACGGCGACCCGCGCAACGTGATCCGCCTGGCCGGCGCTCTGATGCTGGCAGCGGCAGTGGCGATGGTGTGTGTGCGCTTGCGCAAGCCGAAGGCTGTGTTGGTTGAGAGCCGCTCATAAAGCGACTGCGCGGCCGCCAGGCAGGCGCAGCCAGTGCTCGCTGCGGCATGTGCCACGCGTACACCGCGGTTCGTGCGCGCCGTCCAGGGCTGCCCGCTACGTTTTGTTGGCCACTCTTAGTCGCCCCGTATCGCTACGCGCAACGCTGCTGATTGATCGTGACGCCGGCGCACGGTCGGGTCCAGCGCACGCAAAAGCACGCTGTTACGACTCCCCAATCCCGACTCCCCAATCCCCGCTTCACGCCGACTCGCGCACCACCAGCTTCACCGGCATCTCAATCGATTGCACCGGCTCGCCGGCAATCAGTGTGAGCAGGCGGTCCACCAAGAGTCGCGCGGCCAGACCCAGATCTTGCTGCACCGTGGTCAACGGAGGCTGGCTGTAGGCAGCCAGCGGGATATCGTCGAAGCCCACCAGCGAGATGTCCTGCGGAACGCGGTGGCCGGCCTCGAACAGTGCGCGGATCGCACCCACGGCGATCACGTCCGAGGCGGCGAACAAGCCATCGGGCGGGTCGGCCTTCTTGAGCATCGCGCGGGTGAGGCGGTACGCATCTTCGCTGACGAAATGGCTGCGCGCATGCAGCCGCATATCGAATTCAAGCCCGTGCCGTTCCAGCGCGTGACGATAGCCGGCAAACCGCGGCGCCACCTCGGGCAACTGGTCATCGCCCAGGAAGGCGATGCGCTGGCGGCCGCTGGCGATGAGATGTTCGGTGGCGAGCACGCCGCCCTGAAAATTGTCGCTGCCCACGCTGATGTACGACTGCCCATCGATCCGGCTGCCCCAGACTGCCATCGGCAGGCCGTCGCGTGCGGCCGCATCCAGCGCGGCATGTTCGAAACTTTGCCCAAGTACGATGACGCCATGGGAGCGGCTGCCGCGCGCAAGTTGTTCCACCCAGCCGTCCTGATGCCGGTCCAGTTTGGAGAGCAGCATGCTGTAGCCGCGCCCGGTGAGTTCTTCGGCCAGCAGTGCCAGCATGGTCATCAAGAACGGGTCAGACAGCGGCTGATCCAGCGCATGCATCATCGGTACCGCAACGCTCACCGTGTTGGAGCGTTTGGCGCGCAGGCTGCGGGCCACCGGGTCGACCTGGTAACCGGCATCGGCGGCAATCTGCTTGATGTAGGCGCGGGTGCGTTCTGCCACGACCGGGCTGCCGGCCAATGCACGCGACACGGTGGATTCGGAAACACCGGCCATGCGCGCGATATCGGCCATCTGCGGGCGGGCAGTGAGCGTGGTGCGTTCTGAAGGTTTGGCCATGGCAGCGCGCTGCGGAAAAGCCAGAGTGTAATCAGTTCGCACTAGAGGAGGGTTGTTCGCGCGGTGGCGGTCGCTTGCGCGCCGATGCGCTAAGCCGCCGCAACTGCTGCGGCGCGATGCGCGCCGTCGTCGGCACGCACGTCGGCTGCGCAAGCCCGGTACGCCCTGATGCTTGCGTTGACGTGGCATGCATGGCGCATGGCGTCACGGCATGGCGCACTGCGCAGCCGTGCCGGCAGCTCAGCCCATGTGGAGCCCGCCATTGAC